>NZ_JAFMPZ010000364.1 GCF_017353455.1 Streptomyces laculatispora
ATCCCGCCCGACGGATCGGGCACACTCACCGACCCCACGCTGCTGGAACTCGCGATGCACGAGGCCGCGGGAGCGGCCGCTGCGGGGGACATTGATGAGGCGGACGGGTGCCAGAGGTCTTGACAACCGGATTGGTCTGGACCATGTTGTGCGCGCCACACTCAATTCCCCCTGCACGGAGGCCGTTGTGGAACGCACGGGACCCCCCGCCCGCATTACCGGACTTCTGGCCGCATTCACGGCGGCCCTGCTGGCCGCCGGCGGCCTGGCAGCCTCGGCGCCGAGCGCCGCGGCGGCCGACGCCGATCTGGCGCGCAACGGAAACTTCGAGGCCGGCCTGGACGGCTGGAGCTGTTCGGGCGGCAGTGGAGCCGCCGTCAGCACCCCCGTGCACGGCGGCACCTCGGCGCTGAAGGCGACCCCGGCCGGCAGCGACTACGCCAAGTGCTCCCAGACCGTGACGGTCAAGCCCGGCTCCACGTACACGCTGAGCACCTGGGTGCAGGGCAGTTACGTCTACCTGGGCGCCGAGGGCACCGGCACGACCGACGTGTCCACCTGGACGCAGTCCGCCGGGGCCTGGAAGCAGCTCACCACCACGTTCAAGACCGGTGCTTCCACCACCTCGGTGAGCGTCTACACGCACGGCTGGTACGGCATCCCCGCCTACTACGCCGACGACCTCACCCTCGTCGGCCCCGGCGGTGATCCGGTCGCACTCCCGGCGGTACCCGCGGGCCTCAAGGTCGGCACGGCCACCGCGTCCTCGGTCCCGCTGTCCTGGACGGCTTCCGCGGGCGCCACCGGCTACAACGTCTACCAGGGCGGTACGAAGGTCCTCTCCGCCACCGGTACCTCGGCGACCGTGACGGGCCTCGCGGCCTCGACCGCGTACAGCTTCCAGGTCACCGCCACCAACTCGGCGGGCGAGTCCGCCAAGTCCGCCGCGGTGCCCGCCACCACCAAGACCGGCGGCAGCGGGGGAGGCGGCGGCACGGACCTGCCGGCCCACGCCCTCGTCGGCTATCTGCACTCCAGCTTCGCCAACGGCTCCGGCTACACCCGGATGGCGGACGTGCCCGACTCCTGGGACGTCATCGACCTGGCCTTCGGTGAGCCGACCTCCGTCACCTCGGGCGACATCCGCTTCTCGCTCTGCCCGGTCGCCGAGTGCCCGAACGTCGAGTCGGCGGCCGAGTTCAAGGCGGCCATCAAGGCCAAGCAGGCCGCGGGCAAGAAGGTGCTGATCTCCATCGGCGGCCAGAACGGACAGGTGCAGCTCGCCACCACCGCCGCCCGTGACACCTTCGTCTCCTCGGTCAGCAAGATCATCGACGAGTACGGTCTGGACGGACTGGACATCGACTTCGAGGGCCACTCGCTCTCGCTGAACACCGGCGACACCGACTTCCGCAGCCCCACCACGCCGGTCATCGGCAACCTGATCTCCGCGGTGAAGACCCTCAAGGCCAAGTACGGCGACAAGTTCGTCCTCACCATGGCCCCCGAGACCTTCTTCGTGCAGCTCGGCTACCAGTACTACGGCTCGGGCCCGTGGGGCGGCCAGGACCCGCGCGCCGGGGCCTACCTCCCGGTGATCCACGCCCTGCGCGACGACCTCACCCTGCTGCACGTCCAGGACTACAACTCGGGCTCCATCATGGGTCTGGACAACCAGTACCACTCGATGGGCGGCGCCGACTTCCATATCGCGATGACCGACATGCTGCTGACCGGCTTCCCGGTGGCGGGCGACCAGACCAAGGTCTTCCCCGGCCTGCGCCCCGACCAGGTCTCGATCGGCCTGCCGGCCTCCACGCAGGCGGGCAACGGCCACACCTCGCCCGCCGAGGTCACCAAGGCGTTGAACTGCCTGACGAAGAAGACCGACTGCGGCTCGTACGCCACTCACGGCACCTGGTCGGGACTCCGCGGACTGATGACCTGGTCGATCAACTGGGACCGCTTCAACCAGTGGGCGTTCTCGAAGAACTTCGACGCCTACTTCGGCGGCTGAGCACCGGCGGGAGGAGCAGCAGCCCGCACAGGAACCAGCTGCCCAGCACGTCCAGCGGCCAGTGATAGCCGCGCAGCACCAGACCGATGCCCGTCGCCGCCGTCAGCAGGACGGCGGCGACGGGCATCATCCATGGGCGCCTCACATACGGGGCGAGCAGCAGCGCCGCGGCCCCGTACGCCACCGCGGCGGTCGCCGCATGGCCCGACGGGTAGTAGCCGGTGGCGTCGGTCAGCGGCCCGGGGCGGGCGATCCAGTCCTTGAGCGGGGCGACGAGCAGCGGCACCGCGGCCATGGTGAGCGCGGCGGTGAACGGTTCCCGGCGTGCGCCGCGCACCAGTGACCAGACGATCGCGCAGCCCAGCACCGGAAGCGCGACCTGCGTACTGCCGAGGTCGGCGAGGAATTCGGTGAGCCGGGCCGGGCCGTGACCGACGAGGGCCCGGCCGGTGCGCTCGTCGAGGCCGCGCAGCGGGCCGTCGGCCGCGATCTGCCAGGTGGTGAGCGCGAACAGGACCGGCAGGACCGACACCACGGAAATGAGAAGAGCCGTCCGTCCCGGAACAGGGGGGGTTGTTCCGGGACGGACGGTCGGACCGGTGTGCCGCGCGCCCCGGGGGGTGTGGGGCGGGCGGCCATCCGATCGGTGAGGAGTTCCGGAGCCCGGGGCTCCAGTGGTGTGCGCGAAGGCACGACCAGGACGGCGCTGGGGGAGCTCCGACCCGGTATCGCCCGCAGTCCCCTGCGGGCGGGGTGTTTCTCTCATCTGCGGAAACCGTACGTCAGGCGATGGGGGGACCGACAGCGGGAACGGTATCCCGCCATCGCCCCCGCACACCTTCTTCACAGGCCCTCACGCGGGCGCCGGTCATCCCCGGAGAAAACGCCGCGCGCCGCTCCGGGACCGCGGACCGCTGCCGCTCCGGGACCGCTCCGGGCCGCTCCGGAACCCAGTGGGCCTCAGACGGTGGCGAAGGCCTGCTCGATCACGTCGAGGCCCTCGTTCAGCAGGTCCTCGCCGATCACCAGCGGTGGCAGGAAGCGCAGGACGTTGCCGTACGTGCCGCAGGTGAGCACCAGCACACCCTCGGCGTGGCAGGCCTTGGCGAGCTGCCCGGCCGCCTCCGGGTTGGGGTCCTTGGTGCCGGACTTCACCAGCTCGATCGCGATCATCGCGCCGCGGCCCCGGATGTCACCGATGAGGTCACCGTTCGGCAGCTTCGCCTGCATCTGCGCGAGCCGGCCCTTCATGACCTCCTCGATGCGCTTCGCCTTCCCGTTCAGGTCCAGCTCGCGCATCGTCTCGATGGCGCCGAGGGCCCCGGCGCAGGCGACCGGGTTCCCGCCGTAGGTGCCGCCGAGGCCGCCGGAGTGCGCGGCGTCCATGATCTCGGCGCGGCCGGTGACCGCGGAGAGCGGGAGGCCGCCCGCGATGCCCTTGGCGGTGGTGATCAGGTCGGGGACGATGCCCTCGTCCTCGCAGGCGAACCACTGGCCGGTGCGGCAGAAGCCGGACTGGATCTCGTCGGCGACGAAGACGATGCCGTTGTCCTTGGCGAACTGCGCGATCGCCGGGAGGAAGCCCTTGGCCGGCTCGATGAACCCGCCCTCGCCGAGCACCGGCTCGATGATGATCGCGGCGACGTTGTCCGCGCCGATCTGCTTGGTGATCTGGTCGATGGCCTGGGCGGAGGCCTCCGCACCGGCGTTCTCGGCACCGGTCGGCCAGCGGTAGCCGTACGCCACCGGCACCCGGTGGACCTCGGGCGCGAACGGGCCGAAGCCCTGCTTGTACGGCATGTTCTTCGCCGTCAGCGCCATCGTGAGGTTGGTCCGGCCGTGGTAGCCGTGGTCGAAGACGACGACGGCGGTGCGCTTGGTGTACGCACGGGCGATCTTCACCGCGTTCTCGACGGCCTCGGCGCCCGAGTTGAACAGCGCCGACTTCTTCGCGTGGTCGCCCGGCGTCAGCTCGGCGAGCTGCTCACAGACCTCGACGTAGCCCTCGTACGGAGTGACCATGAAACAGGTGTGGGTGAAGTCGGCGAGCTGCGCGGACGCGCGCCGCACCACGGCCTCGGCGGAGGCGCCCACCGACGTCACGGCGATACCGGAGCCGAAGTCGATCAGCCGGTTGCCGTCCACGTCCTCGATGATCCCGCCACCGGCACGGGCGGTGAACACCGGCAGCGTGGAGCCCACACCGGCGGCGACCGTCGCGAGGCGGCGGGCCTGCAGCTCCGCCGACTTCGGGCCGGGAATGGCGGTGACGACGCGGCGCTCCTGCGGAATAGCGGTCATGCGGGGCTCCTGGGGGGTGTTTCGGACGCTTTTCTTTCTGCAGGCTAGGGGTGGGGGCGGTCGTCAGGCATGCTCCGATCGGGAGTGATGAGAGGCGTGTCCTTGTCCGTGACGGACAGAAGGCGTGACAGTGGCGGGGCGGCCCCTTCCCCGTCCCTATCCGGGCGCCTTGCTGAACTCACCGTGTCCGCGCACTAGATTGGCCGTGCAGCGGTCGGACCTGGCTGGTCAGGGGGCAACGGTTCATGGACAACGAAGGCACGTACGGCGCCCGGGGCACGCGGGGTGCGCAGCCGCCCGACGGGCCGGGAAGCGCCGTGCCGCACCCGGCCGGCCCGCCGCCCACGGCCCCGCCGGCGTTCCCTCCGACGGTGCCGCCGCCCGCGGTGGCGCCCTCCGCCATGGTTCCGACTGCGGCTCCGCCCGGCCGGCCCGCGACTCCGCCCGGCCGGGACCGGGCCGCCGGTACGGGACCGCCGACGGCCGACTGGCTGAACGCGCCGCGCCCCGACAGTGATCCGGGCGTGTGGCGTTACGCCTACGTGCCACGGCCCGCCGAGCGGCCGCCGCGCCCCTCCCTGGTGGGGCCCGCCGCGACGCTGGTCCTGTGGCTCCTGCTGTGGCTGCTGCTCACCGAGCGCGCCGTTCCGTATGTGTTCAAGCCGATCGAGATCATCACCGGGCCCCAGTGGTGGTCGTTCGGCGGCCTCCGGGACGACGCGCCCGCGCTGGTGGTCAACTCCACCACGCTCTACTACCAGGTCCTCGTGCTCGCCCTGGGCTTCTGGGCAGCCCGGATCGGCGGCTGGGCACGCCTCTTCCGCTACTTCGCGGGCCCACACCTGGACCGGGCCAGGTTCGTGACCTCGGCGGCCGGCGCGCTGCTCACCGTATGGCTCGTATGGACCCGGCGGGTGCCGCTCGCGGACGTACTCCTGCCCGCGGTGCCCACCGGCTTGATGCAGGGGGGCGGCAACCAGTACGCGGCGCTGTTCGTCTCGATCGTGCTCTACGCGCTGATCGGCACCGCGATCGTGTGGCCCTTCGCCAGAATCGGCCAGTGGTCGGTGGAGCTCGGCCCCCTCCTGGGGCGCCTCCGGAAGCAGGCGCCGCAGCAGCCCCGGACCGCTCCCGGCCTGCCCGGGACGGCATCCGCGCAGCCCGGTCCGGCCCCGGCGGACTGGCCCGAGCTGCGGGCCGCAGGCCGGGTGGACGCCGCGGAGGCGCTCACGGCGGCCGTGCACACCGGCCGGATGAACGATGTGGACTGCGTACGGCTGCGCCACGCCTGGGCCGTCGCCCGGACCCGCCCCGACCGCCTCGAATCCTTCACCGAAACCGTGCTCCGCAAGGGTGCGGGCGCCTACCTGCACCCCTCGGGCCACCGCGACCTGCCGCTGCGTACCGCCCCGCACGACCCGCTCACGGGCCAGGTCCGGATCGGCGGCTGCGCGGACGACCCGCGCAACCCCTATCCGCGCCGCGGTTCGGGCCTGGCCCTGGAGCCCGCGTCGCTGGGAACCTCGCTCCTGGCGGTGGGGCCACCCGGCTCGGGGAAGACCGTCGGGGTGGTCCGCCCGGTCATCGAATCCCTCGCCATCAGGGCGCTCACCGGCCAGGCGGCGGTGCTCGCCGTCGGCGGGGCGGGTGCCCAGCTGGGGCCGGACGACGCCTACGACGTCGTCGTCAGGATCGGTGACCCCGCATCCGTGCACGACTTCGACCTCTACGGCGGCACCACCGACCCCGACGAGGCCGCGACCGCCCTCGCGGAGGGGCTGGTCGGCGACATCCCGGGCCTGGACAGCAGGCGTGCGGGCACCGTTCTCGGCCAGCTTCTCGGCCCCTACCGCACCGTCCACGGCAGATTCCCCGGCGTACCCGAACTCCGTGAACTCCTGGAGGGCTCCGTCACCGCGCTGACCGCCCTGCGCCAGGCCCTGGAGGCGGGCGGCCATCGCGCGATGCTGCGCGAGCTGGACGCCCGGGCCCGGCAGACGGGCGGTGCGGGAGACCCGGCGGCCGTGCTCGCCGACCGGATCGCCGTGCTCGACCGGCCGGCCTTCGCCGGATTCTTCTCCACCGGTGACGGCGCCCGGCCGTTCTCGCTGCGGTCCCTGGAACAGCACCCGCTGCGGGTCCGCATCGATCTGCCGGAGCGGGCTCACGCCGAGGCCTCCCATGTACTGGCCCGCCTCGTCCTCGCCCAGTTCAACGCGATCACCGCGGCCCGCTCCGACCGTTCGCTGTTCGTCTGCCTGGTCCTGGACGACGCCACCCACACCGTCACCGCCGAAACCGTCCGGGGCATCCGGCGGCTGCGCTCCGTCAACGCGGGGGCGGTCCTCGCGCTCCGGACCCTGGACGACGTGCCCGAGGCGCTGCACACCGCCCTGCTCGGCTCGGTCGGCTGCAACATGGCCTTCTCCGGCGTCTCCACCTGGGACGGCAAACGCTTCGCCGAGGCATGGGGCAAGGAATGGGTGGAGGTCCGGGAGGTCGCCCAGCACGGTGTCTTCGCCGACCAGCCGCTCACCCGGGCCCTGCACGCCCTGCGGAAGCTCGCTACCGGCAAGGCCGTGACCACGGACGCCGTGACCGTGCGCCAGGTCGAGCGGGAGCGCTGGTCCGCCTCGGGGCTGGCCTACGAATTGGCGGCCGGTCACGCGGTGCTCTCCCTGACCACGGTCGACGGCGAGCACGCACCCCCGCTCCTGGTGGAACTGGGAGGCTGACGGGTTACGTGGGAGCAGCGGTACGGGAGGGCTGAGAGCGGTTACGGGAACCCTGCCGCCCTGGCAGAATCGATGGAAGCCGTTCATACGTGACGGCACAATCGAAGCCCCCCTCCCAA
>NZ_JAFMPZ010000365.1 GCF_017353455.1 Streptomyces laculatispora
GGGCGGGCCGGGGAGGACCGAGATGCGCTCCGCGGCGATGTTGGCGAGGACCGTGTCCACGTTGAACACCGGCTGCGGGATCATCGTCGCGCCTCGCATCAGGCACGCGATGACGCCCGCCTTGTAGCCGAAGGTGTGGAAGAACGGGTTCACGATCAGATAGCGGTCGCCCTCGCGCAGACCGGCCAGGTCGCTCCAGATCTCGTAGCAGCGCAGGGTCTGGGCGTGGCTGATGACCGCACCCTTGGGGCGTCCCGTGGTGCCCGAGGTGTAGATGATGTCGGAGGGGGCGGACGATGAGATCGCGTCCGCCCGTTCGCGTACCCGCTCGGAGGAGATCCGCTCCCCGCCGGCCAGGAAGTCCTTCCAGGTGACGTAGTCGGCGGGGGCGGTGTCGGCGAGGACCACCACGGTTTCCAGGTGCGGGAGTTCGATGTCGGCGCGGCGCAGGGAGGCCACGTACGACGTACCGAGGAAGGTGCCCGTGACGAAGAGCAGCTTCGCCCGGCTCCGCTCCAGGACGTACGCCGCCTCCGTGCCCTTGAAGCGGGTGTTGAGCGGGACCAGGACCGCGCCGGCCGTCACCGCGCCCAGCGCGGAGACGATCCAGTCCAGCGTGTTCGGCGCCCAGACCGCCACCCGGTCCCCCGGTTCCACCCCGGAGGCCATGCACGCGGCGGCGGCCCGCTCCACGCGCTCTCCGAGTTCCGTGTAGGTGATCCTGGTGCGGCCCTCGACCACCGCCTCGCGGTCGCCGTACCGCCGTGCCGCCTCCCGTACCAGGTTCGGGACGGTGGACCATTCCTCGTCGCCGCGCATCTCGTGCCCTCCCGCCGAACGGAACCGCAGTAGCTGACTATCCGTCAGATTAGCTGTAGCCTCCTCCGCTGTCAGCAGTCATGACGGCTTCGGAGGTGGCGGGTGGCGACGCTCAAGGACAAGACAGCGATAGCCGGGATAGGTCAGACGCGGTTCGCGAAACACCTGCCCGAGTCGGAGAAGACCCTGGCCTGCCGGGCCATCGTCGCGGCGCTCGACGACGCGGGCATCGCCGCGTCGGAGGTGGACGCGTTCGCCTCGTACACGATGGAGGAGACCGACGAGGTCGAGGTCGCCAAGTCCGTCGGGGCCGGCGATGTCACCTTCTTCAGCAAGGTGGGCTACGGGGGCGGCGGCTCCTGCGCGACGCTCGCGCACCTCGCCGCCGCCGTCGCGACCGGGCAGGCGAGTGTGGGGGTCGCCTGGCGGTCGCGGAAGCGGGGGTCGGGGCCCCGGCCCTGGAAGAACACCGCCGTGCAACTGCCCACCCCCGCGCAGTGGACCCGGCCCTACGGGCTGCTGCGGCCCGCCGACGAGATCGGAATGCTGGCCCGGCGGTACATGCACGAGTACGGCGCGACCCGCGACCACCTCTTCAACGTGGCGCTGGCCTGCCGCAACCGGGCCAACCAGAACCCCGACGCGGTGATGTACGAGCGGCCGCTGACCCGCGACATGTATATGACCTCGCGCTGGATCAGCGATCCGCTCTGCCTCTTCGACAACTGCCTGGAGACGGACGGTGCGCTGGCCTGTGTCATCGTCTCCGCCGAACGGGCCCGCGACTGCCGGCAGAAGCCCGTCTACCTCCACTCCGTCGCCCAGGGGCTGCCCGCCCAGCACCACGGGATGGTCAACTACTGGAACGACGACCCGCTCACCGGACCGGCCTGGGCCGCCGCCCGGCAGCTGTGGAAGCAGGCCGATTTCGGACCGGACGACGTCGATGTCGCCCAGATCTACGACGCGTTCACCCCGCTCATCCCGCTCTCCCTGGAGGGGTACGGATTCTGCGGCCGCGGCGAGGGCGCCGCGTTCACCGAGGGCGGGGCCCTGGAGAGCGGGGGCAGGCTGCCCGTCAATACGGGTGGCGGCGGGCTCAGCGAGGGGTACGTGCACGGCTTCAACCTCATCAACGAGGGCGTGAAGCAGTTGCGCGGCATCTCCACCGCCCAGGTCCCGGACGCCTCGACCTGCCTGGTCACCGCCGGTGAGGGCGTGCCCACATCCGCCGTACTGCTGAGGAGCTGACCGAGATGGATGCCATGCTGCTGCCCGCCGTGGACGAGGACGGCGCGCCCTTCTGGGAGTACGCGGCCCGCGGTGAACTGCGCGTCCAGGCGTGCGCCGCCCCGGAGTGCGGCCGGCTCCGCTTCCCGCCCCGGCCGTGCTGCCCGCACTGCCAGTCGTTCGAGAGCGAGTGGCGGGCGATGAGCGGACGCGGCCGCATCTGGTCGTACGTGCTGCCGCATCCGCCGCTGCTGCCCGCCTACGCGGCGCAGGCCCCGTACAACGCGGTGGTGGTCGAACTGGCCGACGCCCCGGAGATCCGGCTGGTCGGCAATGTGGTGACCGGGCCGGACGCACCGCTGAACTCGGTGGACCCGGCCCGGCTGCGGATCGGGGCGGCGGTGAAGGCGGTCTTCTGCCCCGTCTCCCCCGAAGTGACCCTGGTCCGCTGGCTGCTGGAGCGGTGACCTGCGATGGCGCTGCGCACGGAGACGGACAAGGCGACCGGGGTCGCGCTGCTCACCCTGGACCGGCCTGCGAGGCTCAACGCGATCGACCTCGCGACGGCCGCCGAACTGGCCGCTGCCTGGCGGGCGTTCCGCTATGACGAGGAGGTGCGGGCCGTCGTCGTGACCGGCGCCGGCGGGCGGGCGTTCTGTACCGGGATCGACCGCGGCGTGGACGTCCCGCAGCCCTCGTCCCCGTACACGATCGACGATCCGCTGATCGCGATCGGGCCGAAGGCGAACGACCTGTGGAAGCCGGTGATCGCGGCCGTGGAGGGGATGGCCTGCGGTGGGGCCTTCTACCTGCTGGGCGAGTCGGAGTTCGTCATCGCGTCCGAGGAGGCGACGTTCTTCGACCCGCACACCACGTACGGCATGGTCAGCGCCTACGAGGCGATCTCGATGGCGCAGCGGATGCCGTTCGGCGAGGTCGCCCGGATGTCCCTGATGGGGACGGCCGAACGGGTCACGGCCCGTCGCGCGTACGAGACCGGGCTGGTCAGCGAGGTCACCGAGCCCGGCGGCGCGGTCCCGGCGGCGCTGCGGGCGGCGGCGGTCATCGCTTCGTACCCGACCGCGGCGGTGCAGGGGACGGTACGGGCCGTCTGGTCCGCGAAGGAGGCGGCGAGAACGCAGGCACTGGCCCATGCCCCGCACCTGATCGCGCTCGGCAACCTGGCGCCGGAGCGGCAGGCGGAGCTGTTCGGGGAGCGGGGCAGGGGGGCCGGTGGTGAGTACCGCCTGCGGTGAGCCCGGTGTTTCGGTGGCGGTGGCGGCTGTGCCGTTTGTCAGTAGCTGAGCTCGGCGGTGACCGAGCACCTCTTCACCCCGGAGACCTTGCCCGGGCTGTCCATCCGGACGGAGACGGTCTTCGTCTCGCCGCCGTCGGCGTCCACGCTCGCCTCACCCGTGTCGACGGTGTTGCCGAGCGAGTCGAGGAACGTCACGTCCACCTCGTAGCTGTGGCTGCCGGCCGCGCTCGCGGTGAGCCGCACGGTGGAGGTGGTGACGGCCTTGCGCTTGCCCTTGCGGGGCGTCGCACAGCGGAAGACGTACGCCCGGGGCGCGTCCGTCGCGGTGGCGCTGGGGGTCGCCGTGCCGTACGTGGAGCCGCTGGAGGAGCTGCCCGACGTGCCGTAGTCGTCATCGTCGTAGTCGGTGTCGTGGTAGGTGCCGTTGCTCTTCTTGGAGTTGGAGCACCCGCCGCCACTGCTGCTGGACTTCCCGCTCTTGCTGCCGTGGCCGTGGCCGGAGCTGGAGAAGCCGGTGAGCGTGAGGACCACCGCGGCCAGGACCACGGTCAGTTTCATGTGCTGCCGCATCATCGATGCCGCCCCCCTTGTGTTGTGGTTCAGCTGTACGGTCTTCGGCGCTGCTGCCGGACAGCCGCGCGACACCGTAGCGCACAGCATGGCCGGTTTCGATCGGCGCATCGGTCATGGCCCTGTCACGATCTCGTCATCGTCTGCCCGCCGTCCGCGCGTCGCCGTCTGGTGGCGGGGGTCATGCGCCCGGCGTAGCGTCGAGGCGAGAGCGGCGCTGATCCGCGCCACCGGCCGGTGGCGCCCCGCACGCCCGCTGGAGGCCGGAGATGATCCGTAACGTCCTCGGCTCGATCGTCGCTCTCGCAGGAGCGGCGGCCGCCGTGCTGAGCCCCTTCCGTGACTGGTACGACGGCCGCCTCGGGCGGCATTACCGGATCGGCGACCTCTTCACCGGGGTCACCGCGGCACACCCCGGCCTGTTCGGTTCGATCCTGCTGCCCTTTCTCTTCGCCGCGGTCGTGACGGTCGTCGGCGTGGTGCTGCGGTCCCGGCTGCTGGTCGCGCTCGCGGGCGTGGTGGTCCTCGGGTTCACGGTGCTCTGGATGGTCCGCCAGGGCCAGGCGGCCGGAGAGCTGACGGTCACGGGCGGCGGTTCCGGGCTCCAGCAAGGGGTGGCGAGCGCGGCGGGCGGCGGGGTGCT
>NZ_JAFMPZ010000366.1 GCF_017353455.1 Streptomyces laculatispora
TGTCACCGAGGCCGTCGAGCGCGGGGAGCTCCCCGCGCTCGACGGCCTCGGTGACACAGTCGGACCACTCCTTGATCCGGATCGCGTAGAAGCGGTGCAGGGCCCGAGCCGTGCGCTCGTCGCAGGTCGCCGCCGCGATCACGGAGCGGAACAGGGCGCCCTGGCGCGGGTCGGTGAGGGTCTTGAGCACGAGCCGGGCGTTGGCCCTGAGGTCCTCGGCCAGCGAGCCGGTCGCCGTGCGCGGGGAGGACTGCTCGGCCATGTCGTCGAGCAGATCCGCGATCAGCCCGGTGGGGCTGGACCAGCGGCGGTAGACGGTCGTCTTGCCGACCTCCGCGCGGCGCGCGACATCGGCGAGATCGAGGCGGTCGAAGCCGTGCTCGGCCAGCGCGTCACCCGCCGCGCGCAGGACGGCCTCCCGGACCCGGGCGGTGCGCCCACCGGGCCGGACCGTGCCGGGTTCCACACCCTCAGACGTCATAACGGGTCTCCAGTTCCATTACTGCGCTCTCCTCTGCTACGGTCGCCCCATCTTAACGGAACTACAGAACCGTTAAAACCTCCGTCCGAAGAAGGGCAACCATGTCCGCACCCAGCCAGACCCCGTCACGCGCCACCGGCAGTGCCCCGGCCACCGCGGCTCCGCCGGTGGCCGCACCCCGTATGACCGGCCGGCAGAAGCTCGTCCTCGCTCTCCTCCTCGGCGCCCAGTTCATGATCGCGGTGGACTTCTCGATCCTGAACGTCGCCCTGCCGGTCGTCGGCGAGGGGCTCGGCTTCGCCCTCCCGGACCTGCAGTGGATCGCCACCGCGTTCGCCCTGGCCGCCGCCGGGTTCACGCTCCTGTTCGGCCGTGTCGCCGACCTCGTCGGGCGCAAGCGCGTCTTCGTGGGCGGGATGGTCGTCCTCGGCCTCTCCTCGGCCCTGGGCGGGCTGGCGACCTCCCCCGGCGTACTGCTCACCGCCCGTGTCTTCCAGGGCCTCGCCACCGCGGCCGTCACCCCGGCCGGACTCGCCCTGCTGACCGCGGCGTTCAAGGAGGGCCCGCTGCGCGAACGCGCTCTGGGCCTCAACGGGGCACTGATGTCCGCCGGGTTCACGGCGGGCGCGATCCTCGGCGGACTGCTCACCGATCTGCTCTCCTGGCGCTGGGCCTTCTTCGTCAACGTGCCCGTCGCCGCACTCGTCGTCGCCCTGGCCCCGTCCGTCATCACCGACTCGCGTCCGGCCGCACGTCCCCGCCTCGACGTGCCCGGAGCCGCGACCGTCACCGGCGGACTGCTGCTCCTGGTCTACGGACTCACGCAGGCCGGCGCGACCGGCTGGACCGCGCCCGCCACCCTGGCCGTGCTGCTCGCCGGTGCCGCGCTGCTCATCGGCTTCTGGTTCGTCGAGAAGAGGGCCGCCGCGCCGCTCGTCCCCGTACACATCCTCAAGCGCCGCAGCGTCATCTGGGGCAACGCCACCGGCCTGATCGCCTTCGTCACCGAGACCTCGCTGGTCTTCCTGCTGACCCTCTACCTCCAGGAAGTCCTCGGCTACTCGCCCCTCGCCACCGGCCTCGCCTTCGGCGTCCTCGGCATCGGCACGGTCATCGGCGGCACCCTCGGCGGCCGCGCCGTCGGCCGCTTCGGCAACCGGGCGACCATCGTCACCGGCGGTATCGTCCAGGCCGCCGCCACCCTCTCCCTGGTCGCGCTCGGCACTTCCGGGACTTGGATCTGGCTGCTGCTGGCGGCCACGTTCGTCGGCGGTGTCGGCAACATGCTGATGATCGTCGGCTTCATGGTCACCGCGACCTCCGGACTCCCCGACGACGAGCAGGGCCTGGCCACCGGCCTCGCCACGATGACCCAGCAGGTCGGCATCACGCTGGGCATCCCGGTGATGAGCGCCGTCGTCACCGCCCGGATGTCCGGCCTCGGCGACAGCGGCCCGCACGCCGTCCTGTCGGGCGTCGCGGTCGCGATCCTGGTCAACTCCGCGCTGGTCCTGGCCGGGGCGCTGCTCGCCGGCGGCTTCCTCGGTCGCCGGCGCGCGGGCCGGTATCCGCGCCCGGAACGGCCCTGACCTGAACTGGAGAGCACCGCTTGACAGTTATTCCTGGGTGGTGATTGTCTCCGAGGGAGATCCGATGCTCAACGCGTCGGTGTTGGCGGAGTGGACGCCGAAGTTCCTGCGGATGGTGATGAGCCCGGGCCTGCCAGGGTGGGCAGGGTCGGCGCCACCGGGATGCGGGGGCGTCATGGGCACCGAGGCCGCACACAGCGTGGAGCTGGCCGTACATCCTCAGGGCGAGCTGGGCTCGCTGCGGACCTGGCTGACTCTGGCCCTGCCTCCGGGAGCGGAGGTCCGCCGGACTCCCGGAACGCCGGGCCCCGGCGAGCAGGGCGCGTTCGATGTGCTCAGCGTGCTGGCCGCCAGCACCGGACTGGTCACCGTGATCAAGATCCTGCCGCAGTACCTGCGGGCGAAGCGCAGCGACATTTCCGTCACGGTGTCGGTGCGGGGGAAGAAGGTGACCGTCGACGCCACCAACGTCGAGGAGGTCATGCCGATCCTGGAGCGGCTCCTCGATGACTGACCAGCGGCCACTGCACGACTACGGGCGCTCGCGAGCCGTGCTGATCGGCACGTGGGACTACACGCATCTCACCTCGGTCGCCGCCGCGCGGCACAGTCTGAACCGGATGTACCGGCTGCTCACCGGCCCGCGCTGCGGCTGGCCGGAGGACCGGGTGGCGGTGCTGCCCAACGAGCCGGGCCCGGGTGATCTGTCCGACCGTCTGCTCGACCTGTTCGAGGACACCACCGACGTGGCGCTGTTCTACTACGTCGGGCACGGCCAGATCGACGACGAGGACCAGCTCTGTCTGGGCCTGATCGGCTCCCGCACCGAGCCGCACCGGCGGGCGACCACGAGTCTGCCGTTCACCGCCGTACGCCGGGCCATGGGCTACAGCCGCGCCGCCACCAAGGTGGTCATGCTCGACTGCTGCTTCTCCGGGCTGGCCACCCACCGCGACCACGCCCTCGCCGGTTCCCCCGAAGAGGTGCTGGAGCGGGCCTCCCGGACCGGCGCCTACACCATGACCGCCAGCAGCGCCGATGCCACCGCCTGGTACGAGGCCGACGCGCACGCGGCGCAGCCGCAGACCTATTTCACCAAGTACCTCGCCGACCTGGTCGACGCGGGCGTTCCCGGCCAGCCGGCCGGGCTGAAGCTGCACCCGCTGTTCTCCCAGCTGCACGACAACCTCGCCCGCGACCGCCGGCCCATCCCCCAGGAGCGCAGCGTCGACGCGGCCCGGGACTTCGTGTTCGCGCACAACGCCGCGCCACCCGAGAAGATCGTCGACCCTGCCGAGGAACTCGCCGCAGTGGGCCGGAAGCTGGCCGAGGCCGAGGCCAGGGAGCGAGCGCTGCAGGCGGAAGTCCTGCAACGTATCCGCGAGTTGGAGGAACTGCGCGAGCAGACCCGCCTCGACCGGGCCGGACCGGAGGCCGAGCGGCTGCGCACGGCGGAACGGCGGCTGCTGGGCGCCGCCGCGCAGCAGGGGGCGGCCCACGCCGCACGCCAGCAGGCCGCCGGGGACCTGCTCAGGGGCGCCGCCGAGCGGTCCGCCTCCGCCATAGCGGGCATCGACATCATCGAGCACCGCCTCCCCAACGGCTTGCGCGTGCTGCTCTCCGAGGACCACAACACCCCGGTCGCCGCCGTGAACGTCTGGTACGACGCCGGCTCCCGCCACGACCCCAGGGGCCGTACGGGCCTGGCGCACCTCTTCTGCATGCTGATGTTCCAGGGCTCGGCCCAGGTCAGGGACAACGGCCACTTCGAGCTGGTGCAGCAAGCCGGCGGTTCGCTCAACGGCACCACCAGCTTCGAGCGCGCCAACTACTTCCAGACGGTGCCCGCCCACCAGCTGGAGCTCGTGCTCTGGCTGGAGGCCGACCGGATGGGCTCACTCCTCGCCGCCGTGGACGACAGCGTGCTGGAGCGCGCACGCGACGTCGTCAGGAACGAACGCCGCCAGCGGTACGACAACGTCCCCTACGGAGACGCCTTCGAGCGGCTGGTCGAGCTGGTCTATCCGCAGGGGCATCCCTACCGGCACACCCCCATCGGCTCCAACGCGGACCGGGACGCGGTGACTCTGGAGGAGGCACGCGACTTCTTCCGTACGTACTACACCCCCGACAACACCGTGCTCTCCGTCGTCGGCGACATCGACCCCGAGCAGACCCTGGCCTGGGTGGAGAAGTACTTCGGGTCCATTCCGGCCAACCACCACCGGCCGGTGCCGCGTTCCGGCGCGCTCCCCGAGGACACGATGGCGGGCGAACAGCGCCGGCACCTGGTCGAGGACGTGCCCAACCGTGCCCTGATGGCCGCCTACCGGATGCCGCACGACGGCACCCGCCTCTGCGACGCCGCCGACCTGGCGCTCACCGTCCTGGGCGGTGGCGAGTCCAGCCGCCTCCACAACCGGCTGGTGCGCCGCGACCGGCTCGCCGTCGCGGCCGGGTTCGGCCTGCTGCGGCTCGTCGGGGCGCCCTCCATGGCCTGGCTCGACGTCAAGGCCGTCGGCGATGCCACCGCCGGGGAGGTCGAGGCCATCGAGGCAGCCGTCAACGAGGAGCTGGCCCGATTCGCCGCCGAGGGCCCCCTGCCCGACGAGTTGGAGCGCGCCCAGGCCCAGCTCGAGCGCGAGTGGCTGGACCGGCTGGGAACGGTCGCCGGGCGGGCCGACGAGTTCTGCCGTTACGCCGTGCTCTTCGGCGATGCCCAGCTCGCCCGCAGCGCGCTCGGCAACCTGCTCGACATCACGGCCGAGGAGGTCCGTGACGTCGCCGCGCACTTCCTGCACCGGGAGAACCGTGCGGTGCTGACGTACGAGCCTCTTGCGGATGGCTGGTATCAATCGGCCGGCCGGGCCGAGGCCTGAGAACGGGCCGGCCTCGGGGCGCAAAAGACCGCACCCGGCCCGCTCGGACGCCGTTCTCGGCGACCGGCGGGACCGGGTGCGGGCGGGTAGGCGACATGACCAGCGAAATCGCGGGTCAGACGGCCTAACCAGAGATCAAGCCTTCTTGGTCTCCCAGAAGATCTTGTCGATCTGGGCAATCAGGTCCAGAGCCTTCTGGCCGGTCGCCGGGTCGTTCGAGCCCTTGGCCGCGGAGAGCGCCTTCAGGGTGTCGTTGACCAGCTGGTGCAGCTCCGGGAACTTCTCGAAGTGCGGCGGCTTGAAGTAGTCGCTCCAGAGCACCGAGACGTGGTGCTTCGCGAGCTCGGCGCGCTGTTCCTTGATCAGGATCGCGCGAGTGCGGAAGTCCGCGTCCTCGTTGGCCTGGTACTTCTCCTGGACGGCCTTGACGGACTCCGCCTCGATGCGGGCCTGGGCCGGGTCGTACACGCCGCAGGGGAGGTCGCAGTGGGCGCTGACCTTCACCTTGGGGGCAAACAGGCGGGAAAGCATGGAGCTGTCCTTCCTCGTGATCGTCTTCTCAGGTGGGACATTACTCCGTGAGAGGCGCGAAATAGTGGGTGCCCCCATGGGCTTAGGCCAAAAGTCCAGGGTGAGGATGGGACCAGTGGCCGAATGTACGGAACGCTGTGGTGGACGGTGTACTGGACGGACGGGGAGGTGCCGGAGAGATGCGGGAGGTGCCGGAGAGATGCGGGAGGTGCCGGAGAGATGCGGGAGGTGCCGGAGGTGCCGGAGCTGACCGATGAACAGCCCGCACGGGGGCTGGCGCGGGTGCCGTTCCAGGTGGTGGAGGTGACGGGGCCCTCGATGGTGCCCACGCTCCACCACGGGGACTGGCTGCTCGTGCGGTACGGGGCGCCGGTGCGCCCCGGTGACGTGGTGATTCTGAGACATCCGTTCCAGCAGGACCTGCTGGTGGTCAAACGGGCCGTGGAGCGGCGGCCCGGCGGCTGGTGGGTGCTCGGTGACAACCGGTTCGCGGGCGGCGACAGCACGGACTACGGGACCGTGCCCGAGGAGCTCGTGCTGGCCAGGGTCCGGGCGCGCTACCGGCCGCTGACGAAGGATCAGCGTTCGCTGCGCGGAGTGGCGGGCTGGGCGGTCTCCGCGCTGCGGCCGGTCTCGGCGGCGCGCTCCGTCTCCAGGCGCTTGCGGGCCCGGTAGGCGGCGACGTTGGCGCGGGTCGCGCAGCGGTCCGAGCAGTAGCGGCGGGAGCGGTTGGTCGAGGTGTCGAGGTAGGCGTTGCGGCACGGTGCCGCCTCGCACAGGCCGAGCCGGTCCACGCCGTACGAGGTGAGGTGGAAGGCGAGGCCCATCGCCGCGGTCGCGGCGTAGCCCGCCGTGGCGTTGGACGGATGGTCGGCCAGGTGCATGTGCCAGTCCGGCTTTCCGTCCGCGTCCCGGATGTCGTGGCCGGAGATCTGCGGGCTGACCGGGAACTCCAGCAGCAGTGAGTTGAGCAGGTCCACGGCCAGCGTCTCGTCCCCGCCGTCGGCCGCCTCGAAGACCGAGCGGAGCCGTGCCCGGACGGACCGGAAGCGGGTCACGTCCGCGTCGGTCGCCCGGCGGGCGGCCTGCCCGTTGACGCCGAAGAGCTCGCGCACCGCGTCGACCGAGGTGAGGGCGTCCTTGTTGCGGGCCGGCTCCTCGGTGTTGACCAGGCGCACGGCGTAGTCCGAGTAATAGGCCAGTTCCACTTGTAGTCCTTACGGCGTCGGTCTAAAGTCGGTGCGGCGATGATGTAATGGGCTTCTCTGGGTCCAGGCTATTACATAGGAGGGTTTCGGGTGACGGAGACAGCGCGGGGTACCGACTGGCAGGCCTGGCAGAAGAGCTGGGACCGGCAGCAGGAGTGGTACATGCCCGACCGCGAGGAACGCTTCCGCGTGATGCTCGACATGGTCGGGGCCCTGGTGGGCCCCGAACCGCGGGTGCTCGACCTCGCGTGCGGTACGGGAAGTATTACGGACCGGCTCCTTGGGCGGTTCCCGAAGGCGACCAGCACCGGGGTCGACCTCGACCCGGCACTGCTCGCCATCGCCCGTGGCTCCTTCGCCGGCGACGAGCGCGTCACCTTCGTCACCGCGGACCTCAAGGACCCGCGGTGGACGGAGCGGCTGCCCCATGACTCGTACGACGCGGTCCTCACCGCCACGGCGCTGCACTGGCTGCACAGCGAGCCGCTCGCCGTTCTCTACGGGCAGCTCGGCGGCCTCGTCCGGGACGGTGGGGTGTTCATGAACGCCGACCACATGACCGATACGGACACCCCCCGGATCAACGCCGCCGAACGCGCCCACCGGCACGCCGTCATGGACGCGGCCAAGGCCGGCGGCGCCCTGGACTGGGCGGACTGGTGGGCACTGGCCGCGAAGGACCCGGTGCTCGCCGGGCCGACCGCCGAGCGGTTCAGGATCTACGGCGAGCACGCGGACGGCGACACGCCGTCCGTGCGGTGGCACGCGGACACGCTGCGCGCGGCCGGCTTCGGTGAGGCGCGGGCCGTCTGGTCCTCGCCCTCGGACAGCCTGGTGCTCGCGGTGAAGTAGCGGCAGCATCCCGGCAGGGGCGGCGCGGACTACGGTCCGGGCCGCCCCTCCCGTTTGCGTGAGCTGCTGGGGCGGGCCGCCGAGGACGCCGGGCGGCCGGTCATCAGCACGGAAGTGGTCCACGCCAGGGCGGCCCGGGTTGCCGTCATCATCAAGCGCGCGGGGGCCGCTGCTCAAGCCCCCGCCGCTGACGCGGGCACAGCTGCGGAAGCTGCTGCCGGAGAAGTAGCGCGTGGACGCGCCAGAGGGCGGTCCGGACCGGTGGGTCCGTACCGCCCTCTCGTACGCCGGTCCGGTCACCGGACCCGCGGTACCTACAGGACCTTGGACAGGAACGACTTCGTCCGGTCGTGCTGCGGATTGGTCAGGACGTCGCGCGGGTGGCCCGACTCGACCACCACGCCGTCGTCCATGAAGACCAGCGCGTCCCCGACCTCACGGGCGAAGCCCATCTCGTGGGTCACGACGATCATCGTCATGCCGTCCTCGGCGAGACCGCGCATGACGTCCAGGACATCGCCCACCAGCTCCGGGTCCAGCGCCGATGTCGGCTCGTCGAAGAGCATCAGCTTCGGCTCCATGGCCAGTGCGCGGGCGATGGCCACCCGCTGCTGCTGTCCGCCGGAGAGCTGTGAGGGATAGTTGTTCGCCTTGTCGGACAGGCCGACCCGGTCCAGCAGCTGGGTCGCCCGCGCGCGGGCGACGGTCTTGGACTCGCGCTTGACCTGGACCGGAGCCTCCATGACGTTCTCGATCGCCGTCATGTGGGGGAACAGGTTGAAGCGCTGGAAGACCATGCCGATGTCCCGGCGCTTCAGGGCGACTTCGCTGTCCTTGAGCTCGTAGAGCTTGTCGCCCTTCTGGCGGTAGCCCACCAGCTCGCCGTCGACGGACAGCCGGCCGGCGCTGATCTGCTCCAGGTGGTTGATGCACCGCAGGAAGGTCGACTTGCCGGAACCGGACGGGCCGATCAGGCAGAAGACCTCACGCGGGGCGACCTCCAGGTCGATGCCCTTGAGGATGTGTGCGGCGCCGAAGGACTTGTGGACGCCCTCGGCCTTCACCATGGCGGTCATGCCATGCCTCCGTTCGGGCGGCCCAGTGACAGCAGGTTGGTCCGGATCTTCTGCATCGGGGTGGGCGGCAGACTGCGGCTGGAGCCGCGGGCGTAGTACCGCTCCAGGTAGTACTGCCCGACGCTCAGCACCGAGGTCATGATCAGGTACCAGGCCGCGGCGAGGAAGTACATCTCCACCGGGGCCCCGGAGGCCTGCCCGATGTCCTGGGCGTACTTGAAGAGTTCGTAGAACTGCACGGCGGCCACCAGGGAGGTGGTCTTGAGCATGTTGATGACCTCGTTGCCCGTCGGCGGCACGATCACCCGCATGGCCTGCGGGATCACGACGCGTCGCAGGGTCTTGCCGTGGCTCATGCCCAGTGCGTGGGACGCCTCCGTCTGGCCCTCGTCGACCGAGAGCAGACCGGCCCGGCAGATCTCCGCCATGTACGCGGCCTCGTTGAGGCCGAGGCCGAGCAGCGCCGTCAGCAGCGGCGTCATGAAGCTCGACCAGTAGTCCTTGTAGATCGGCCCGAGGTTGATGTACTGGAAGACCAGGCCCAGGTTGAACCAGACGAACAGCTGGACCAGGACCGGCGTACCCCGGAAGAACCAGATGTAGGACCACGCGATCGACGAGGTCACCGGGTTCTTCGACAGGCGCATGACGGCCAGCAGGATGCCGCCGACCACGCCGATCACCATCGACAGGCAGGTCAGCAGCAGGGTCTGGCCGACCCCCTTGACGATGCGGTCGTCGAAGAAGTAGTCCGGGACCGCACCCCAGTTGATCTTGCCCTGGCTGAAGGCGTAGATGATCGCGACGAGTGCGGCGATGGCGACGGCCGCCGAGACGTACCGGCCGTAGTGCCGGACCGGGATGGCCTTGATCGCCTCAGGGCCGGCCGCCGGGGT
>NZ_JAFMPZ010000367.1 GCF_017353455.1 Streptomyces laculatispora
GACGGGCGGCCAGTCGGAGCCTGGCATTGGGCCCCACCCCGCCGTAGACCTCGCCCGTCTCATCGAGCTCCCAGCCCAGTCGCACCGGGTCGGTCAGGATGAGCTGGGCTTCCTCGGCGGCTTCGCGGTGGAGGGTTGCCTCGGGCATCGTGTCGGCCTTCTCCACGGTGCCGCCGGGCAGCATGGGCAGGGCGCCCCGGGGGCCGGGGTCGGCCACAAGGACGACCCGGCCGTCGGGAACGAAGCACCACCCCCAGGCTTGCTGCACGGGGAGCCGCTCGGACACAGGGCCACGGTTGAGGGGACTGTCCCACAAGGGCCGGTAGCGGACGTGGACGTCATGGCGATCCAGCGCCGGGACGTCGAGGATGTGCCGGCCGTCGGCGAGGTGAGCCGTGGCGGTGTTCCCGAGCCGGGCACGGTAGGCGGCGAGCATGATCTGCCCGTCCACGGGACGCAGCCGCTGCACCGCGTCCCGGGTTTCGAGGAAGGCGTACTCGGACAGCTCCTCGCGAGGCAGGCGGATCACCTTCGCTTGGTCGGGGGTGAGGGTTCCGCCGTCGAAGACATATCGGATCTCTCCAGGGAAGGGCGCGGCGGGCCTGATGTCTGGGTGGTGCTGTGAGAGGGAGTGGACGGCAAGCACGCCCGACAGGGTCAGGTCCGCCAGGCCCAGTTCCTCGGTGATCTCGCGCTGGCAGGCGGCGTGCGGGTGTTCGCCGGGTTCGACGACTCCGCCGGGCAGCAGCCACCGGTCGTCCTCGCGGTAGGTCGGGTGGACCAGCAGAACGCGGCCGACCTGGTCGGTGATGATCGCGGCGGCCCCGAGCCACACCGCGTGCCGGGTTGCGGCGTACTGCGCTGCTGACAGAACGGACTGCGATGCAACGCGTGCTGACGAAGGGAGGGAGGAGGACATGCTCTGCCTTTCGGTGGAGCGGGTCATGCCTTGTCCAAGACGCTGGGCGAAGCAGGCTTCGGGACATTCGGGGTCGGGGCGTACTGGGCGGCCTGGGTGTCGAACATGGCGGCGTACCGCCCGCCTGCGGCCATGAGGTCGTCGTGGGTGCCGTGCTCGACGAGGCGCCCTTGGTTGAGGACGTAGATGCGGTCGGCGTGGCGGACACCGGACATGCGGTGGGTGACCAGGACGACGGCCCGGTGCGGTGCGGCCAGGCGCCGGATACGGTCGAAGGCAGCGATCTCCGCTTCCGGGTCGAGGGCGGAAGTCGGCTCGTCGACAATCAGGACGCTGTCCGATTGCGATGTTGAGCTACGCCAGTGGGTGCGGGCCAGACCCACTTTCTGCCACTCCCCGCCGGAAAGTTCGATGGCTCCGCGGAACATGCGGCCGAGCATGCTGTCCAGCCCGTTGGGGAGTTTGGCGGTGACGGGCCCGGCTCCGGCGTAGTCGACGGACGTCTGCAGGTCGCGCGTCGAGGCGACGTGGTCGGGACGACCGATGCGGATGTTCATCGCGGCCGTGACAGGCCAGCGCTGGAAGTCCTGGGTGAGCAGGGAGACGCGGTGGAAGACCTGAGCCCGTTCCAGCCCGGAGATGTCGGCCTCGCCCCACTTCACCGTGCCGTCGTGAGGCAGCAGCAGACCGGACAGGATCTTCATCAAGGTGCTTTTACCGGAGCCGTTCTCGCCCACGACGGCGGTGACCGACCCCATGGGGAAGGTGAGCGTGACGTCGTCCAAGGCCGGTGCGTCGCGGTCGGGATACCGGTAGGTGACGTGCTCCAGGGAGACCTGCTTGACCTGGTCAGGGACAAGACTGCCGGTCTCAGGGATAGCGCGTTGGGCAGCCTCGACCAGGAATTGACCGTGGTCCCGCACGTAGAGGGACTCCTCGTGCAGCTGGTTGGTGTTCATCACCAGTGCGCCCAGGCTCGCCGACCCGGTCCGCACCGCGATCACGGCAGTGCCGGCGACGGCGAGGCTCATATGACCGGCCATGACCAGCCAGATCATCGTTCCGTAGGTGGCGGCCATCGCCAGCCCGGACAGCGCGGAGGCGACCCATTCGGTGACGGCCTTGCTGGAGGCCAGACGCTCCTGCTCCGCCTCTGCGCTCGCGGCCATGCGCCGATACCGGTCGAGGAGGAAGGGACCCACGGCGTGGATACGTACTTCTTGGGCGGCCGTTCGCTCGGTGAGGAGGTTGCCAATAAGGCGGCTGGCCCGCACGTGCTCGATCCAGCTCATCATCGACACGTAGCGTTCCTGTGCCACCCGCATGGCGCCCCAACCCCGGGGCGCAGCGATGACCAGCAGCATGGGCAGCAGGGCCGGATGCAGGACGGTGAGCACACCGGCCGTGGCGATCAGCGAGATACTGCTGTTCAGCGCGGAGACACAGGCGCCGATCATGCGGCGCGCGGAGGCGGGCCCGTACTGGGCGATGTCGATCAGACGACGGAAGTCCGGGTCGTCGATGGCTTCGAGTTCCACGGCGGTGGCCGCGGCCAGGTACTGGGTGGTGGCGATCCGCTCGACCTTTGGCTCCAGGCGTCCGGCCCGAGAGGTCGACCAGCCGGCCAGGGCGGAGTTGACGACGGCGACGCCTGCGGCGGCGAGCAGGCCCGGCAGCAAGGCGTGCAGCCGCTCGACAGCGTCTCCGCCCCCTAATAGCGCGTGCATGACCGCGTTGATGGCAAGCAGGCCGACCGCGGCGGCGATGCCCTGGCCGAGTTCGCTGATCGCGACCGCCACGAGCGCGCGGCGATCCGCGCTCCAGGCCATCCGCAGGGCAGCGCCGACGAGTCTGGGCATCTGTCGCAGCGCTGATCGCATGGTCAAGTCCAGGCCCGCGTGCTCGTGTTGGGACCAGCCCATGTCGTAGCGCAACGGCCCGCCGAAGAGCTCGCGTTCTGCCTCGGAGACCTGGGGCTCCGCCATGCGGACCTTGCCGAAGAATCGCTTCACTCGCTGCCTCCCTGCGTCGGCCAGTTCAGAGCCCGGTAGGACGGGCCGTGGGTGATCATGTGGAAGATGGCGGTGGTGTGCGGGTGGCAGTCCGGCGGGGGCATCTCCATCGATACCCAGAACAAGCCCTCGTGCTTGTCCGGCTCGGCGTTGTGCGGCTCGCCCGCCCAGGACTGGGCGACGAAGACGGCGGTGACCCGGTCCGGGCCGTCGCCGGATTCGTGGTGGTGAATGAGGCCGCAGAACTCCTGTTGCTCGGCGCTGATGCGGACCCCCGTCTCTTCTTCCGCTTCGCGCCGCGCGGCGTGGTCGAGCGGTTCGCCGGCTTTCAGATGGCCACCAACGACGGTGAGTTGTCCCGGTGCGAGGGCCGCCTCCGGTTTGCGACGTACGCACAGGGCTGCGCCGTTCGAGCGGAGCAGGACTTGGGCCGCGTCAGCGATCAGCAGGTGACGCGCGTCACTCACAGACGGCCCTCCTGTAGCAGGTGTGCGACGGTGCGCCGGCCGCGCGCGGTCACGAGCGGATCGCCGTGCCGGGGGCCGTAGGCGAGAGCGCTGGCGGCGTCAGCTGCTGCGAACGCTGTCAGCGCGTATTCCTCTGCCTCGGACAGAGGCCGGCCGTACCCCTCGAACAGGGCGGTCCGCAGTTCGGGATGGTCTAGCCACAGCGAGGTGGCGAGTTTGACGAAGTCGGCGACACGGGGGCCCGGTTCACTGCGTTCGAAGTCGATCAGAGTGCAGCGCTGACCGTTCCAGAGCAGGTTGCGCTCCCAGAAGTCCCCGTGCAGCCACCCGGCCGGTAGCGGTCCGCAGCCGGGCAGCGCGCCCACGAGGTGCCGCAGCAGCTCGGCTTCCGTGGTGGACAGGTGGTCGCCGGCCTTGGCGAGGTGCTTGTCCAGGCCGGCCACTGTGTTCTCGACGACTGTGTCGGCTTCCGGCTGGACCGGGGGGCCGGTCATGGCGTCGTGGAAGCGGCGCAGGAGCTGCCCGGCTTGCCGGTGGGCCGTGCGGCGGCGCGCGGGTGACTCTTCCTCCTTCAACGGCTCGCCGTCCACGGCGGTCAGGATCAGGGCGAGCAGCTCCGCGGAACTGTCGCGCAGCAGCGGGGCATTGCCGTGACCGAGGTGAGGAACGGCCACCCGGTAGGCACGGGTCTCGCGCGTATACAGGATCGGTTTGGGCGCCACTTTCACGTAGTGGTAGCCAGTGGGTCCAGTCACCCTCCATACCTGGGAGTTGTCGCGGTCGTGCGAGGAGTCCCGCACATCGTCCAGGGGGCCCAGCACGCTCTCCACCAGGGCGTGGAGAGGGGAGGGAAGACGAGCGGAGTCCGTCATGCGAGGTACCTCGTATCCGGTCGTGCTCCGCCGGAGAGCAGCGCGGCGCGGTCGGAGGCGAGGTGAAGGCTGGCGCCCGAGGAGGCAGTGGTGTTTTCGAACGCAGGATGAACGAGCGCAGGGCGGCGTACGGGATGCATGGGGGCTCCTCGGGGCGAGATGCGGACAGGTGATCGGGTAACGGCGAGTCTGCTGTCGCCGTAACGGGTGGAGGCGGGCGAAATCTAGAACCTGATTTCGAATAGCGGGCCCTCTCCTTCTGTGGTCGGGTGGGGCGGGTTGTGATGCTGTGTTCGATCACTCATGTGGGTTGCGGTACCTCCTGCGGGGGATTGCCGGGGGCCGCCTGGTCGGTCATGGCGTGGCGAGGTCTGGGCGGAGGGCGATCGTGTCGCGAAGGAAGCTGCGCTTGGAGTAGAAGGTGTGCTCGGCCGCCCAGCCGTGACTGGCGAGGTACTCGCAGAGCCAGCTGTCGATCCGCTTCATCTCGGTGAGGACCTCGTCCTGGTCGTGTTCGAGGATGCTGCGCGAGCGGAGGTACTCCAGCTCGCACTGGGAGAGCACTACTTCGGGTGCCGCCAGGAGGGCGCAGCGGTCGAGGAAGATGCCGTAGACGTGTCCGGTGCGCATCGACTCGCACTGGATGTCGTAGCGGACGCGTTGGAAGGGCGGCATAGCCCGGACCTGGAGGCCCAAATCTTCGCCCAGGTACGCCTCGAAGCGGTCGGGGGTGATGTCGAGACCGGGAGTCAGTTCCTCGCGGCGGGCGAAGGCGTCCTCCGTGAACCACTTCCGCTTGACCACGTGCCCGGCGGTGACGGTGGGAATGAAGGAGGCGTAGCCGATCTCGGACTCGGGGCCGGTGACGTCGAACAGATGGTTCTCGGTGTGGTGGATCTGGAACTCTTCCCGGTACTCCGGACGGCAGCCTTCCAGTTCGCCGTCGCGCAGTGCCTTGAGCAGTTCCATGGACGCGGCCCAGATGTCCGGTGCCGGGTCGAGGGTGTACTTGAACTCCAGCTCGGTACCGGAGAAGTGCTTGCGGAAGTACCGGAGGTGGTTGTTGAGCGCCGTGCTCGACTCAGCGTGAGCCGTCAGCGCGGGGTCGAGCCAGCGCAGTTCCTCGACCGGGCCGTGGCCGACTGGTTCTCGGGTGGTGCGGACGAAGCAGGCGTCCTCGGGGTGGAAACGGATCTGCGCGTACGCGTGGTAGCCGCCGCCGGGGTGTTCGGCCAGATAGCACAGCGGCACTAGGCCCCGGGCGGCCTCGGCGCCGACCAAGCCACGCAGGGCGAGGCCGGCGATGGCGTCGGGGAACAGTTCGCCGCCGTCGATCCGGGCTGACCCGAGCCGGGTGCCGCCGGGGTGCAGCGCTTCGGTCGGGCAGGGCCCAAGCGCGTCCCAGCGGACGATCACGGTGGTGGCTGGCTGACACACCTCCTGCGGTGGCACCCGTACGAGCACGATCGGCTCGTTGGGCCGCCGTGGCGCGGTGCGGTTGAGGAGGTGGACGCCGCCGAGGACGACCCAGGCTCCTCGGTCCGAGGTCTGCTCATCGTGCACGCTGGACTCCTTCGTGTGAAGCAGGCACCACGGGTGATCGCCCTACAACCCAAGGGGGCAACCGGGTCGGCCGGACACGGCCGGATGGCTGCCCGCTTCTTGCTGCGACGTCCGGCCGGCCCGTCGGCCTAGGGTGGGCCGGGTGAGTCATGGTGAAGTCGGTCAGGTGATCTTGGACGAGGCTGTTGCGGATGCCCGCCTCGCCGCATGGGAGTTCGACGGTGCACGGGCCTGGCTGGAGGAAGCCCGTCGGCATCCGATGGAGCCGCTGGCGGCCGAGGTGTGGGTCACCGACCCTGCCTTCGAGCACGTCCTGCTGGTCAAGCACCGCGTGCGCGGATGGGTGCCGCCAGGCGGCAAGGTGGAGCCGAGCGAAGCGCCGCGTGCGGCGGCGGCACGAGAGCTGCTGGAGGAGACCGGCTTGGCCACCGAGCTGCTGCCCGAGCCCGCAGCCGTGGCGGTGCGTTCCTACCGGGCCGACTGGTCTCCGACGCTGGGCCTGTCCTATGCCGCGATCGTCGGACGCGACGTGCCGCTCGCCGGGGAGCAGAACCAGCCGGCGGCATGGTTCCGTCTGGACACCGACTGGGACAGCGTCTTCCCCGAGGACCGCGAGCGGATCCGTGCGCACGCTTGGCGCCTTGCGGCCAGCCGAGCGGTCGGCTCCTGCTGAGCGACGCCTCTGGTCACCGTTCACAGGACCGCGTCAATCCGGTCGAGGTCGACCGAGGGCAGGGTGACTAGCCCAAGGTCGTGCAGGAAGCGGCACCACACCGGCTCCAGGCCGGGCTCCCGCTCGAACTGCTCCTGACTCAAGTGTCCGTCGGTGTACGCGGCGGTCCGCAGCGCGTGCTGCTGCAGCTCATCGGGGTGGATCCACCGAGGGGCGCGGACCTCGCGGGGAGAGGGGCACAGTGATCCGGAAACCTCAGCCTGGTAGATCCACCAGTGGTGGCCGACCGGACCGGTGGGCGTGCGGCGGCAGCGGTTGGGCCGCCACTGGTCCAGCAGCGGCTGCAGGTGGGTGACGGTGAGGCCGACCTCTTCGGTGACCTCGTCGCGGGCGGCCTGCTTGGGGCCGCCGTGCTGGTCGACGTGGCCGGCGACCGGGGCGATTCCCGCCGGAGGGGTCGCCCGCTCGAACACCAGGAGGCCGTTCGGAGAGGAGACCAGGATCCCGACGCTTGTGTGGTCACAGAGGCGGTCCTTGCTGCCGGGCACCGGGGCGGCCGGGTTCATGCGGTGGCCTCCGGCCGCTGGGCGACGACCACGAGCCAGCTCGTCACGGTCGGGGCGTCGGGGGTGGTCATGGCATAGGCGGTGTGGAGGATCTGCATCCGCTGGGCGTGGGTGAAGTCGCCTTCGGGCCGCGCGAAGACGGGTATGGACAGCCACGCCTTCTTCTCGGCCATGGTGCTGTGCTGGGCGGTGACGTCGGTATCGAGGACATTGAGTCCGGCTGCGGTCAGCTGCTCGGCGACCGTCTCCAGCGGCAGCTTCGGCGGCGCGTCTGCGGCCGTCGGCGGGGTGTATCCGTGGTCGTCAGCGGCGACTTGGCCGATGAGGGCGTTCAGTGAGGGCCCGGTGCGGACGGACTGTTCGTCGGGGTGCCGTACGCCAGCGAAGCCGCCGCCGATGTTGAAGACGAAGTGCCCGCCTGGGCGCAGGATGTGGGCGACGGCCGTGAACACTGCGGCGGTATCGGTCTTCCAGATCGCGGAGTTGCACACCACGGCATCGGCGCTGTCAGCGTGGAGGTGGTCGGCGAGCTGCTCGGCCGGGGAGGTGATCCAGGCCAGGCGGGCGTCGGTCAGGGTGCGGCGGCCGACACGCTGCATCGCGGCGGCGTTGTCGACGGAGACGACCCGGGCTCGGGCCGGGATGAGGTCGAGGATCGCGCGGGCGGTCGCGCCGGCGCCGCCGCACAGGTCGACCACCAGGCTGGCGTTGGCCAGCTGGCCTCGGCGGGCAAGGTCGCGGCTGGTCGCGTCGTACATGGGGTGGGCGCGGGTGAAGGCGTTGTACGCCTCGGCGTTGCTGTCCTCGTCCCAGCCGAGGATGGCGTCCTGGGGTGCCATGTTGCTGTGGCCTCGCTTCTCAGGGCGGCCCGGCAGTCCAGGCCGTGCGTTCGGACAGGGTCAAAAGAGCGCGGACTGTACGGCGGCGGGCGGTGAGGAGAACTGCGCGCCGAGGACGATGCACCGGCCCTTGAGGGCGCCGAGGTCGAGCATGTAGGGCAGTTGTTCATCACCGCCATCGAGGGTGGCGAGGACCTGAGAGCCGAGGCAGGAGAGCACCGTCAGCCCGTGCTCACCGGAGCGTGGATCGTGCGGGTACAAGGGCCTCCCGGCCCCCGGCGTCCGCAGCAGGTCGCCATCGCCGGGCGGCGTCCACGGCTCGGGCGTGGCCGGGACGTTCAGGTCGCTCAGGGCCTCGGTGGCGCGGTCGAGGTGCTGCTGGTGAGCGGCGCCGGCCGGGGCGAGGTCGCGCAGCTCGGCCAGGGCCGTCAGCTTGGCCGCGGCTCGCACGGTCTGCGTCAGGCCGAGGTGGCGGGTGAGGGCATCCTCCAGGAACCGCACGGCGCGGCCGTCAGCAGTCCGGGCGAGGTAGCTAGCGATCAGGGCACCCTGTTCGTCGAGGCGGGAGCGCTTACGGGGTTCGGCCGCGGTGCCGATCTTGGTGGTGCCGTCGGCGAACGTCGCCAGGTACAGCCAGTGCGGCTGGGCCATGTACGCCGCCAGGGCGTCGGGAACGTGCCCGCCGGAGTGGAACCGGTGGGCGAAGCGGAAGTCATCCCGCCCGGTGCAGGCCGCGCACTGGCCGCCGGCCTCGGCCGGGGCCCGGTCAGGGCAGGCGACCGCCTCGACGCGGACGCGGTCGGCGAACCGGTACCGGCCGGTGCACCACCGGCCGGTACCGCTCACCTGGTAACCCAGGCGCCTGCCCGTGACCGGGGCGTAGACGAGTGGTCCGCCGGTCACGGGGGCAAGCAGAAGACGGGGGTCTCCGCTCGCCCAGGTGATGCCGTGGCAGACGAATGTCCCGCTGGCGGGCAGGGCCTGGTCCATGGTGCGTTCCTTGTCGATCGGGATCGGGGCTGGGTCAGACGGTCAGGTGCAGACGGTCGGCCAGGGCAGCGGAGGCGGCCTTGAAAACCTGGTCGCGGTCCAACTGGGCGACGTCCAGCGTCAGCCAGGCGCCGCGCTCCGCCTGTTCGCGCATCTGCTCCAGGACGGTGTCCTGGTAGCGGATGAAGTCCTCGTCACCGCCGCCGGCGTGGCCGGCCTCCAAGGAAGTGAACGAACCCTTGCGGACGAGAGCCTCGCGGGCACCGATGTTCAGGAAGAACACCAGGTCCGGCTTTGTCAGATGCGCGAAGACCTGCTCGCACAGGCGGGGGGAGACCTCGGGGTTGACCGCGTACCGGGCGAGGATCTTGTGGTGCGCGTTGTCGAGGATCACGTGGGTGCCCGCGGCGAGGGCCGGCTGAATAACGAGCCGGTCCTGCAGGGTGTACCAGGAGGCCAGGGCAAGCAGCCAGTAGTGGTCGCCGCATGCCTGGGCGACGCGGGCGTCGCGCCGGTAGACCAGCTCGTTGAGGCAGTCGAGGTAGGCGGACAGCTCCGGGTCCTGGGGGACGTCGGTGCTGTGCTTGCCGATGAGGACTGCCGTGTGGCCGATGTCGTTCAGGGCCTGGTGGAGGCGGGCGGCGAGGGTCGACTTGCCGGCCCCGTCACCGCCGACGAAGGTGATCAGCTTCCCGGCTGCGGGGGTGGTCGGCGCGTTCGCCGTCATCGGGACTCTCCCAGGGTGTGCGTCGGGCTGGAGGTCAGGCGGCCGGTGATGATGGTGCGGATGCGGTCCACCAGGACGGCCCGCTGGCGCAGGACGTCGCCGTGCCGCTCATTGGACAGGTCGGCGGGATAGTGGGTGGCGAGGTTGTTGGAAATGACGTGGAGGTAGCCGAATCTGATCCCCGCCTGGCGCGCCGCCGCCCCCATGGGGCCGATCTCCGGGTCGACGAAGGCGTACGAGGCGGTGTGCTGGAGAAGCCAGTCGCGGTTCTCCAGCAGGATCGACGGGGAGGAGACGTGCAGGCCGCTGCGCACCCCGTCGTGGGCGGCGGCGTAGTCGCCGAAGAAGTCGTCCCAGCTCACCATCGCCCCGCGTACCAGGCTGCTGTTGCCGGTCGCCAGCCAGGCGTTCGGTTCGACGCCGGGGGTCAGCGAGCCGACCTTGCCGACGTAGACGACGTCGCCTGCGCCGAGTTCGGCAAGGCGCGCGACGACCCGTCCGGCCACGTCCCCCCAGATGCTGTGGAGGAACCCGAGGTAGACCACGCGACGGCCGGCGACCTCGGTGCGCTGCCACGCGTAGCCGGGCCCGCGGGTCCACGCTCCGTTCTCGGGCGCGAGGTACTGAAGGCCCCAACCGACGATCACCAGGTCGCCGTCCAGTTCCAGGTCAAGCGCGTTGAGCGCCGTTCGGCACTCCTCCTGCTCGGGCGGCTGATAGGTGACGGTGTCTGCCGGGCGGTCGGTCATGGCCAGGTACGTGGCGATGATCAGGGCGTAGTGCTGGACGTAGTCGGCGCCGGGGAACGCCTTGACGACGAGGTCAGGGCCGTGGACCTCTGCGGTGGGCCGCTCGACGTTGAACAGCTTCCCGGTCTTCTCGTACCGGGAAACCACCGCCGTGCGGTCGTAACCGCCGACGACGCGGATGCTGTTCCAGTCCTGGTCCTGGATGAGGTGGTGGACCTTGATCTCCAGGTAGCGCAGCAGCCTCGCGTGGGTCATGGTGTGCCCGGCTGGCTCGATCGGGGCGGCGCGCAGGAG
>NZ_JAFMPZ010000368.1 GCF_017353455.1 Streptomyces laculatispora
CGCCGAGCCCGGCCGCGACCGCGCTGTGCTTCGGCGGATGGAAGCCCATGGCCTCCATCGCGCGGGCGGTGCCCTCGATGCCTCCGCCGCCGAACCAGCCGGCCAGTTTCTGAGTGCCGTGCGCGGCCAGCACCGCGCCGGTGCCGACGCGCAGGAGAAGCAGGCCGAGGTCACGACGGTTCACGATGCCCATGGGGTCTCCGGAAGGTTTCGGGGCCCGCTACGAACGAAGGGCCTGGGGTGCGGTGCGCTACGTGTCCACTCTCCGCGCCGCCGCGTTCCGGCGGGTCACGTTGTTACGCCGTCCGGGCTCGGCCGGGCAGGGCGTGACGCGTGGCACAGTGCGACGTACGCCATTGTGCAACTTGTTGCACAATGGCGTTTCGGTGGTCTAGAACTGGCTCAACGACACTGCGCGAGGAGCCGCCGCATGAGCCCGTACCCGCATCTGCTGAGCCCGCTCGACCTCGGGTTCACCACCCTCCCGAACCGGGTCCTGATGGGATCGATGCACATCGGCCTGGAGGAGGTCGAGCACGGCTTCGAGCGCATGGCCGCGTTCTACGCCGCCCGCGCCCGGGGCGGCGTGGGACTCATGGTCACCGGCGGCATCTCCCCGAACGAACGCGGCTGCACGTTCCCCGGCGGCGCCAAGATGACCACCGAGGCGGAGGCGGCGCAGCATGCGCAGGTCACCTCGGCCGTACACGCGGCCGGTGGCCGGATCGCCATGCAGATACTGCATTTCGGGCGTTACGCCCATCACCCCGGCCTGGTGGCGCCGAGCGCGGTCCAGGCTCCGATCAGCGCGTTCACCCCGCACGCGCTCAGCGACGACGAGGTCGAGTCGACCATCGAGGACTTCGTGGCGGCGGCCGCGCTGGCGCAGCTCGCCGGGTACGACGGCGTCGAGATCATGGGCTCCGAGGGCTACTTGATCAACGAGTTCATCGCCGCGGCGACCAACCACCGCGACGACCGCTGGGGCGGCTCGTACGAGAACCGCATCCGCTTCCCCGTCGAGATCGTGCGCCGGGTCCGTGAGCGGGTCGGCAGCGACTTCATCCTGATCTACCGGCTCTCGATGCTGGACCTGGTGCCCGGCGGATCGTCGCTGGAGGAGGTCGTGCGGCTCGCCCGGGAGATCGAGGCGGCCGGGGCGACGATCATCAATACCGGCATCGGCTGGCACGAGGCCCGTATCCCCACGATCGCGACGTCGGTGCCGCGAGGCGCCTTCACCTGGGTCACCGAGAAGGTGCGCGGCGCCGTCTCCGTACCGCTGGTGACGAGCAACCGGATCAATACCCCGGAGGTCGCCGAGGAGATCCTGGCGGCGGGGCGCGCGGACATGGTGTCGATGGCCCGGCCGTTCCTCGCCGATCCGGACTTCGTCGTGAAGGCGAGCGAGGGCCGCTCGGATGCCATCAACACGTGCATCGGCTGCAACCAGGCCTGCCTGGACCACATCTTCAGCGGGCAGGTCACCTCCTGTCTGGTCAATCCGCGGGCCTGCCACGAGACGGAGCTCACGCTGTCACCGACGAGGACCCGCAAGCGGGTCGCGGTCGTCGGCGCCGGTCCCGCCGGGCTCGCCTGTGCGGTGACGGCGGCCGAGCGCGGTCACGAGGTGACGCTCTTCGACGCGGCCGACGAGATCGGCGGGCAGCTCAATGTGGCGCGCCGGGTGCCCGGCAAGGAGGAGTTCAACGAGACGCTGCGCTACTTCCGCACCCGGCTGGCGGAGGAGAAGGTCGGGCTCCGGCTCGGCGCCCCGGCCACCGCGGGGCAGCTCGACGGCTTCGACGAGATCGTCCTGGCCACCGGGGTCACCCCCCGCACCCCCGCGATCCCGGGCATCGGCCACCCCAGTGTGGTCAGCTACCTCGACGTCCTGCGCCACGGGGCGCCGGTCGGCGACCGGGTCGCCCTCGTCGGGGCGGGCGGGATCGGATTCGACGTGGCCGAGTACCTGACCGACGGCGGGGACGGCGCGAGCCTGGACCCCGAGGCGTTCTTCCGGCAGTGGGGCGTCGACACCGAGTACCGGGAGCGGGGCGGACTGGGCACCGCCGAGCGCCCGGAGTCACCGCGCACGGTCCACCTGCTCCAGCGCAGGGCGAGCAAGGTCGGCGCGGGGCTCGGCAGGACGACGGGGTGGATCCACCGCACCGAACTCCGGCACCGCGGGGTCACGATGCTGGCGGGCGTGGGTTACGACCTGATCGACGACGACGGCTTGCATGTCACGGTCGACGGCGAGCAGCATCTGCTGCCGGTGGACACCGTGGTGCTCTGCGCGGGCCAGGAACCCCGACGTGACCTCTACGAGGAGCTGCTCGCCGCGGGCCGTCCCGCGCATCTGATCGGCGGCGCGGACGTCGCGGCCGAGCTGGACGCCAAGAGGGCGATCCGCCAGGGCACGGAACTCGCCGCCTCGCTCTGACCGGGCGCCCCTCGGCGGTGCGGGCCCGCGGCCCGCGTCGTGGGGCCGCCCGGCCGGGCCGTCCTTAGGATGCACCCCATGTCACTCCCGCACGCGATCCTCACCGCCCTGCTCGAAAAGCCTTCGTCGGGGCTGGAGCTGACCCGCAGGTTCGACCGGTCGATCGGCTACTTCTGGTCGGCCACGCACCAGCAGATCTACCGCGAGCTGGGAAAGCTGGAGCAGGCCGGGCAGATCAGGGCCCTCGTGCCGGCGCAGCCCGCCCGGGGGCAGAAGAAGGAGTACGAGGTACTGCCGGCGGGCCGCGAGGCGCTGTCCGTCTGGGTGGCGCGCCCGGAGGACCCGAAACAGGTCCGCGACCCGCTGCTGCTGCGGATGCGGGCGGCGGCGGTCGTCGGCGCACCCGGCCTGGACACGGAGCTGCGCCGGCATCTGGCGCTGCACCGACGGCAGCTCGCGGAGTATCTGGCGATCGAGGAGCGGGACTTTCCGCCGGAGCGCACCGCGGCGCAGGACCGGCTGCGGCATCTGGTACTGCGGGGCGGCATCGATCTGGAGAACTTCTGGATCGGCTGGCTGACCCGCGCGCTGGCCGATGACGCCGTCCCGGAGGCGCCCGAGCCGGAGTAGGCCGGGCAGGCGGAGCAGGAGTTGTTCCTGGGATTGCGGCGTGGACGGCAGTCCTGGAACGGCCGAGGCGCATCGGCCTCCCGCTGGGCCGCCCACCACCGGCAGCCCCGGGCAGGCCTTGCGGCGCCCGCAGCGCCGACGGCAAGTCACCTACCCGCCAGGCGCGTTGACTCGCCGTACGCCGTACGCGAGCGCATCGGGCCACTCGCACAACGCGTGGCAGGGCGCAGCGTCCGGCCGTCCGGGCGCGCTGATCCGAAACCCTGGGCGGGCCACGGGACATGGGCTGGCTGCAGGGGGCGGCGGATCATGGAGGTACCGTGTCCGGACTTGAGTTCGAGCTGGCTGTGGCGGCCGCACGAGGGGACAAAACAATGAATGAGAACACGCTGTCCGCACCCCACCCCGCGAACGCGCATCCAGCGCGTGTGTACAACGTCTGGCTGGGCGGGAAGGACCACTATCCGGTGGATCAGGAGGCGGCAGAGCTGGCCGCCCGGGCGAACCCGACGATCATCCCGTCGGTCCGGGCCAACCGCGCCTTCCTCGGCCGCGCCGTACGTCACCTGGCGGGGGCCGGGGTCCGTCAGTTCCTCGACATCGGTACGGGGATTCCCGCCGCGGCGAACACCCACGAGGTGGCGCAGCAGGCCGCCCCCGAATCCCGTGTCGTCTACGTCGACAACGACCCGATCGTGCTCTCCCACGCGCGGGCGCTCCTGGTCAGCGGTCCCGAGGGGCAGACCGACTATGTGCAGGCCGATGTGCGGGACGTGGACACGATCCTCGAAGCGGCCTCCCGGAACCTGGATCTCGACCAGCCGGTCGGTCTCATGCTCGTGGCGGTCCTTCAGTACATCAAGGACGCCGAGGACCCCTGGGACATCACTCGCCGGCTGCTGGACCGCCTTGCCCCGGGCAGTCACCTCGTGCTGTCGCATCCGGCCGCCGACGTCACCGCTCCCGAGGTTGCGGAATCGATGCGGATCTACAACGAGCGCGCCGCCAACCACGCCTCGGCCACGCCGCGCACCCATGCGGAGGTGCAGCGTTTCTGCGAGGGCCTGGAAATCCTGGAACCGGGGGTGGTCACGCTGACTCGCTGGCGTCCGGGCCCGTCCGACACCCCGGACGACACCCTGCCCATGTGGTGCGCCGTAGCCCGCAAGGCGTAACCGGCAGCTTTCCTGCCACCAAATACGGGGCTCCACCCGTGAATTGGAGCCGGGCCGCCAGAGCTCCCCGTAGCTCGGCGGCCTCGGCCCAACCCGGGGCCGGCGTCCGCGCCCCTTCCAGAGCACTCCCCCTGCGCATCCGTCGGATCTCCGCGAGCCAGTCAAAGATCGTTCCTCGCCTCCGGCCTGCCCGCCTGGAGCGCGGTCCTGCTGATCCTCCTCGGGGTGGGCGCCCACACCGTCGGTGAACTCCTGTGCGCGGCGGGCGCGTTCGAGCTGCGTTGCAACCTGGCCCCCGCGCACGCCCAGGGCCGGTACTCGCCATCAGGAGCCAGCCGGGTGTGCCGACGTCGAGGCAGGCCCAGGCCGGCAGGGAGGGCGCGGCAACGCTTGTCATCAGATATCGCCGCACCGCAGGTGAGCCAGGGCGGCAGGGCCTCACAGCCAGCAGGCAGACGCCGCCACCGCGTCCGGCCTGTGGCGGGACGACGGCACCGACCAGAACCTCCATGACCTGCCGGTGCAGCGGGTCATGGAGGTTCTGCCCTCACCTTCGGCGATGCGACGGGTCAGCCGACGGCACCGAGGATCGGCGCCCAGGTGGGACCGGCCAGTGCGGCCACCGCCTGCTTCTGGGAGAGCGGGGGGGCGTCACGGGTCGGCTTCGGCCTGTTTCCGCCGCCGAGGTCGCCGGCGGTGTTCCACTGCACCATCTGAAGCTGGGCGCCGGTCGACTTCAGGGTCACCGTCGTCGTCCAGCGGTAGGCGATGTCGGAGTCGGGGACGGAGTCGGCACCAATCGGCTGCCTCTCCGCGATCTTCTCCGACATCACCAGGGCTCCGCCGGGAAGCGCCGCGCTGCTCGGCAGCTCACTCAGCTCGCAGGTGTCGCCGGCCTCAGCACGCCCGGCCGTATGGTCGCAGTTCAGCCCTTCGCCGTCCCTGAGCGGCAGCTTGAGCCGCAGGGCCGAGACACCGACGTTGGCGGCGCCGTGCCCGTCGTTGACGTCCACTCCGCCGTTGGCGACCCACCCGCCGGACGGATTCGAGGGGTCGTTGCTCTGTCCGTCCTCCTTGCCGAACCGGCTCCCGGGGAACGTCTTCTTCACTGCGTCGATCATCTGGGTGCCGGTGATCGAAGAACGGGGCACCGCCAGCGCCACCGTTTCCATGTCGGATCCCGCGGAGCCAGTCCCAGCGAGCACGCCGGGGAGCACCAGGCCGGCAGCCGCGATCGCGGCGCAGGCTCCGACCCCGGCGATGACGCCGGCGCTGCGCCGACGCCGGCTGCGGCTCCGCCCTCGCTCGACGGCTCCGCTCGTGAGCGCGGTGAGATCGGGGTCGAGGGAGTCGGTCGTGCGGTCCAGGGCGTGTGCGAGGTCTGCTTCGAACGGCATGCTGGCGTCACCATTTCTGTCGCTGATGGGGATTCTGCGGTGAGTTCGACCTGTGTGCACCGGCGTTCAGTGTGGAACCAGGTCGGACAGGCTGTCGCCGAGCAACGCGCGCACCCTGTTGAGTGCCCGGGTGCCCTGGGAGCGGACCGCGCTGCTGCTCAGCTTGAGCATCTGGGCGGTCTCCTCGATGCTGCGGTCCTCCCAGTAGCGCAGCAGCAGCACCGCCCTGTCCCGGGGCGGCAGTTGGCCGAGCGCGTCCAGCAGGGTGAGCCGCAGTGCGGCGTCCGGGCCGGCCGCCGCGCTGTCGGGCATGTTCCCGATGGGACGCTCGCCGGTGCTTCGCCGACGCCGCAGGGTGAGGGAGGTACGGACCAGAACCGTCTGGGCGTAGGCCGCCGGGCTGTCCGCTCTGGCCACCCGCTTCCAGTGCACGTACACCCGGCTGAGGGTCTCCTGGACCAGGTCCTCGGCAAGATGCGTGTCGCCCGCCGCGAGGACGTACGCCGAGCGGTACAGCGCCTTCGCCCTCGCGGCCACGAACTCCAGGTACTGATCCTCCTGTGCTGATTTCACTCGGCCCCCGCCTGTTCTCTTGTTCCGTGATCGCCGTGCATACCCCTCTTGACTACGTGAGACGGCAGGATGTCGCGCGGCGGGAGCACCTTCTCTTCCACCGCTGCCGCGTCAGCGGTGTTCCGCGGGCGCCGGAGGCACGACGCCCGGCCCGGCGGGGGCCAAACGGGGCCGGAAGACCAGCGGGCCGGCGGCCAACGCCGCGGCGGCGACGGCCGCCGGCCCACCGGCTTCGTCAGGACGATCCACAAGCCCGCACCCGGTGCTCTGCCGCGAACTCCGTGATCACCGCGCGGGAGTCCGGCCCCACACCCCCGCCGATGATCGGCACCCCGAACTCCTCGGTCTCGACTCGACGTGAGATCGGCTTCACCTCTCACCCCACCCCGGCACCCACATGATCCGCCGGCCATGTCAGTGGAGTGATCAACGCTCAGGAACCGACCGGTTCGACCGATCGGTTCGGCCGGAGATCCACCGGATCGCCGGTCACTTCCAGCGGGTCTCGCTCACATCCACTGTGAGCGGAGAGCGGGGCCGAAGTCCGCGGACCGCGCATCGGCTTCACCACCGAGCGCACCAGCAAGCAGTTCCGTCGAGCCGGGAATCCCCCGGCCTTCGGCAACACGCTTCAGGACCGGCCGGCCCTGATCCTGCGGAGGTGTCCGTGTTCCGGGCGGAGCGCGCGTGGAGTCCTGATGACCACCCGCGACGGTACGGGGGCAGCGGGTGCGGGCCCGGCCGCAGCAGCAGCCTTGACGCCGGACGCCGTCTCGGCCTGCGCGCGGCTGAGCAGGAACACTCCGCGTACCGCGGCGGCCGCGCCCAGCAGCGCCGCGACCAGGCTGATCGTCCCGCCCTGCAGGCGCTCCCCCAGCAGGGCCAGGCCGATGGCCGCCGCGGCCACCGGGTTGGCGAGGGTGACGACGGCAAGCGGTGCGCCGAGGCCGCCGCGGTAGGCGGTCTGGGAGAGCAGCAGCCCGCCGATCGCGAACGCCGAGACGAGCAGCGCGACGACCACCAGACGCCAGCTGAACAGGGGGCCCGTGGTGTGGTCGGTGACGGCGACGGTCAGCGTCTGGGTGAGCGCGGAGGCGACACCGGAGGTGATGCCGGAGGCCGCCGCGTGCCGCAGCCCCGGGCGGGTGCCCGGGCGGCTGAGGCCTGCGACGACTGCGATGGTTCCGGCGCCCACGGCCAGCGCCTCGACCAGGCTGAGGGTCTCGTGCGGGGCGGAACCTCCCGCGGTCGTCAGCAGGGCCCCGAGGCCGAGCAGGGTGAGGAGGGTGCCGCGCCACTCGGTCGTGGAGACGCGGCGTCCGGCCGCACGGGCGCCCAGCGGGACGGCGGCGACCAGGGTGAGTGCACCGAGCGGCTGGACGAGGGTGAGCGGGCCGTAGTTCAACGCGGCGACGTGCAGCAGTGCGCCGCCGGCGTTCAGCCCGACGGCCGACCACCACGCCCCGCGCCCGAGCAGCCGGAGCATCCCGGTGCCGGGTGCGGTGCGCCCGGCGAGCCGCGCCTGCGCCACCGCGGCCGACGCGTACGCGGCGGCGGAGACCAGGGACAGCGCGACGGCGATCAGGGTGGCGTTCACCGTCCGGCTCCGGACGGGACGTAGGACGAGGAGCGACGGTTGGCCTGCGCGGGGGTGGCGTACGAACCGGTGGCACGGGCGCCGGTGGCGGCGGCCGGCCAGGGGATGTGCGCCCTGACCGGTTCCGTGCGCTGCAGGCGCAGGGCCGCGAGGGCCACCGAGAGCAGTGCGGCCACCACGATCGAGTCGAGCCAGTAGTGGTTGGCGGTGCCGACTATCACGAACAGGGTGATCGCCGGGTGCAGCAGCCACAGCCAGCGCCACCGGGAGCGGGTCGCGACGACCAGGCCGACACCCACCATGACCGCCCAGCCGAAGTGCAGTGAGGGCATCGCCGCGAACTGGTTCGCCATCGAGTCGGTGGCGGGCGCCGCTCCGTACACCGTCGGCCCGTACACCTGCCCGGTGTCCACCAGCCCGGTCTCGGCGAGCAGCCGCGGCGGGGCGAGCGGGAAGATCAGGTGCAGCGCGAGTGCGGCGCCGGTGAGTACGGCGAGGATGCGCCGCGACCAGACGTAGTGGCTCGGGCGGCGCCAGTACAGCCAGCCGAGGAAGAGCAGGGTGGCCGGGAAGTGCACGGTCGCGTAGTAGGCGTTCGCCAGGTGGATCAGCGTCTCGTTGTGGAGCAGCAGCCCCTGCACGGCTCCTTCGCCGGGCAGGTGCACGGCGCGTTCGAGGTCCCAGACCCGTCCGGCGTTGTGGAACGCCTCATCGACGTGACCGTTGGCCGCCTGGCGGCCGAACTTGTAGATCACGAAGAGTCCTACGACGAGAAGAAGCTCGCGGACGAGGGGCGGTCGGGCAGAACTGTCCGGCTCCTGATCTGCGGGCCTGCTACCGGCGAGCATCACCCGGTGCCCCTTTGCTGACGAAGCGGTGTGCGTGGCATGGACCGGTCCATGCCGTATCGATACGCCAGTGTACCGATACGCGAACGTATCGGAACACTCGCGTATCGGTACACTGGCGTATCGATGGACCTCGTCGCAGAGTCGCAGAGAGGGAACGCGCATGTCGTCGCAGGAAACCGAGCAGGAGACGGCGCCCGCGCCACGCCGCTCGAAGATCACGCCGGAGCGGGCACAGGAGCTCTACACGGCCGTCCTCGACATGCTCAGGGAGAGCGGCTACGAGTCACTCACCATGGAGGGCGTCGCCTCCCGGTCCCGCTGCGGCAAGTCCACGCTCTACCGCCAGTGGGGCTCCAAGCCGGAGCTGGTCGTCGCCGCCCTGCACGGCACCCGGCGCGGGCTGCTGCCGAGGATCGACACGGGCACACTGGCGGGAGACCTGCGCGAGGCGGCGAAGGCCATCGGCGAGGGCTCCGGACGCGACACCCCGCTGATGCTGGCCCTGAGTCATGCCGCGCTCCAGAGCCCCGAGCTACTGTGCGCGCTGCGCGAAGCGCTGATCCTGCCGGAACTGGTGGCGCTCGACGCCATGGTCAGGCGCGGCGTGGAGCGTGGCGAAGTGGCGGCGGACAACCCCGCCACGGAGTTCGTCTCCGCGCAGTTGCTGGGCGTGATGCGTGCCCGGCCCCTGCTGGAGGGGACCTACGCGGATGAGACCTTCCTCGTCCGCTTCGTGGAAGGCGCCATCCTTCCCGCACTCGGCCTGGACGCCTCGGCGTCCGGGTCCTGACAGACGTGGGCCGTCGCCCCAGCGGATGACGACGGCCCACCCGCGCCGCACCGTGGGGACGGGGGCGGCGCACGATCCGGGCGGCCGGTGACTTCTTCGGAAGTCACCGGCCGCCCGTTTTCGTGCGCCACGTCCGGCCGGCACCCGCCGAAACGCGGGCGACCCCCCTTCTCGTCCCCTTGACGATATGGAGCGACTCTCTTATCGTCTCAATGACGAAAACAAGGGGGTCCTCTCATGGCCGACATCACCAGGCGCTTCGGCTGGCGCCATCTGCGCTCCGCGCCCACGGCTCACATCCGCCACCACAAGCGCGGCGTGCTCGCCCACGACGGCGCGGGGCTGAGCTTCTGGTACCGGTCGCTCAGCGCCGCGCTCTCCGAAGTACCGGTCAACGACCGTGAACTGGCCATGGCGTTCCACGCCCGCACGGCCGACTTCCAGGACGTCACGGTGCAGGCCACCGTGACGTACCGCATCAGCGATCCGGCCGAGGCCGCCGCGCGCCTGGACTTCTCCGTCGACCCGGACTCCGGCGTCTGGCGCGGTGCACCGCTGGAGCAGATCGCGACGCTGCTCACCGAGACGGCCCAGCAGCACACCCTGGACGTACTGGCCCGCACCCCGCTGTCCGGTGCACTGGTCGACGGCGTCGCCACCGTGCGCGAACGGGTCGCCGCGGGCCTGGCCGACGAGCCCCGGCTGCCCGCCACCGGGATCGAGGTGGTGGCGGTACGCGTCGTCGCCATCCGGCCCGAGGCCGAGGTGGAGCGGGCCCTGCGCACCCCCGCCCGCGAGCAGATCCAGCAGGAGGCCGACCGGGCGACGTACGAACGGCGGGCCGTGGCCGTCGAGCGCGAGCGGACCATCGCCGAGAACGAGCTCGCCAGTCAGATCGAACTCGCCCGCCGGGAGGAGCAACTGGTCGAGCAGCGCGGCACCAACACCCGGCGCGAGGCCGAGGAGAACGCGGCGGCCGACGGCGTGCGCGCCGCGGCCGAGGCGGCGCGCAAGGTGCGCCTCGCCCGCGCCGAGGCCGAAGCGGCACGTGAGGTCGGCGCGGCCCGTGCCGAGTCCCAGGCGGCCTGGCTTCGGGTGCACGGAGAGGTGGAGGCCGCGACCCTGCACGCGCTGGCCGCCACCCGGCTCGCCGAGAACCTGCCGCGCATCGACAGCCTCACCCTCTCGCCCGACGTCCTCACCGGCCTGCTCACCAAGCTCGGCAGGCCCGCTCCGGAGACCCGGGCATGAGCCTGGCCCCGAGAGCGGTTCTGGTCCACCGCACCACCGAGTACGAGGAGTTGCTCGCCCGGCACGGCACCCACGGCCAGGCGGCGTTCTTCCTGACGAGCCGGGGCCGGTCCATCGAGGAGGTCGCCCGGCGGCACGAACGCAGCAGGCAGGCGCTGGCCGATGTGGCGGCGGCCGTTCCGCTGCAGTGGCGCCAGTCCCGGGTGGAGCGCCAGGATCTGGACCGGTTCCTGTTCGCACCCGAGGACGTGGTGGTCGTCGTCGGCCAGGACGGCCTGGTCGCCAACGCCGCCAAGTACCTCTCCGGCCAGCCGGTGATCGGCATCGACACCGATCCCGGACGCAATCCGGGGGTCCTGGTCCGCCACCGGCCCGCCGACGCGGCCGCGCTGCTGCGCGCCGCCGTGACGCCGGGCGGCGCGGCGGACGAGCTCACCATGGTCGAGGCGGTGGCAGACGACACCCAGCGGCTGCTGGCCCTCAACGAGATCTACCTCGGTCCGCCGGGGCACCAGACGGCTCGCTACCGGCTCGGCCCGGACGCTGCGGACTCCCCCGCCGAACCGCAGGCCTCCTCCGGCGTCCTGGTCGGCACCGGCACCGGCGCCACCGGCTGGCTGCGCTCCGTATGGCAGGAACGCCGCAGCCCGCTCACCCTGCCGGGCCCCACCGACTCCCGGCTGCTCTGGTTCGTCCGGGAGGCCTGGCCGTCGCCGGTCACCGGCACCTCGCTGGTCGCGGGCGAGCTGGGCCGCGGGCAGGGGCTGCGGCTGACCGTGGAGTCCGACCGGGTGGTGGTCTTCGGTGACGGCATGGAGGCGGACGCACTGGAGCTGACGTGGGGGCAGACCGTACGGCTCGGCATCTCGCCCACGTCGCTGCGGCTGACCGTGTGACCATCCCGCCCGGGGCAGCGCCCGGGAAAGGTCCGGCGGCACCCTCCGCGCCCCGCCCGTAGGCTCGATGCCTCGTAGCGGTCACCGATCGCCGACACTCCGAGGAGCAGACATGGACAGCGACGTGGCGATGATCCCGGCCCGCAACTCCCGGCCGCCACTGGCCCAGGCCGCACTGGGCGTGGGCGTGATCGTGCAGGACACGCAGGGGCGCATCCTGCTCGGCCGGCACCACAGCGGCACCTGGGAGCTGCCCGGCGGGAAGGTCGATCCGACGCACGAGTCCATCGCGGCGGCGGCGGTGCGGGAGCTCCGCGAGGAGACGGGCCTGGAGGTCGCCGAGCGCGACATGGCCGTCTTCGCGATGCTGCACGACGCGGTCGGCGGCATCAACCGGGTGACGATGGCCGCCCTGGTCAGGGTGGAGTCGGGCAGCCCGCAGGTGACCGAACCCCATCTCATCAGCGCCTGGCAGTGGACCCGCCCCGAGGCGCTGCCGACGCCGTTGTTCGACCCCTCGGCCCAGATCCTCGCGGCCTGGCGCCCCGGTCTCGGCATCGAGCACCCGCCCGCCCACCGGCTCTCCGTACTGCCCGAGGATGCACAGGTGAACTCCTAAATCATTTATTCATTTGCCTAGGGGTCATAGGCAGAGTTAGCTTCGGTTACATGAAGGCCGTGACCGAGCAGGACATCCGCATGTCGTTCATCAATTGCTCCAAGGGGGAAGCCAAGCGTCTGCCGCTCCCCCGTGATTTCGAGGAGCTGCCGTGGGAGGATCTGGACTTCCTCGGCTGGCGTGACCTCTCCGCTCCCGGGCGCAGCTACATCGTCACCGAGCACGACGGCCGGCTGGCGGGCATCACACTCCGCTTCCCCTCCCAGCAGCGCGGCTTTCTGCACCGGAGCATGTGCTCGCTCTGCCTGACCACGCACCCGGGCAGCGGGGTCTCCCTGATGACCGCCCGCAAGGCCGGACCGACGGGGCGCGAGGGCAACTCGGTCGGCCTGTACATGTGCACCGACCTCGCCTGCTCGCTCTACGTACGGGGGAGGAAGGCCGTGCCCTCGGGCGCCCGCTTCAAGGAGTCGCTGACGATGGAGGAGCAGATCGCCCGCACCACGGCCCATCTCTCCGGCTTCGTGGCCAAGCTCTTCGGCTGAGCCAGAGGTACGCGGGAACGAGAAGACCGGGGCGGCGGTGCTCTCGGAGGACGGCAGCCGGGATGCGAGGGACAGCACGAGACCGGTGGCCAGGCCGGCGACGACCGCTCGCTGTCGCGGGACGCGCGGGCGCCTTCACGGCCGGTGGGGACAGTTCGCCATGAACGCCCTTTCGCTGGTGGGCTCATGGTGCGGTTCACCGGTGCGCGGGGCCGGCTGCACCGGCCCCGCGCACCGGTGGCCCCACGCGCCGGCAGGGCGTCCCGGCTAGCGCATACGGCCCGCGGCCTGCGCGAGGAAGGTGTCGAGCACGCCGTCACCCACCTTGGGCCGGACGCTGCCCCAGGAATTGCGCGG
>NZ_JAFMPZ010000369.1 GCF_017353455.1 Streptomyces laculatispora
GCTGCTTCCTCAACGGGCCGCCCGGGCAGGGCTGCTGGCCACCGCCGTCATCATGGCGGGCTCGCAGTCCGGCAGTGGCCTGCCGCCCGTCAGCCTCATGAACTGGATCGCCTTCGTCATCCTCTTCGCCCTGCACGGGACCCTCACCATGGTCTTCGCGCAGATCGGCACCCGGGAGGCCGAGCAGGCCCGTACCCAGTCCGACACCATCACCGAGCTGGAAACCGCCAACGCGCGCCTCGAACAGGCCATGGCGGAGAACGCCGGACTGCACGCCCAACTCCTGCTCCAGGCCCGCGAGGCCGGGGTGGCCGACGAGCGGCGGCGGATGGCCGCCGAGATCCACGACACCATCGCCCAGGGGCTGACCGGCATCATCGCCCAGCTCCAGGCCGTCACATCCGCGGCCGTCACCGATCCGGAGCTGGCCGGGGAGCACCTCGTGCGGGCCACCGCCCTCGCCCGGCACAGCCTGGGCGAGGCACGCCGCTCGGTGCACAACCTGCTGCCGGCCGCCCTGGAGCACGACGACCTTCCCGGCGCCCTCAAGAAGACCGTCACCATCTGGTCGCAACGGACCGGCGTCCGGGCCGAGTTCACCGTCACCGGCACGGCCGAGCCGCTGCACGACGAGGTCGGCGCCACCCTGCTCCGGATCGCCGAGGAGGCACTCGCCAACGCCGGCCGCCATGCCGCCGCGTCCCGGGCCGGCGTCACGCTGTCCTACATGGGCGACGAGATCACCCTCGACGTGCGGGACGACGGCCGCGGCTTCGACCCGGCCGCGCTGCCGTCGTACCGGGGCGCCGGCGGATTCGGGCTCGGCGGTATGCGGGCGCGCGCCGAACGCATCGCGGGCACGGTCGAGGTGGAGACCGGACCCGGCCTCGGCACCGCGGTCTGCGCCCGGGTCCCGCTGGTCCGCGACGACTGAGACGGCACCGCCGCGGGCACAGTACGGTGGGCCGCTATGGCTGAGGAACCCGCACGCGTCATCACGCTCATCGTCGTCGACGACCACCCCGTCGTACGGAACGGGCTGCGGGGCATGTTCGACTCGGCGGCGGAGTTCCGGGTGCTCGGCGAGGCGGCGGACGGTGTCGAGGGCGTCGAGATGGCCGTCCGGCTCGATCCCGACGTCGTCCTGATGGACCTCCGGATGCCCGGTGGCGGCGGAGTGGCGGCGATCACGGAGCTGACCCGGCTCGGCGCCCGCTCCAGGGTCCTGGTCCTCACCACGTACGACACCGACTCAGACACCCTGCCCGCGATCGAGGCCGGTGCGACCGGGTACCTGCTCAAGGACGCGCCGCGCGAGGAACTGTTCACCGCGGTGCGCGCCGCCGCCGACGGCCGTACCGTCCTGTCGCCCGCCATCGCCTCCCGGCTCATCTCGCGGGTGCGCGCACCCGTCCCGTCCGGCAGCGAGACGCTCTCCGCGCGGGAGCGCGAAGTGCTCGAACTCGTCGCCAAGGGGACGTCGAACCGGGAGATCGCCGCCGTGCTGTTCATCAGCGAGGCCACGGTGAAGACCCATCTCACCCATGTCTTCGCCAAGCTGGGTGCCAAGGACCGCGCGGCCGCCGTCGCCGTGGCCTACGACCGCGGCATCCTGGGCTGAGAGGCCGTCGGCTCACTCCCGTACCCGCAGCAGCAGCACCGATCTCGCGGGCACGGTGAGGCCGGTGTCGCCCCGGTGGACCGTGCCCGGCGCGGTGGACTGGTCCTCCCGTGCGGTGTCCAGGACCAGCTCGTACGACTGTGCCCACGGCGGCCCCGGCAGCCGGAAGTCCGCCGGGCGGTCACCGGCGTGCAGCACGGCCAGGAAGCTGTCGTCGGTCACCGGCTCGCCCCGGGCGTCCCGGCCCGGGATATCGCGTCCGGAGAGATAGAGCCCGACCGTCGCGGCCGGTGCGTACCAGTCCTCCTCCGTCATCTCGGCCCCCTGCCGGGTGAACCACGCCAGGTCCCGCAGTCCGTCCGGGGCCTGCGCCCGGCCGGAGAAGAACGCCCGTCGGCGCAGCACCGGATGGGTGTGGCGCAGCGTCAGTACCCGGGCCGTCAGCTCGGTCAGCTCCCGCCACTGCGGCTGCTCCAGCAGCGACCAGTCCAGCCAGCCGACCTCGTTGTCCTGGCAGTACGCGTTGTTGTTGCCGCCCTGGGTGCGGCCCATCTCGTCGCCCGCGACCAGCATCGGCACCCCGGTCGACAGCAGCAGGGTGGTGAGCAGGTTGCGCAGCTGACGGCGGCGCAGCGCGTTGACCTGGGCGTCGTCACTCTCGCCCTCGGCGCCGCAGTTCCAGGACCGGTTGTCCGAGGTGCCGTCGCGGTTGCCCTCGCCGTTGGCCTCGTTGTGCTTCTGTTCGTAGCTCACCAGGTCGCGCAGGGTGAAGCCGTCGTGCGCGGTGATGAAGTTGACCGAGGCGTACGGGCGGCGGCCGCCCCACGCGTACAGATCGCTCGATCCGGTCAGCCGGTAGCCGAGGTCGCGTACGTCGGGCAGCGCGCCGCGCCAGAAGTCCCGTACGGCGTCCCGGTAGCGGTCGTTCCACTCGGTCCACAGCGGCGGGAAGGCACCGACCTGGTAGCCGCCGTTGCCGACGTCCCACGGCTCCGCGATCAGTTTCACCCGGCGCAGCACCGGGTCCTGGGCGATCACCGCGAGGAACGGGGAGAGCATGTCGACGTCGTGCATCGAGCGGGCGAGCGCCGCCGCCAGGTCGAAGCGGAAGCCGTCGACGCCCATCTCGGTGACCCAGTACCGCAGGGAGTCGGTGATCAGCCGCAGGACGTTCGGCTGCACCACGTGCAGGGTGTTGCCGCACCCGGTGTAGTCCGCGTATCTGCGGGCGTCGGACTGGAGCCGGTAGTAGCCGCGGTTGTCGATGCCGCGCAGCGACAGCATCGGGCCGAGCTCGCCCGCCTCCGCCGTGTGGTTGTAGACCACGTCGAGGATCACCTCGATCCCGGCGTCGTGCAGGGCGTGGACCATCCGCTTGAACTCGCCGACCTGTTGGCCCGTGGTGCCGCTCGCGCAGTAGCCGGCGTGCGGGGCGAAGTAGCCGATCGAGTTGTAGCCCCAGTAGTTGTGCAGCCCGCGTCGGAGCAGATGGTCCTCGTGGGCGAACTGATGCACCGGCAGCAGCTCCACGGCCGTCACCCCGAGGCGCTTCAGATGGCCGATGGCCGCGGGGTGCGCGAGTCCGGCGTAGGTGCCCCGCAGCTCCTCGGGGATGCCCGGGTGGAGCTTGGTGAAGCCGCGCACGTGCAGTTCGTAGATGACGGTGTCGGCCCAGGGGGTCTTGGGCCGCCGGTCCTCGGCCCAGTCGTCGTCATCGTGGACGACCACCCCCTTGGGGACGTACGGGGCGGAGTCCCGTTCGTCGCGCACGGTGTCGGCGACCTGCTGCTGGGGCCAGTCCCTCACATGGCCGTACACCTCGGCCGGAAGGGTGAAGGAACCGTCCACCGCACGTGCGTACGGATCGAGGAGCAGCTTCGCCGCGTTCCAGCGGGCGCCCGTCCAAGGGTCCCAGCGGCCGTGCACCCGGTAGCCGTAGCGCTGCCCGGCCCGTACGCCGGGCACGAAGCCGTGCCAGATCTCGTGGGTCAGCTCGGTCAGCGGCAGCCGGGTCTCGGTGCCGTCCTCCTCGAAGAGACAGAGCTCCACGGCCTCCGCACCGCCCGCCCAGAGGGCGAAGTTGGTGCCCGCCATCCCGTCGGGCCCCACCCGGAAGCGGGCTCCGAGCGGCATCGGCGTACCGGGCCACACGGTGGGCGGCCGCTGCCCGTGCCCGACGGCGGGCATCGGTACGGGGTGGGCCGGAGCGGTGGCCGGCCGTTCCACCGGTTGTCCGGCCGGTCCCGGAAACGTCTTCGGCACTGCCTCCTGCTCGGCTGCGCTCGACACCTGCTCGCCTCCCGCGGCTCGTGGGGGACCGGCACCGAAAGGGAGCACGCGGCGTCCCGGCCGCGGCTCCCCGAGTGTGGTCGTCCCCTCTGTTCTGCCCACGAGTGGACCCGCACTCACGTTTCCCCCGACGGGCCCCGGTCGTTGGGGGGACGTGAACCACGTAGCGAAGAAGGCAGACGCGAGCCCGGTCACCGTGCTGACACGGTCGGGACTGCTCGCCGTACTGGCCGTACTGGCTGTTCTGACCGGCTGCTCGGGCGGGGGCTCGGTCATCGGCGGGAAGGCCCGGTCGCCGCAGGAGGCGATCCGGATCACCCCGCAGGACAGGGCCGAGGACGTAGGACCGGACAGCAAGGTCGAGGTGAAGGTCCCGGACGGGCGGCTGGAGAGTGTCAAGGTGACCCGGATCGAGGACGCGCAGAGGCAGGAGGTGAGGGGCCTGATCGCGAAGGACGGCCTCTCCTGGACTCCGCAGGGAGCGGCGGGCCGGCTCGGGCTCGCCGCCAAGTACAGCGTCGACGCGGTGGCCCTGGACGGCGCGGGGCACCGCTCGGCCCGCCACACCACCTTCACCACGGTGGTGCCCGAACACCGCTTCAACGGCCACTTCAAGCCGGAGAACCGGTCCACGGTCGGTACCGGCATGATCGTCTCCTTCGAGTTCAACCGTCCGATCACCCACCGCGCGGCGGTGCAGCGGGCCATCCGGGTGAGCAGTGATCCGCCGGTCGAGGTGGCCGGGCACTGGTTCGGCGCGGACCGGCTGGACTTCCGCCCGGCCGCCTACTGGGAGCCCGGCACGAAGGTCACCGTCGAGGTGGGGCTGCGCGATGTGGAGGGGGCGCCGCAGGTGTACGGCACCCAGCACAAGACCATCAGGTTCACGGTGGGCCGGGAGCAGACGTCCCGGGTGGACTCGGCCGCGCACACCATGGAGGTGCGCCGCGACGGGCGGCTCGTCTCCACGGTCCCGATCACGGCGGGTTCGCCGACGACGACCACGTACAACGGCAAGATGGTGGTCAGCGAGATGCACGAGGTGACCCGGATGGACGGGCGGACCGTCGGCTTCGGTGGCGAGTACGACATCAAGGACGTCCCGCACGCCATCCGGCTCACCGAGTCCGGCACCTTCCTGCACGGCAACTACTGGTCCGACGACGACGTCTTCGGCTCGACCAACGTCAGCCACGGCTGCATCGGGCTCCGCGACGAGCAGGGCGGCAGCGGGTCCGCCCCGGCCGGCTGGTTCTTCGACCGGACGCTCATCGGGGATGTCGTCGAGGTCGTCAACTCCAAGGACAAGATGGTGGCCCCGGACAACGGGCTGGGCGGCTGGAATCTGAACTGGAACCAGTGGAAGGCGGGTTCCGCCGTGCGCTGACACGCCTCGGCCCCCGCATGGACACCCCGGCTCTCCCGGAGCCGTCTCTCCCGCAGTCGTAGGGACGGTGCGGCCGGTGCGGTCGCGCCGTCCGTCGCGTTTGCCCCCCGCCGGTACAGCCCCCCCCCGCGCCGGTACCGCCCGCGACCAGGCGAAGTCCTGAACGAGTTGGGACGGAACGGTGACACTCCAGGGGAGATCTGCCCGCAGTCGGTGTGATTATCTTTCGCTGAGCGCGCATATGCAGCGCGCGGGGGCGGGAGCCTGTGAGCTCCCAGGGCCTTGGCGGGGCCAGGCCGTGCGAGGGGAGACGACCACATTGAACGGGCAGCCGATATCGGGGATACCGGCCGGGGCGAACAGCGGGCGGCGTGGACGTGGGGCCACCGGACTGCTGGCTCTGGTGCTGGGCGCGCTGTTGCTGCTGGTGACGGCATGCGGCGGGGAGGAC
>NZ_JAFMPZ010000626.1 GCF_017353455.1 Streptomyces laculatispora
CGCCGAGTGGTCGGTGGGCGGGCGCAGTCTGGGGACCGTCTTCATCTGGGTGCTGATGGCCGGCGAGGGCTACACCAGCTTCAGCTACCTCGGAGCCGCGGGCTGGGGCTACAACTACGGTGCGCCGGTGCTCTACGTGGTGGCGTACATGTCCTGCGGCTACGCCGTCGGCTACGTCGTCGGGCCCATGCTCTGGGCGTACGCGCGCAAGCACGACCTCGTCGGGATCACCGACATGGTGGCGCACCGCTTCGCACGGCCCTGGCTCGGGGCGCTCGTCGCCGTCCTCGCGACCGTCTTCCTGCTCCCGTACATCCAGCTCCAGATCACCGGCATGGGCGTGGTCGTCTCGACCATCTCCTACGGCGCCATCAGCCTGAACCGGGCCTACTTCATCGCCTTCGCCGTCACCACCGGCTTCGTCGTCGTCAGCGGGCTGCGCGGCAGCGCGTGGGTGTCCGTGCTGAAGGACGTGATGGTGATCGCCACGCTCGGCTTCCTCGCCGTCTACGTACCGATGCACTACTTCGACGGCTACGGGCCCTTCCTCGACCGGCTCGTCACCGAGAAGAGCGAGTGGCTGACCTTCCCCGGGCACGGCGACAGCGGCCTCGGACAGGCCTGGTTCATCACCACCTCGTTCCTCAACTCCCTCACCGTCGTGATCTTCCCGACGACCGTCGCCGGCTATCTCGGTGCCAGGAACGCCGACGTGCTGCGGCGCAACGCGATGTGGCTGCCCGCCTACAACGTCCTGCTGTTCGTGCCGATGCTGCTCGGCATGGCGGCCCTGTTCGTCGTGCCGGGGCTGGTCGGCGCCGAGTCCAACCTGGCGCTCTTCAAACTGGTCGTGGACTCGCTGCCGGCCTGGTCGGTCGGGGTCATCGGCGTCGCGGCCGCACTCTCGTCGATCGTGCCGATGGCCGTCTTCATGCTGGTCATCGGCACGATGTGGGGACGCAGCGTGCTCTCGCTCGTGCCGCGCTGGGAGCAGCGGCAAAAGGGCGCGGCCCAGGTGGTCGTCGTGATCGCGGGCAGCCTGGCCCTGCTGCTCACGTACACGGCACCGAACACCCTCGTACGGCTCTCGCTGATCTCGTACGAGGGGATGGCGCAGCTGCTCCCCATGGTGCTGCTCGGTCTGATGTGGCGGCGGTTGACGCTGCTCGGAGCGATGAGCGGGCTGGTCGTCGGGGTGGCCGCCGTGTGCGGGTTCGTCTTCACGGAGAACGATCCGGTGTGGGGCGTGAACGCGGGCATCGTCGCGCTCGGCGCGAATCTGGCCGTCGCGCTGGCGGTGACGTACGCGGGGCCGCGCGAGCGCGACGAGCGGCCGGACGAGGACGTGCTGGCGCGGGACGAGATCGATGACGACGAGGAGGCGGGCGCCGCGGTGGCGGGGTGAGACCCGCTGAGACCGCGTACGTAACCGCGTACACAGGTGAGGCGGGTGCGGTCGTGCGTCGCGTGTGGTGGGCGCGTGGGGCTCAGTGCCGCTCCCGCAGCAGCAGGACCGTGACCGTCGCCAGCAGCGCCAGTCCCACCGACAGCAGCAGCGCGCCGTTCGCGCCCGAGCCCATCGCCGCCCGTTCCGGCTCCACCGACTCGACCCTCAGGGTGCCGAGCAGGGACAGCACAACCACCGCGTGCAGGGCGAAGCCCGCGGCCAGCTGGTGGCGGGGCGTGACCCGGCCCGTCAGCCGGTGCGCCTGCAGCGCCACCAGGTGCGCGAGGAGTACGTCCTGACGGACAGCGGCAAGGCGCTCCGGCCGGTCGTCCGCAGCCTCGGCGCATGGGGGCCCGCGGGGGCCCGTCGAGGTCCGCCGGGGCGTGCCCGGGGTCACCGACGCCGATCGTGTACGAGGCCGGTTGACGCCGATCGTGTATAACGGTTAAAGGTTGAAGTGCCGCTTCACTGTGCGGCCGCAGGAGTGCGAAAGGGGGAGGACCCATGGGCGCAGGTGCCAAGAACCGCTTGCGCGGTGGCCTCGCCCGGCTGCTCCGTCCCGCCGGCCTGCTGCTCTTCTTCCTCACCGAGGTCCTGCTCGCCGAGGGCGGCAGCCTCTCCGCCGCGGTCGCGCTCGCCGCCACCGCTGCCGCCGGTACCGCACTCGTCGCCTGCTCGGTCATGAGCGCGCGCTGCGCCGTCCCGGTGCCCCGCACCCGGGTCCGTACCGCCATGCGCGACCGGGAGAAACGCACCGCGTTCCTGCCGCAACGCGACCCCGACGCCAAGGGGCGCAGGCGCCCCCGAGCCCCCGGCCGTGTCCTCCTGACGGCCGCGTAGGGCTCCCCTTTCCCCCTCCTTCGTCCAGGTGCGCACGCCGTGTGCGTGCGCGTGGGCGCCCCGCGCGGATCGTCATGCCGAAGTTGATCCACTTCCCGGCACGACGAGACCCCCGGAGGGCTCATCCATGTCCGCCTTCATGTCCGCTTTCGCCAGCCTGGTCGGCGCCTTCGCCGATCTGCTGCACCCGTTCTTCCAGACCGCGTCCACCGCCGCCGCGATCGTGCTGTTCACCGCGCTCGTACGGCTCGCCGTGCACCCCCTGTCGCGGGCCGCGGCGCGCGGGCAGAAGGCCCGCACCAAGCTCCAGCCGCAGATCGCCGCACTGCGCAAGAAGCACGGCAAGAACCCCGAGCGGATGCAGAAGGCGCTCATGGAGCTGCACAAGGAGGAGAAGGTCTCGCCGCTCTCCGGCTGCCTGCCCAGCCTGCTCCAGATGCCGGCCTTCTTCCTGCTCTACCACCTCTTCTCCAGCCAGAAGATCGGCAACGACCCCAACGAACTGCTCGGCCACCAGCTCTTCGGGGCCCCGCTCGGCGAGCGCTGGCGCGACGCGCTCACGGACGGCGGGATGTTCGGGGCGCAGGGTGCCGTGTACCTGGGGCTGTTCGCCCTGGTCGCCGCGGTGGCCACCTTCAACTACCGGCGTACGAAGCGACAGATGGCCGCCAACCCCGTCACCCCGACCGCCGGTCCCGACGGACAGCCGGTCCCGGGCATGGGGGCGATGACGAAGCTGATGCCGCTGATGTCCTTCTTCACCCTGTTCACCGTGGCCTTCGTGCCGCTGGCCGCCGCGCTCTACGTCGTCACGAGCACCACCTGGACCGCGGTCGAACGGGCCTACCTGTACCGCGACATGCCGGCCGCGGGCGCCGCCGTGGCCACGGCGGCGTAACCGCGGACGCGAGTGCGCCGGTCCAGTGTGTGAACAGGGTCTTGCGGAGTGATCGGATGTCTTGGAGGATCGGACAAGCCTGCGATGGCCGCAACCCATCCGACGGGCCCGATCTCGACCAAGGGGAGACAGACCGTTGAAGCTGCTTCGTGTGGGTACGGCAGGCGCGGAACGACCGGCGCTGCTGGATGAGGACGGAATCCTGCGTGACCTGGCAGGAGTCGTCACCGACATCGACAGTGCGCTGCTCGCTGACGAGGACGCGCTGGCCCGGGTCCGGGCCGCCGCGGCCGCGCCCGGTGAGCTGCCGGTGCTCGATGCCGAGGGGCTGCGGGTGGGTCCGCCGCTCGCCCGGATCGGCAAGATCGTGTGCATCGGGCTGAACTACCACGACCACGCCACGGAGACCGGCGCGCAGATCCCGGGCGAGCCGATCCTGTTCTTCAAGGCGCCGGACACCGTCGTCGGGCCCGAGGACACGGTGCTCGTGCCGCGCGGCAGTGAGAAGA
>NZ_JAFMPZ010000370.1 GCF_017353455.1 Streptomyces laculatispora
TCCCAGTCGGTACCGCAGGCGACGCCGATGGACCTCGACGAGCCGGCCCCGGTCGAGGTGGTCGAGTCCGAGCCCACCCGCCCCAGCCAGGAGTGGTCCGTGCCCGCCCCGGGCAACCGACCGCAGACTTCCACGCTCACCTACGTCAACCAGGCGTTCAGCGATCTCGTGCCACCGGCGAGCCTCCACGACCTGACCGAGAGCGAGTACCAGGACTGGCTGCGGAACAGCCTGCCGGACGATCCGGACCGGTCCGGCCGGCCGTTTCCGCTCTCCTACGTCGTCAACGCGATCGTCTCCGAGCGCGAGCTGCGCGAACACCCCGAGCGGCTTCAGGAGTTCCTGGACGCGGTCACCGAGGAACTGGAGGGGTACCCGGGACGGGTGGCGGTCGTCGTCGGCGTCAACGCGCGCGTGGAAGGGCCCCCCGGGGGAGGGCGGCAGACCAAGGCGGCCAAGGCCGAAAGTACCGCCGCGAAGCACGCCGAGATCGCCGCGACCGTGCGCCACGCGGCGGCGCAGGCCACCTTCGCACGCCCGCTGGCCCTGGTCCCGATGACCATGACCTGGCCGGACGGCAAGGCCTTCCCGTTCGGGACGGCCCGCAACAACGTCCTGGAAAGCAACGCCAACCGCCATCTGGTGCGCTCGATGATGGACCGGCGGACCCACCCGTACATCGCGTTCATGGACTTCGACACCTATCCGCACGTGGTCTCCACGCGCGACGGCGCGACCACCCGGAACACGCATGTCTTCAGCTGGTTCGAGTCCCGGCTGGAGACGGGCGAGGACGCCCTGCCGCTGCGCCCGCTGATGATGTCGGGCGGCTACCGGCTGCCGCGCCCGGACGAGACGGCGGCGACCGCACGGCTGAAGGAGCTGACCGAGAGCCGGTACGCGGCGCTGCTGGCCGAGAAGGGCAAACCGGCGACCTCGTCGTTCGAGGAGATGCTGGAGACGGTCCGGAGCGAGATCACCCACGACATGCGGGTACGGACCCGGCTGCGCGGCCTGCACCCGTTGCTGCCGTACTCACCCGAGCCCAACCTCTTCGTGGACGCGGCAGCCACTCTGCTCAGGGGCGCGCCGGACCGGCACCAGCTGCGTTTCGGGCCGGGCGGGGCGGAGTTCCACAACCTGAGCCAGTCACTGAACCGGGTCAACACGTGGGAGCTGCGGGAGGACCTGCCGCTGCCGCGGCCGCCCGCCCCGCATGCCGACTTCACCACCCACCTCAGGCGGCGGTGGGCGTACGCGCAGCGGCTCGAAGCACAGCACACCCGGCGCAAGGTCGCAGCCGAGAACCAGGTGCTGCCGCGGCGGGGCGCCGCCTTCGTCGTGGAGTTCGAGCAGGCGGCGGTCCTCACCGACCTGTCCCGGCTGGTCGCGGGGCGCTGGGCGACCGGGGCGCTGCCGCAGGACCACGTGGGGCTCACCAACCCGTTCCAGCGGATGTTCCACCAGAGTGAACCGGGGCTGGGCAACGTCCAGGCGGGGCGCCGGGGCCTTCAGCTGGCACCGTTCCGCGATATCTGGGGTCTCGCGGAGTACCAGGACGAGGAGGTCCTGGACTCCGTCAGCCAGGTTCCCGGCATGAAGGGCCAGCCCCTTTGGGGCAGCGCGGCGCAGCCGGTGCACACCAACAGTCCGCTGTGGCCCGTGCACCCCACCACCCCGCTCGTCCACGGCGCACCCGTGGCCGACCGGGCCCCGGGGCTGGCGGCGCATCTCGACCCGCGGCTCGGTGTGCCGGGAGTGAACTCGGTCAGTGTGTCGATCTCCGACAAGGTGTCACGGGAGCCGGACCCGGTCATCTGGGCGGGCATCGACCCGAACAACATCAGGCTGTTCTCCCGGGCCCTCGCGCTGAGCGCGGACAACCCGTACTTCCTGGACCACCTGCGGTACTTCGCACACGAGTACCTGCCGTCGTTCCGCGAGGGCCATGTGCCGGCCGGGCAGCTGGTGCCGCCTCTCGGGTCCCAGGGAACCCTCTTCCGGGCACTCGACAGCGTGCCACACGGGGAACCAGGCGGCGAGAGTGTCCTCCAGGCGGTCTGGCGGGGGCTGTACGCGAACACGAACTCCCTCCGGGAAGTCGGCACCCTGGTCGCGGAGGCGGACCGGCACGGCATCGGCGTGGAGGAACTCTTCACCCGGCTGGCCACCGGGTCCCTGCACTCCCCTGGCCAGAGCTTCACGGAACTGCGCCACGGGCAGGAGTTCACGCTGGGCCCCGACGCGCACTTCCTGCTCGGCCAGTACGCGTCGGCCCTCGGCATGAGCATCGAGGTGCGGGGCCTCAACGGCGAGCCGTATGCCACGCAGTCGCCGGGGAGCAGCGTTTCGCGGCGCCTCGTGATCGAGTGGCATGTCCAGGGTCCGCGCGGTGAGCGGGGCTGGAGCGCCTACATCGAACAACTGCCGGAGACCGGCTCCAAGCGCCCCGGCGGCGGCAACCACCACAACGGCCGCATGCCCCCGAAGCTCCGGACGGGCGCGACCGAGATCTCCAGCATGATGGCGGGCACCAGCCTGGGCGGCGGCGCGGGGAGGGCGACGTGACGGACACGCGGGAGGAACAGGGACCCATGGTGGCGGGAGCCCCCGCAGGCAAGTCCGCCGGAGAGCCCGTGGATGGCTGGGAGCCGGCGTCGCGCGTCGAGGCCGCCGAGTCAGAATGGGCGCTGCGGCAGGCGGAACTCCGCCTCACGGGAGCCCGGTTGGCGGCTCTGCGGCGGGCCGGATCGAGCACCGGACCGTCGGCGGAGGCGGAGGCGGACGCCGCACCGCCGTCCGCGCCCGAACCCGCCCGCTCGGCGCTCTCCGACCTCGCCCTGGGCATCCTCACCGGCGGGTCCACCACCCGCCCCGGCCGTGCCACCGGCCCTGAGGGTCCCTCATGAATTGCCGGGAGCTATGGTCAGCGTCGCAACCAGGCGGAATTGTTGATGGAGGGTCAGTGCAGCGCAGCAGCTTCACCCGTCGGGAGGGCTCCCGATGAGCGGACTGACCTCGCGGCTGCCACGGTGGCGTGGACGGCGCTCAGCGGCGGAATCGCTTCCCGGCCCCGCCACTCCCGACCCTGCCGTCTCCGGCCCTGTCGCGTCCGGCCGGGTCGCGGGTGACCCGCAGGGCCCTCGCACGGTCCTCGACGAGTTCGGCGCGGCGTCCGGCCCCGGCGGCGCGTCCGGATTCCTGCTGCGCTCCTCCGCCGACCGCCGTACCTCTGTGCGGGAGCTGGCCCGGAGCCTGCACGTCGAGCGGGAGCACCCGGTGGTCATCGTCGACGTCGCGCCGGACGCTGCGGGGAACCTGGGCGAGGAGCTGGGCGGCCTGCTCGCCAGGCTGCGCGACGAACACCGGTCCGCCGCCCGGCTGGTGATGTCCGGCGCTGCCGCGCGAAAGCCCGACGGGCAGCTTCCGCTGGCCCAACGCCTCGCTGATGCGTGGGACTTCGAGATCGAGGCGCCCGATGCCGCAGCGGTCCTGGTGCCCGGCGGCGGACTGTACGTGAGCGAGCCGGCGAGCCCGGCGGGCGGCTGGTGGCGCTTCGCGCCGGGCGCGGAACCCGTGGCCCTGGGCGCACGCATACCCGCCCCGCGCTGGCAGCGCGCTCTGGCCCGGGTTCCGCTCGGCGAACTGGGCGACCACACAGTCCGGCAGATACCCGCGGGGCTGCTGCTGCACCCCAGGGGCACGGCGGCACCCCACCCCGGCGATCTGGCGTTCGCCCTTGCCGTGCACCCGGACCGGCTGACCGTACTGGTGAGCGGCGCGGAGAGCCGCAACGACCTCGTGGAGGACCTGGCGACGCTGCTCGCCCGGCTGCCTGCGGAACTGCGTGACCGGGTGCGGCTGGCCCCGGGCGGCGGACACGATCTGCTGCCCGTCGCCCAACGGGTGGCCGACCTGCTCGGCACGGAGGTGGAGGTCTGCACGGGCCTCCCGCTTTCCGTGCCGAACCCCTCGGGCGGCGCGTTCCAGGAGCGGGTACGACTGGTCTCGGCCGAGGGCGAGTGCACCTGGCCCGCTCTGCTCGCCGCGGTGAGCTGCACTCCCACGGAAGCGGAAGCGGAAGCGGAAGCACCGCACCCGGCCCCGCGTCCGGTGCACTGGCTGCTGCCCGACGCCGTGGTCGGCCCGGATCCGGAACCCGCCGTGGGGCGCCTGCCCGGCGGATCGTACGTGGTCGCGGTACGGGCCGGATTGTGGGTGGGCGGCTCCCCCAACCCCCCGGCGGCGGTCCGGGAGCGGCCCGCCGACGCGCGAGCGGTGCGGATCGAGGTCGAGGACGCGGGCGGCGACGGACAGGCCCGGGGCGCCCTCCTGAAGGCACTCGCCGCCCTGTTGCCGGAGCTGGACGGTCAGGTCCGCGAGCACGCCGAGATCGCGTCGCCCGCCGGTGCGGGAGCCGAAACGGTGGACGCGCTGCGGCGCTTCGCGGTACGGAACGCGCTGATGTTCGCCGCGACGCCCACGCGTTCCGCACCGGCGGCGGAAATACCCGTGCCCACCGCGCCGGTGCCCGCCGCGCCCGCGTCCCCGACGAGCACCTCTGCGGCGCGCTCCGCGACGACACCCCCTGCCCCCGCACCTGCCACCCGTCCGGCCACCAGCAGCGCTCACGCAGGCCCGTCGATGTCTCCCACGCCGGCAGCCGGACCGGCCGCACAAGCCGCGGAACCCCAGAAGACCGTCCAGGTCGCTTCGGCTCCGCGTACACCCGCACCCCCGACTCCGCCCCCGGCTCCGCGTGCACCCGCACCCCCGGTCCGGGTCGCCGTGGCGGCGTCCCGGCACCCTGCCCCGGCTCCGACGGGCTTCAGCAGTGGCGCCGACCGGGCCGCCTTCCGCGAACTGGCGGCGTCGGTCTGGGAGGAGCACACCGGGCCGGTCAACCGGGCTCTGGTGCAACTGCCCGCTCTGCGCGGTCCCGAGGAGGAGCAGGCACGGGTCGACCTGGTCGCCGTGCACCTGTATCTGACGTCATCGCCCGGCGGACGGTTCGGAGCGCTCGCGCTCGCCTCCGACGCGGGCACGGGAGACGGCGAGTTGGCGCGGTACGCCGCCTGTCTCGCCTCCGGGCTGCGCAGGCTGCCCGCGCTGCGGGGAACCCTGATCCGGGCCGTGCCGGGGCCCGGGATCGCGGACGAGGCCGTTTCGGGAGCCGTCCTGCGCTGTGACGCACCGCTCGACGTCGTACACCTTGAGCAGAAGGGCGCTCCGGCGCCGCCGGACGGCCATGCCCGTTACGTCATCCGGCCGGTGACCGCCCGTCGTACGTCGGTGCTGGCCGCCCCGGGTGACAGCGGTGCGACGGCGCTCTTCCCGGCGGGTACCGAGTTCTCCGTACTGGCCAGGCACGAGGCGTCCGAGGAGGGTCCGGCACGGGTGCTGCTGGCAGAGATCCCCAGTGGGGCGCGGCAGTTCCGGCCGCCGTCGGACGAGGCGGTCGCCCGGCTCGACGAGGCGGCCCGCCGGGACGACGGCGCGACGGCCGCCAGGTGGCCGACCCGCTGCACCGGCCACTTCCCGTGCCGTACCTGATCCGGCAGCCATCCGCCCGATTTCCCGTCCCCCATCCTGATCCGTCCGAGAGGCATGTCATGGCAACCAGCGAGTCAGCCGCAGCCGGCGCGGAGTCCGGCACTCCCGGCTCACCCGTCCCCCGCGCGGCGGCGGTCGCGGCACTGGCCGAAGAGCCGTCCGCCGGGCTGTTCCCCAAGAAGCCGGACGACGGGGCCGCCGCGGCACCGTCCGGCAGCGGTACTCCCGCCACCGTGTCCGGTTCCGCCGCCCCGGCCACCGCCGAGGGCGAGGAGGGGGAACCGCCCCAGGCGGAGGCCCAGGCGGAGACCGAGGAGCAGCCCCGGGCGGAGACCGATCCGGAAGCCGCCGCGCTCCCCGGGACCCCCGCGGTCGCTGTCGCCGGTGCCGCCGCGACGAGTTCGGCCGCCTCGGCCGGGACCGCGACCGCCACCGCGACGGCGGCGGGCAGCGCGACCGGCGCCCGCCGCACCGGAGTTCTCCCCCTGGGCCGCCCCGGCAAGCCCCTGATCGCGGCAGCCGTGGCCGGCGGACTGGTCCTGGTCGGTGTGCCCTTCCTGATCTCCGGCCTGTCCGGATCGGGCGACGACACCTCTGCGCCCTCCGCACTGGCACCGGCGGGCAGCCGGATGGGCCCGGACGGCTCGGGCCCGGGTTTCGTGCCGGGCCGGCAGAACGCCCCCGGTGAGAACCGCCCGCAGTCCGACGGCAAGCCCGCCGCCGGCTCAGCGGCGGCAGGCGGCTCCGGAACGGGTGGCTCGGCTGGCGGCTCGGGGACGGGCGGAGTCCACGAGGCCGGCACGAAGACCGTCGGGACGGGCAGCGGCAAGGAGGCCCGGCACACCCCGGCCGGGAAGAACGCGGAGCCCGCGGCGTCCGACGCTCCGGCGGCCAAGGACAGCTCCGGCAAACCGGCCGACAAACCGGTGTCGAGCCAGCAGGAGCGGGCGGCCGCGGTCACGTACAGCCACTTCATCGGCCCCGGCTGCAACACCCCCGGCTTCGCCACGTCCGACCAGTACCGCGACAGCAACAGGGGCTGGCGCGGCAGTTCGGGCAGTCAGACGTCCTACGGGTGCAGCGGGTTCTACTACAGCGTGCCGCTGTCCGACAGCACCACGAAGTCCACCGGCTACGCCCAGTGGAAGTTCCCCACCGGGTCGGTGACCAAGGGCACCTGCCAGGTCTCGGTCTACGTCCCGAACGTCAAGGACCTCAGTTACGTCGGCGGCAACCCGGCCCACTACGCCGTCCACCGCTACTTCCAGGCCAAGCCGAGCACCCAGATCGACACCTTCGAGATCGACCAGCCCTCGCACCTGGGTCAGTGGATCAACGCCGGAACCTTCCCGGTGAGCACGGGCAAGATCTCCATCGTGCTCGACAACCGCGGCAAGACCTCGGGCAACCGGCACGCCGCCGCCGCTCCGATCAAGGTGAAGTGCACGGCCTCGTGACCGCGTGAGCGGGGACAGCCCTCAGGCGGAGTCCGTGCCGGTCCGGCCGCCCGGACCGGCACCCTGCCGCTTCTGTTCCCTGATCACGTCGCGGTACCAGGCGTACGAGTCCTTGGGCGTGCGGCGCAGCGTCTCGTAGTCGATGTGGACCAGGCCGAAACGCTTGCTGACTCCCTCGGTCCACTCGATGTTGTCGGTGAGCGACCAGGTGAAGTAGCCGCGTACGTCGATGCCCGCGTCGATGGCCGACCGCAGGGACTTCAGATGCGCGTCGAGAAAGGCGATCCGGCGGGTGTCCTTCGCGGGTTCGTCGAAGGCACAGCCGTTCTCGGTGATGTAGAGCGGCGGGAGCCGGTCGCCGTAGCGGCTGCTCAGCTGGACGAGGGTCTCGCGCAGTCCGTCGGGGACGACGGGCCAGCCGAAGTCGGTCGTCTCGTACCCCTCGATCTCCCTTATGCCGAAGGGCAGTTCGTCAGGCATGCCGAAGCCGGCGAAGGTGTCGAGGGCCTCGGCCCTGGGCGCGCCGACGAGCGTGGGGTTGTAGTAGTTGACCCCGTACCAGTCGAGCGGGGCGGAGATGGTCCGCAGGTCGTCCTCGACCGGGCCGGGCATCAGCGCGGCGAAGTTCTCGTCGGGGTAGCGGCCGGCGAGGAGCGGGTCGGCGAACAGCCGGTTGGTCAGCGTGTCGTACAGCTCGGCGGCGAAGCGGTCCTCCTCGGACTCTCCCGCGGTCCAGACCGGGGAGTGCGAGACGGCGATGCCGATGTTGTCTGCCCCCGCGGCACGCAGTGCGCGTACGGCCAGGCCGTGGCCGAGGAGCTGGTGGTGGGCGGCGGGCAGCGCGTCGAAGAGGAGGGCGCGGCCGGGGGCGTGCTCGCCGAGTGCGTAGCCGAGCATGGTCACCTCGGCGGGTTCGTTGATGGTGATCCACATGGGTACGCGGTCGGCGAGGCGCTCGGCGACGATGCCCGCGTACTCGG
>NZ_JAFMPZ010000627.1 GCF_017353455.1 Streptomyces laculatispora
GCCCGGCGTACTGCCCCCCGTCGTCCGCCACGCCGTCCTGCGCGTCCCCGCCATCGCGCTGGCCCTCGCCTCCCTCGGTTTCCTCGGCCTCGGCACCGCGCCCCCGTCACCCGAATGGGGCAGGATGCTCTCCGAGAACCTCCCCTACGCGGAGCGCGCCCCCTGGGCCGTACTCGCCCCCGCCGCCGCCCTCGCCGTCCTCGGCGCGACGGCCGTCCGCACGGCCGCGGCCGTGCGGGGCGCGGGACACCGGGGCGCACGCGGCAGCAAGGGCGCCGCGTGAGCGTCGCCCCGACCCCGCGGCCGGCCACCCCGGGCCCGGCCCCGGACCGCTACCTCCGCCTCCTGACCACCACCCAGTTCGCGTTCAACATCGGCTTCTACGCCGTCCTGCCCTACCTCGCCACCCACCTCGGCACCGGCCTCGGCATGGCCGGCTGGCTCGTCGGCCTCGTCCTCGGCCTGCGCACCTTCAGCCAGCAGGGCCTCTTCGTCATCGGCGGCGCACTCACCGACCGGTACGGGCCGCGCCCCGTCGTCCTCGCCGGATGCGTCCTGCGCATCGCCGGCTTCGGCTGGCTCGCCTTCGCCGGATCCACCGCGACCGTCATCGGCGCCGTCCTGCTGACCGGACTCGCCGCCGCGCTCTTCTCACCCGCCGTCGAGTCCGAAACCGCCCGCGAGGCCGTCCGCCACGAGAGGGAGACCGGCACCCCGCGCGCCCAGGTGCTCGCACGGTTCTCCGCCGCCGGACAGGCCGGGGCGTTCCTCGGCCCCCTCCTCGGCTCGGCCCTGCTGCTCCTGGGCGGCGGGTTCCGGGCCGCCGCCCTCGCCGGGGTCCTCGTCTTCGTCGCGGTCCTCGCCGGACACGCCCGGCTGATGCCGCACCGCGCCCCCGCGGCCCGTACGCAACGCTCCCGGGGCTCCGCCCGCGAGGTCTTCGGCAACCGGCCGTTCCTGCTGCTCTGCCTCACCTACAGCAGCTACCTCGTCGCGTACAACCAGCTCTACCTCTCGCTCCCGGCCGAGGTGCGGCGCGCCACCGGTTCGCAGGCCGCCCTCGGCCCGCTGTTCGCGCTCTCCTCGCTGCTGGTCGTCTGCGCCCAGCTGCCGGTGACCCGCTGGGCCGCCCACCGCCTCGCACCGCGGACCGCTCTCGTCGCCGGGCTCACCACCGTCGCCGCCGGATTCGCCGCCGTGCCCCTGGCCCCCGGCGGGCCCGCCGGACTGCTGCCCGCGGCCACGCTCGTCGTCCTCCTCACCCTCGGGCAGATGCTGCTGGTGCCGGCCGCCCGCGGCCTCGTACCGGATCTCGTCGCCGACCGGCACCTCGGACTCGCCACCGGAGCACTGTCATCGGTCTCCGGCGTGGCCGTACTCGCGGGCAGCGCCGCCACCGGGGCGCTGCTCGGCGCCCCCGCACCCCTCCGGTGGGCGGTGCTCGCCGCCGTCCCGCTCGCGGGCGCCGCCCTCGCGCTGACCCTTCCGGCGGGCGCGGACGGAAAGCGGTCCGGGCGACCGGTGGCCGGACAGGACGCGGAGGCAGCGGCACCGCGGACCCCCTCGGGAGGACGGACGCCATGACGGCCGTACTTCCGCGGGACCCGAGGCGCCCCGGCCGGGCGAACCCGGGCCGTAACAACTGTCATCGCAATCCCCCAAGGGGTCGCGGGGCACTGGTGCGCGCCCACTACCCTTGAGGCGTGACTATTCGCCTGTACGACACCAGCGCCCGGCAGATCCGTGACTTCGTCCCGCTCACAGCGGGCTGTGTCTCGATCTACCTCTGTGGCGCCACTGTCCAGGCCGCCCCGCACATCGGGCACATCAGGTCCGGACTGAACTTCGACATCATGCGCCGCTGGTTCGAGCACCGCGGCTACGACGTGACGTTCGTCCGGAACGTCACAGACATCGACGACAAGATCATCACGAAGTCGGCCGAGCAGGGCCGCCCGTGGTGGGCCATCGGTTACGAGAACGAGCGCGCGTTCAACGCCGGCTACGACGCGCTGGGCTGCCTCCCGCCCACGTACGAGCCGCGCGCCACCGGCCACATCACCGAGATGATCGAGATGATGCGGGGCCTCATCGAGCGCGGCCACGCCTACGCCTCCGAGGGCAACGTCTACTTCGACGTGCGCTCGTTCCCCGGCTACCTGTCCCTCTCCAACCAGGAGCTGGACGATCTGCGCCAGCCCTCCGGCGAGGGCGAGACCGGCAAGCGCGACCAGCGCGACTTCGCCATGTGGAAGGCGTCCAAGCCCGGCGAGCCCAGCTGGGAGACCCCCTGGGGCCGCGGCCGCCCCGGCTGGCACCTGGAGTGCTCCGCCATGGTGCACAAGTATCTCGGTACCGCCTTCGACATCCACGGCGGCGGCATCGACCTGATCTTCCCGCACCACGAGAACGAGATCGCCCAGGCCAAGGCCTACGGCGACGCGTTCGCGAACTACTGGGTGCACAACGGCTGGGTCACCATGGCCGGCGAGAAGATGTCGAAGTCGCTCGGCAACTCCGTACTCGTCAGCGAGATGGTCAAGGCCTGGCGCCCCATCGTGCTGCGCTACTACCTCGGCACCCCGCACTACCGGTCCATGATCGAGTACAGCGAGGAGGCCCTGCGCGAGGCCGAGTCCGCGTTCGCCCGGATCGAGGGCTTCGTCCAGCGCGTCACCGAGAAGGCCGGCGAGACCGTCGCCCCGGCCACCGAGGTGCCGCCCGCCTTCGCCGAGGCGATGGACGACGACCTGGGCGTACCGCAGGCCCTGGCGATCGTCCACACCACCGTCCGCCAGGGCAACTCCGCCCTCGCCGCCGACGACAAGGAAGCCGCCGTCGCCCGCCTCGCCGAGGTCCGTGCGATGCTCGGTGTACTCGGCCTCGACCCGCTCGACGACCACTGGGCCGGTGAGAGCGACCGCGGCGACGACCTCCACGGCGTCGTCGACACCCTCGTACGGCTCGTCCTCGACCAGCGCCAGTCCGCACGCGAGCGCAAGGACTGGACCGCGGCCGACGCCATCCGCGACCAGCTCAACCAGTCCGGGCTCGTCATCGAGGACAGCCCGACCGGACCACGGTGGACACTCGGCCCGCGCCAGTAGTCCTCCCAAGTGCCGCCCGGCCCGCCGGACGGCACACTTTCACTTACGTACACGTACGCACGTCTGAAGCAACGAAACAGGTAGGTCATGGCCGGGAACAGCCAGCGCAAGAACCGCCGCACGTCCAACAAGAAGGGCATGCAGGTCGGCAGCGGCGGTAACCGACGCCGTGCTCTCGAAGGCAGGGGACCGACGCCGCCCGCCGAGGCCCGCAAGAAGCACAAGAAGAACCGCATCGCGACCGCCAAGGCCAAGCAGGCCGCCAACCGCCGCCCCGCGCCCCGGCGCGGCGGCGCCAAGGGCACCTCCGAGATGGTCGTCGGCCGCAACCCGGTCTTCGAGGCGCTGCGCGACGGCGTCCCCGCCACCACCCTGTACGTCCAGCAGTACATCGACAACGACGAGCGCGTCCGCGAGGCCCTCCAGCTCGCCGGCGAGCGCGGCAACATCAACCTGATGGAGGCCCCGCGCCCCGAGCTGGACCGGATGACGAACGGCCTGAACCACCAGGGCCTCGTCCTCCAGGTCCCGCCGTACGAGTACGCGGACCCGCAGGACCTCACCGCCGCCGCGTACGACAACGGCGAGGACCCGCTGATCGTCGCCCTCGACGGCGTCACCGACCCGCGCAACCTCGGCGCCATCGTCCGCTCCGTCTCCGCGTTCGGCGGCCACGGCGTGGTCGTGCCCGAGCGCCGTGCCGCCGGAATGACCGCCGGAGCCTGGAAGTCCTCCGCCGGAACCGCCGCCCGCACCCCGGTCTCCCGGGTCACCAACCTGACCCGCGCGCTGGAGGCGTACAAGAAGGAAGGCATCACCGTCGGCGGCCCCGTCGTCATCGTCATCGGCAGCGAGGGCAAGGGCCTCGGCCGCCTCGTCGGCGAGACCTGCGACTACCGGGTCCGCATCTCGATGCCCGGTGGCGCCGAGTCCCTGAACGCCGGTGTCGCGGCCGGCATCGTGATGTACGAGGTCGCCCGCCGCCGCGCCTGAGAGGCCGTCGGGTGACCTCGGACCGGGAAGCGTGCGCGCCCGCCCGGCAGAGCCACCCGGCAGCCTCCGAGCCGCCCGGTAGCACCACCCGCACGGGCGGCGGCCGACGGAGGAAACCCCCGGCGCCCGCCGGCCCCGGACGGCCCTGTCCGGGGGCGCATCCGACCG
>NZ_JAFMPZ010000371.1 GCF_017353455.1 Streptomyces laculatispora
GTGTCTGGATAGCCCCGTTCAGCGGGCTGAGCCCGTGTTCCTTCGGGAAGCTGGTGACCGCGCCGCGCCGCGAAGGGGCAGATCCGGTGCGAAAGGGCCGCCCGTGGTCCCTTCCGCTGGAAGTCCGGGTACTGCTCGTGGCGGCCTACTGGCGAACGAACTTGACGATGCGCCAACTCGCGCCGCTCTTCGGCGTATCGAAGTCCGCAGCCGACCGGATCATCGACCACCTCGGCCCCGCGCTTGCCCTGCGCTCCCGCAAGCGGTTCCGTAAGGACACTGTGTTCATCGTGGACGGCACACTGGTGCCCACCCGCGACCACACCATCGCGGAGCAGTCCAAGAACTACCGCTACTCCACGAACCACCAAATCGTCATCGACGCCGACACCCGGCTCGTGGTGTTCGGCCGACCCCTGCCCGGCAACCGCCACGACTGCAAGGCATGGGCGGAGTCCGGTGCGAAGGCCGCCGTCGGCACGAGCACGACGATCGCCGACGGCGGCTGTCCGGGCACCGGACTCGTCATGCCTCACCGCCACCGCAAAGGTGAGGAACTGCCGCATCCTCTTCCGGGCAGCGGCCAGCTCCGCCTGAACGTCACCACCGCCCGCCTGCGCAGCGGACAACGGTGCGGAGTGAGCGCCGGGACGGCGCCCGTCGGCAGTCCGGATCCAGTTCCGCAACGTCTCGGTGTTCAGCCCGAGATCAACGGCAACCGAATCTCGCGCGCCGCGCCCCAGGGCGGAGCGCGAGTCACCGTGGTGGCGCGGGGAGGCGGGGGAATTCTCCGAGTCGGGCTCGTGGCGATGGGCCCAGTGGGTGGTTCCGTGCGTGATACTGAAGTCGATCTGAGCACTTCTGGGGGGATTTTCCGGTCTCGACTCGCGTTACGGGAGTGCATGCTGATGAACCTGGGTCTCGCCGACAAGGTCGCTGTCGTCACCGGTGCCAGCAAGGGCATCGGCTTGGCCATCGTCGAGACCCTCGGCCGCGAAGGCGCCCGCCTCGTCGCCGGCAGTCGTACCCAAACCCCTGAGCTCGCTGCACTGTGCGAGAAGTACGACGTCGCTTTCGTTTCCGTCGATCTAGGTGACGCCGGCGGCCCCGGCCTGCTGATTCATGCCGCTGCCGAGCGTCACGGCCGGATCGACGTGCTCGTCAACAATCTCGGAGTAACCCGTCCCCGCTCCAGCTTCCTGGACATCGACGACGCCGAGTGGCAGCGCGTCTTCGATCTGACCTTCTTCAGTGCGGTCCGTACCAGCCGTGCCGCGCTGCCCCATCTGCTCGCCGACAACGGCGGAGCAATCGTCAACATCAGTTCCGTCAACGCCCGCCTGCCCTTCCCCATGGTGGTCGACTACTCAGCGGCCAAGGCGGCGCTGAGCAACCTCACCAAGGCCCTGTCGGAGGAGTTCGCCCCACAGGGCGTACGCGTCAATGCCATCGCCCCCGGGCCGGTCCGCACCCCGTTCTGGACTGCCCCCGGCGGCTTCGCCGACGTCGCGGCAGCCGGCACCGGCAAAAGCGCCAAGGAGACCCTCGACGAGGTCGTGCCCCAGCAGATGGGCATCTCCACCGGACGGATCACCGAACCCCAGGAAGTAGCTGAACTCTCCGCCTTCCTTGCCTCTCCGCGCGCCGCCAACATCACCGGCGCGGAGTTCGTCATTGACGGTGGCCAGATCAAGACCACCTGAATCCTCACCCCCGACCGTGCCGAGCCTGAATCCGCGGGTCTGCCCGTTCAACGAGCCCCTGTCAACTCCGCCGGGACGGAACACCCCCAGATCACACGGACCAGAGTGACTGAGACGACGAGCGAATCGGACCAGGTCGCGTGAGATCGGGGCCGGATCGCTGGAGAGGGGGCATCGGCTGTAAGCCAGGGCTTTTGGATGCTGCTCGGATGACCTCTGACAGATGACCCTGACTGTTTGCCAGGTGAGTTTGACCGGCTCGCCCGAGGGGGTGTTCTGGGCGTCAGGCGAGGCTGTCGAGGCGGGCGGTGGCCTTTGGACGGCCGACTCGGAGCTCGTCAGGATACGTCCGGGGTGCAGGCATCAGGCCTGTCCTTCCCGTCTGCCGAGGCGATCATGCCCGGCTTCGGGGCCGCTGCAAATTCCGGTTCAGCTCAATCGGGGCGGCCGCTGCGGCGGCGGTGTCTGTCCTGGCGGTCGAAGCCAGCCGCCGGGGGTGCTGGTGGCGTTGCCGTCACCATCCGGGGTGGCGGTCTTTACGGCGTAAAGACCGGGGGAGTCAGGCGACAGGTACGGCCATGCGCGGGCAGGGGTGAGCGGTGGCACGACGCCGTGCAGTCGGCCGTCCAAGTGGCAGCCGACTTTGTTTCTTGCCGAGGCGGAGCACCTCGATGCGGTGGCCGAGGTCATCGACCGGCACTCCGACCAGGACGCATCCGGCAACGGGGCGGCTGCGGATGACGTGGTAGCCGCTGGGCGCTCTGCATGCCCGTTGACTCCGGCGTTCACTGTGATGGCCCACGTTGTGACCCGGTTGGAGTGCGTGGCCGCGCCTGCCGGGGCGAATGCGTGAACGCTTGCTGCAAGAGCGATCTCACGGAAAGCGAGAACGGCATGGCAGCATTCACGGTCCCCGGTTCACGGCGCCGAATACGTCGCGCACACGTCATGGCGGCCGGGCCCGCCATAGCCCTGTGCACGGCCCTGGCGGCACCTGCCGCCGCGGCGGACGGCACGACCACGACCACGACCAAACCCACCATCGTGCTGGTGCACGGGGCGTTCGCGGATGCTTCCAGCTGGAACGGGGTCGTCGAACGGCTCGAACGTCGTGGATACACCGTCATCGCCCCCGCCAATCCGCTGCGCGGGCTGTACAGCGATTCCACCTACATCGCCTCCGTGCTGGACAGCATCAAGGGCCCGATCGTGCTCGCGGGTCACTCGTACGGCGGCGCCCTGATCAGCTCGGCTGCCGAGGGCAACCCCCGGGTGAAGTCCCTGGTGTACATATCGGCACTGATGCTCGACGTGGGCGAGAGCGGAATGTCCCTGGGCGCCAAGTTCCCCAGCGAACTCGGCACTGCCACGAAGTCCGTTCCGTACCGGGCCGGCGGTGGCATCAGCGGGACCGACCTGTACCTCAAGCCCGACAAGCTTCATCAGGTCTTCGCCGCCGACCTGCCGGAGAGCACCACAAGGGTCATGGCGGTCACCCAACGACCCGCGGCAACGACCGCGTTCTCCGAGAAGGCCAAAGTGGCCGCCTGGAAGCACATTCCGTCGTGGTTCCTCGTCGCGAAGCAGGACAAGACCATCAACCCCGACCAGGAACGTTTCGAGGCGAAGCGCGCGGGTTCACACACGGTGGAGATCAACTCCTCCCACGTGGCCATGATCGCCCACCCCGAAGCGGTCACCGACCTCGTCCTGCAAGCCGCCACGGCGGCAGGTTCCGCCCGGCCTGCGCTGGCCACCACCGGGTCCACCCACGACGCCCGGGCCGAGACCGCACTCACCGGCATCGCCGCCGCCTCGGTGATCGCGGGCGCGGGAGCCGTTCTCCTGGGCCGCCGCCTGAGGCGCCCCGCGCCCTGACGGAGCGCTCCGTGACGGCCTTCCCGGCTTTGAGGGCCCTCAGTTTTTGTCGCCGCACGTCTCGGGCGTCAACTTCGGTATTGCGGCGCCGCCCGTTTCGGTGATCTCCAGCCCGATGACCCTCACGGCGACCCAGGCCGTCACCAGACTCGCGATCGTGACCGACCTGAACACATCCCCGGCCCCGGCTCCGAGGACCTCCCCGGCGGGGCGAGCCGGACGACAGCCGGTACCGGCCGCGTCCGCTTTCCGCTCGCACGGTGGGTGCTCGCCCCGCGTACGACGTGGCGGGCACGGCGCCTGGCCGCCGACTTCGGTGAAGGGATGGACGCCCGTACCGCGTGGGTGATGGCGCGCCTGGCCGGTCATCCGGATGAGCGCGGCTACGCCATGGGCCACCTGGACGAGGATCGCCGGGCCGCGGACTGAGCAGAGCTCAGGCGCCGGCCTTCGCAGCTGTTGAAATCACGCTGTCAGGAGGCCGAGCGCGCCGAGTTGGTGCGCCGGACAAGATCGCCGGACCGGCTCTTGGCCGAGAGGGTCCGGATCATCCGGCTTCATGCTCACTGCCGGACAAGCCGGCGCCGCGCCACTGAGAGACGGCGGTGGCCGTGGCCGTCGAAGCCCCAGGTCTGGGATGGTCGGGCATGCCCGAGCGCGGTTGCTGGCGGATCTCTCCCATGCAACCGTTGAGGTCGCGTGGGACCGGCCGCGATCTGGGCCGGACTGGGCAGTTCAGGCGTCTTTGGCCACCCGGAAGGCCAGACAGACGACGACGGTGTCATCATCGACCGGAGTGCCCGCACGGTCCCAGAAGCGCCGGTGCACATCGCACCAGGCCTCAAGAGACACATCACCCTCACCCTCGGCCCTGGCGTGTGCCCAAGTGACATCACCAAAGGGCTTCACCTCTACGCCGATGAACTCCAGGATGGCGACGCACCGGCCCTCGTTGTCCAGGAGAGCCTGCCGCTCACCGAGATACTCCAGGCCCTCGGTCTCCTCGGCGTACTCGTCGAGCAGACAGGTCGTGGCGGTCTTTGCACCTGTCAGAACCAAGGAATTGAGCTCGTCCCGCATGTCACCAGGGAAGCCCAGTTCCAGCGCACGCATACCGTTGACTCGCGGCCACATAGTCCCGTCATCTCACCCGGCGCAGCCCTTTGGTCCACAGGCGGCATACGCGTGATCATATGCGCAGCTCACCGGCGTCCGGTACGAATCACATGCGCACTCGCCCCCTCTGCCTTCCTCGAAGAGGCTTGCGTCGAGGACCAGGGGCACATCGTCGGCCGCCTCGTCGGGCGGGCTTGCCCGGCTCTTGCTCAAAAGTACGCCGATCAGACTCCGGGTCGTTGACATGGAATCCTTCGTCCCCGGCGAGCCGCGACGGCAGAGTGTGCCCCGGCCGCAGCCTCGGCCACCTGCTGTGATCGATATGCGCCTGCTGGGGGAGTGCTCGGTTGAGAAGCCTCTGTGGGCCCCTGACGAAGGGACCACCCCAGTCATGGCAGCCGCACCGATCCTGGCGCCGTGCCTGCGCGCCATGCGCGCCGTGGTCTTCGATACGGACGGAGTGATCACCGACTCCGCCAGGAGCCACGCCGCCGCGTGAAAGACCGGTCGAAGACCCCTGCCTGCTGCCCGGTCCAGACGCCGCCAGCAGGTTTGCCCCGAGCCCAACCCCAGCTCCAACGGAAGGAGTTGCCAGGCTATGTCGTTTCGGTGACGATGAGGGCTTTCATGGCGTTGATGCGGCTCTTGCCGGAGACGAACCGGCTGCGTCCGCCGCGGTGTGCTCCCGGGCGGCGGACCCTGATCTCGGTGGCGTCCATCAGTGCGGTCCGGCCGGTGGCGCCGAGATGCGTGATCACATAGGGGCTGCCGGGCGCTGACCGTCCGGTCCGGCAACGGCCGACGGCCCCGGGATGGCTCCTGCGGGGAGACCTTCCGGGGCCGTCGGCCGTGGTGTCAGTTGCCGGGCTCCGAGGCGTCCAGCATGGCGTCGCGCTCCACGACCTTGACCCGCTCGCGCCCCTGCTCCTCGCCGAGGGCGCGCTCGTGGGCGTCCAGGCGGTACCAGCCCTCGCGGGTGGTGTAGCGGACGCCGCGGGCCCGCAGGAACTCGGTGACGGCCTCCGGCTCGGGCTGCGCCGGAGCGGGCAGTCGGCCGGTGGTGTGGTCCTCCAGCAGGCAGGCGACGGTCTCGTTGGCGTCGCCCTTGGTGTGGCCGATCAGGCCGATCGGACCGCGCTTGATCCAGCCGGTGACGTACACCGAGTCCATCGGCTCCTCACCGGCGAGGACCCGTCCGGCGGCGTGCGGAACGGTGCCGGAGGCGACGTCGAAGGGGAGCTTGGGCAGCTCCTGCGAGTAGTAGCCGACCGCGCGGTAGACGCTCTGCACGTCCCAGTCGTTGAAGCGGCCGGTGCCCCGCACGTTGCCGGTGCCGTCCAGCTCGGTGCGCTCGGTGCGCAGCCCGACGACCCGGCCGTCCTCGCCGAGGATCTCGACCGGGGACTCGAAGAAGTGCAGGAAGAGCTTGTGCGGCCGGTCGCCGACGTCGCGGATCGCCCAGTTCTCCAGCGTGGAGGCGACCATGTTGGCCTGCTTGTTCCCGCGCCGGGTGTCGATCGAGCCCTGGTCGTAGTCGATGTCCTCGGGGTTGACGATGACCTCGATGTTCGGCGAGTGGTCCAGCTCGCGGAGCTCCATCGGGCTGAACTTGGCCTGGGCCGGACCGCGCCGCCCGAAGACGTGCACCTCCAGCGCCTTGTTGGCCTTGAGGCCCTCGTGGACGTTGGCGGGGATCTCCGTCGGCAGCAGCTCGTCGCCGGTCTTGGCGAGCATCCGGGCCACGTCGAGGGCCACGTTGCCGACACCGAGCACGGCGACCTTCTCGGCCTCCAGGGGCCAGGTGCGCGCCACGTCCGGGTGGCCGTCGTACCAGGAGACGAAGTCGGCGGCTCCGTGCGAGCCGTCGAGGTCGCTGCCCGGTATGTCCAGGGCCCGGTCCGCGTCGGCGCCGGTGGAGAAGATCACGGCGTCGTAGAACGTCCGCAGCTCGTCGAGGCCGATGTCGTTCGGGTAGTCGACATTGCCGAAGAGCCGCAGCTGCGGCTTGTCCAGGACCTGGTGCAGCGCCTGCACGATGCCCTTGATCCGGGGGTGGTCCGGGGCCACGCCGTAACGGATCAGACCGAAGGGGGCGGGCATCCGCTCGAACAGGTCGATGGACACGCCCGGGTCGGAGGCGGCCTCGGATTTGAGCAGCGCGTCCGCTGCGTAGATTCCGGCGGGACCGGCTCCGACGATGGCTACGCGGACGGGGCGTGTCATGGAGGGCTGTTCCTTAGAACGGGCGAACATGGACAGGGCGGGACTTGGTAAGGCTTGACTTAGTTCGCCCTCCGCACACGGTAGCCGCTGCCTCCGTCCGGTTTCGGGGCGGGTCGGCGTTCTGGGGCGGTATCCGGCGCTCCTGGCCGGGGCTCCTTTCGCCGATCCCTTGGGATACGGCCCCGCCGGCCGGCCCGCGAGGTGTGTTCCATCACACGTTCACCTGGTGGACAGCTCACTCGAAGAATCGGACAAATGATGGCAGAGTGACCCACATGGATGATCGGGTAGTGGGTGCCCTGCCACTCCCGGACGACTGGCCCGCCCACCCGGACCTCAGTCTCGCCCTGAACCGTATGGGCAGCTTCGACTGGGACCTCGACAGCGGCCTCATGCACATGGACCAGCCCGCCCTCGACGTGTTCGACCTGCGGGCCGACGAATACGACGACCGGCCGGAGACGCTCGCGAAGCGGGTGCCGCCGGACGAGCGTGTCCGCCTGGACGCCCTCGTCGCGCAGGCGCTCAAGAGCGGGCGGAGCAACTACGGGGCGTACTTCCGCACCCTGCGCCGCAACGGGTCCCTGCGCTGGACGCACACCCAGGGCTGCGTCCGGCGCGACGCGACCGGGCGGCCCCGACGGATCATCGGCATCGTCCGGGACGCCACCCAGGAGCTGGCCGACTCCACCGCCCGCCGCGAGCTGGACGGGGAGCGCCGGCGCCGGACCAGCCTGGTGGAGGGCACCACGGCCGCGCTGGCCCACGCCCGTACCGTCAGGGACGTCACGGACGTGCTCAAGAACTCCCAGGGGCTGTTGCTCCTGGGGGCGACGAGCCTGGTCATGGGGCTGATGGAGGCCGGGCGCATCCATCTGGTGACGGACGGGCCCGAGGGGTCCTTCGTGCCGGGCACCCGCTACACCCGGACGGACGAGCCGTACCCGATGAGCGAGGTCGTGCGCACGCTCACCCCGCGCTTCATCGAGTCCGCCGAGGACTTCGCCACCTCGTACCCGATCCTGTGGCCCCACATCAGCCATCTCGGCATCACCTCGGCGGCCTATCTGCCGCTGATCGCCCAGGCCCGCCCCATCGGCGCGCTCGGGCTGCTCTACAGCGACAAGGACGGGTTCACCGGTGACGAACGCAATCTGCTGGTCGCCCTCGGCAGCTCCATCGCCCAGAGCCTGCAGCGCGCCATGCTCTACGAGCAGGAGCACGACCTCGCCGAGGGGCTCCAGCAGGCCATGCTGCCGCGCCGGATTCCCGAGGTGCCCGGTGCGCAGATCGCCGTCCGGTACCGCCCGGCCCGGATGGGCCGCGACATCGGCGGCGACTGGTACGACGTCATCCCGCTGCCCGGCGGCCGGGTGGGCGCCGTCATCGGTGACGTACAGGGGCACGACATCCATGCCGCGGCCGTCATGGGCCAGCTGCGCATCGTGCTGCGGGCCTACGCGGCCGAGGGCCACAGCCCCGCGACGGTGATGGCCCGGGCCTCCGTCTTCCTGCACGAGCTCGACACCGACCGCTTCGCGACCTGTACCTATGCCGAGGCCGACCTGACCACCGGAGTCGTGCAGATGGTCCGGGCCGGTCATGTGGACCCGCTGATGCGGGACGTCGACGGGAGCTGTCGCAAGGTGCCGGTCGAGGGCGGGCTGCCGCTGGGGCTCTCCGCCGAGTTCGGGCGGCTGGAGTACCCGGTCAGCACGGTCGAGCTGGATTCCGGCCAGGCCATGGTGCTGTTCACCGACGGCCTGGTGGAGCTGCCCGGCGCGGACCTGGACGAGGGAATGCAGCTGCTGGCCGACAGGGTCAGGAACGGCCCGCAGGATCTCCAGCAACTGGCCGACCAGCTCTGCGAGTCGGTCGACGAGCGCGGTGGCGAGGACGATGTCGCGGTGCTGCTGCTGCGGCGCAAGGCCGCCCACGCTCCGCAGCCCGGCGGCCGGCTCCAGCAGCACGTGGCGCAGAACGACCCCGAGGCGCTGAGCTCGGCGCGCCACATGATCCGTGCGGCGGTGCGGGCCTGGGGTGCGAAGGACCGGGCCGACGAGGTCGAGCTGGCCGCCGACGAGCTGACCACCAACGCTCTGATGCACACCGACGGCGGAGCGATCGTCACCATCCGGGTGCTCACCGGCACCGGGCGGCGGCTCCGGGTCGATGTGGAGGACCGGTCGAGTGCGCTGCCGCGCCGCCGGGACGCCGGTGAATCGGGGGTGTCGGGCCGGGGGCTGATGCTCGTGGACCAGCTGGCGGACGCCTGGGGCGTCGAGTCCCGGGGCACGGGCAAGTGCGTCTGGTGCGAATTCAGCATTCCGCCACGCGACTGACCTGCCGAACGAACGGTGCCGAACGGCGGCAATGCGCGGTATCGGAAAGTAACAGTACGTAATATGACTGTACTTGACCGTAACCGACCGAGAGAGATTGACTGCGGTTCCGTCAGTCTTTGTCTTCGATGACATGAGGACCCGTTGGGCACTGAGCTACTGGCACCTCTCGATCTGGCTTTCTGGCACCTCGAGTCCGATGCCCACCCCATGCACCTCGGTGCGCTGGCCGTCTTCTCCCCGGACGGGGGCCGGTCTCCCGGCCCGGACGCCCTGCTGGAGCTGCTCGGCACCCGGGCCGCCGCGATTCCCCGGCTGCGGATGCGGGTACGGGACGTGCTGCTGCCGGTCGGCGGTGCGGCCTGGTCGGTGGACAAGGACTTCGACGTCCACCGGCACGTCAAGCGCGTGGAGCTGCCCGGGGCGGAGACGGGCGAGGAGGGTGCCTTCATGGCGGCGGCCACCCGGCTCGCCGGGGAGCTGATGGAGCAGCCGCTGCGAAGGGGCCTGCCGCCCTGGCAGATGTACGTCATCGGCGGCGCCGCCAACGGCCCCTTCGCCGTCCTGGTCAAGCTCCATCACGCGCTCGCCGACGGGATGCGCGCCGTCGCCATCGGGGCCGGGATCTTCGACGAGATCGCCTCCTTCGCGGGCCGCGGACACTCCGGAGCTGGGTCCGGCCGGACCCGGCCGGTGCCCCCGCGCTCCTGGATGCCCGGCCCGCGCCAGGTCGCCGGGCTCGCGCGCGGGCGGATCGAGGACCTCGGCCGGGCCTTCGGTGTCGGTGCCTCGCTGGTACGGGCCAGCCGTCTCGATCTGCGCGGCGCGACGGCGCTCAGCGCCAGCTCCAGCGGCACCCGGCGGCTGGCCACCGCCGATCTGGACCTCGACGCCGTGCAGCGCGTCCGGCGGGCCGCGGGCGGCACCGCCAATGACGTCCTGCTCGCGGTCGTCGCCGGAGCGCTGCGCCGCTGGATGCTGGAACGCGGCGAGCCGCTGCCCGGCGCCGATCCGCGTGCCCTGGTCCCCGTCTCCCGGCGCCGGCCGGGTGGCGCCGCCACCGGAAACCGGCTGTCCGCCTACCTGCTCGGCCTCCCCGTCTGCGAACCCGACCCCTGGGAACGGCTGCGGGCGGTGCGCGAAGCCATGGACCGCAACAAGTCCGCCGGGCCGCTGCGCGGGGCCGGCGCGGTCGCCGTACTCGCCGATCAACTTCCTTCGCTGGCGCACCGCTTCGGCGCCCCGCTCGCCGGGAGTGCGGCCAGGATGCTCTTCGACGTCCTGGTCACCAGCGTGCCGCTGCCGCGCTCGGCGCTTTCGCTCGGCGGCTGCCCGCTGCGCGCGCTGTATCCGATGGCGCCACTGGCCCGCGGCCAGTCGCTGGCCGTGGCGCTCACGACGTACGGCGGCAAGGTGCAGGTCGGACTGGTGGCCGACGGCAAGGCGCTGCCCGATCTGGAACGGCTGGGGCGCTGCGCCGAGGACGAGGTGGCGGAGCTGCTCGCAACTCTGCCCGCCGGCTGACCGGCCCGGTCCGGGATTTGGCTGCCGGACCTGGGGAGCGGCGCCATAGATCGGACAGATTCCCGAGCAATCGCCGTAGTTGACGGCCTCCTGGGTGTTGACGTGCCCAAGTGATCCGATGAATATTGCTCAGTGCACGAAGCGATCATCGGGGAGGGCGGCAGAAGCATGCGGCGCAACAGGCTGGGAAACAGCGCGGTCGAGGTCACCGAGCTGTCCTTCGGGGCGGCCGCCATCGGCAATCTCTTCAGCGCCGTCGAACCGGAGCGGGCCACGGCCGCCGTCGACGCCGCCTGGGACGAGGGCATCCGCTACTTCGACACCGCCCCGCACTACGGGCTAGGTCTCTCCGAGCGACGGCTCGGCGAGGCGCTGCGGGCCCGCCCCCGCGACTCGTACGTCCTGTCCACCAAGGTCGGCCGGGTGCTCGACCCGCTGCCCGACGGCGGTCCCGAGCAGTCCGAGGGGCTCTCCGAGGGCTTCGCCGTACGGGCCACCCACCGCCGCCGCTGGGACTTCAGCGCCGCCGGCGTCCGTCGCAGCATCGAGGACAGCCTGCAGCGGCTCGGCCTCGACCGCATCGACATCGCCTATCTGCACGACCCGGACGACCACGCGGAAGCCGCCTTCCACGAGGCCTATCCGGAACTGGAGAAACTGCGCGCGGAGGGCGTGATCGGCGCCATCGGGGCCGGCATGAACCAGACCGCGATGCTCACCCGCTTCGTCCGCGACACCGACGCCGACGTGGTGCTGTGCGCCGGCCGCTACACCCTCCTCGACCAGTCCGCCCTGACCGATCTGCTGCCCGCCGCCGCGGCCGCGCGGCCGCAGCGGCGGGCAGCAGATCGGTCAGGGCGGACTGGTCGAGGAGGGTGTAGCGGCCGGCGCACAGCACCACGTCGGCGTCGGTGTCGCGGACGAAGCGGGCGAGCATCGCGGGCTGGTTCATGCCGGCCCCGATGGCGCCGATC
>NZ_JAFMPZ010000372.1 GCF_017353455.1 Streptomyces laculatispora
CAACGGCTACGGCCCGACGGAGACCACGACCTTCGCCACCACGCACCGTATCCACCGTCCGCTGGACTATGCGGGTGCCATTCCCATCGGGGAGCCCCTGGACAACCACCGGCTCTACGTTTTGGACGAGGGACTGCGGCTGGTTGCTCCTGGCGTTCCGGGTGAGTTGTACATCGCGGGGGCCGGCCTGGCGCAGGGGTATCTGGACCGCCCCTCGCTGACCGCAGACCGCTTCGTCGCGGACCCGTTCGGTTCCTCCGGGACGCGGATGTACCGCACCGGCGACCTCGTCCGCTGGAACCACGAAGGGTCCCTCGAGTACCTCGGCCGCGCCGACCAGCAGGTCAAGCTCCGCGGCTTCCGCATCGAACTCGGTGAGATCGAGACGGCGTTGGCCGCCCACGAGAGTGTGGGTCAGGCGACCGTCGTGGTCCGGGAGGACCGGCCCGGCGACAAGCGCCTGGCCGCCTACCTCGTCGCCGCCGACAGCGCCCGGATCGACACCGAGTCCGTGCGCCGCGCCATGGCCGGCACGCTCCCCGACTACATGGTCCCGTCCGCCTTCGTCGTCCTCGACGGGATCCCGCTCACCGTCAACGGCAAGGTCGACCGACGCGCCCTGCCCGCACCGGAGCTTGGCAACGACGCCACCGGGCGCGCACCCCGTGGGCCGGGCGAGGAGGTCCTGTGCGGTCTCTTCGCGGAGGTCCTCGGACTGGCCTCGGTCACCATCGACGACCACTTCTTCCACCTCGGCGGGCACTCCCTGCTCGCCACCCGTCTCATCAGCCGTATCCGGCAGACCTTCGGCGTCCAGATCACGGTCAGGGACCTCTTCCAGGGCCCGACAGTGGCCGCGCTGGCCGAGTACGTCGAAGCGGGCGGCGAGGAGGCCGTGCAACGCCCCGCCCTGCGGGAGGCGGTGCGGCCGGAGCGGGTGCCGCTCTCCTCGGCCCAGCAGCGCCTCTGGTTCCTCCACCACCTGGAGGGGCCGTCGGCGACGTACAACATTCCGCTGTCCCTGCGCCTCACGGGCGCACTCGACACGCAAGCCCTCCAGCTCTCCCTCACCGACCTGGTCGTGCGGCACGAGTCGCTGCGCACCCTCTTCGGGATGGCGGACGACACCGCCTACCAGTGGCAGCTCCCGGGCGCCGAGGTCCGGGTGGAACTGCCCGTCATCGCGGCGGACGAGGACACGCTGGAGGCGGTGCTCGGCCGGCACGCCGCGCGAAGCTTCGATCTCGAATCCGAACTGCCCTTCCGGGCCGCCCTCTTCACACTCGGGGCCGAGGAACACGTCCTGCTGGTGGTGATGCACCACATCGCCTCCGACGGCTGGTCCACCACCCCGCTGCTGCGGGACCTCACGGCCGCCTACACGGCGCGCACCCGGGGCGGCGCCCCCGCGTGGGAGCCGCTGCCGGTCCAGTACGCCGACTACACCCTCTGGCAGCAGGAACTGCTCGCGGCGGACGGTGAGCGGCAGGCGGAGTTCTGGCGCACCACGCTGGACGGGCTGCCCGACGAGGCCACCCTGCCGGCCGACCGCCCCCGTCCCGCAGTGGCCACCTACCGCGGCACCACCCACGGCGTCCACGTTCCCGCGGCGTTGCACGACGCGCTGACACGGCTGGCCCGGGAGACCGGCAGCACGCTGTTCATGGTGGCCCAGGCCGCCGTCGCCACCGCGCTGTCCCGCTCCGGCGCCGGGGAGGACATCCCGATCGGCGCCCCGATCGCGGGCCGCTCGGAGCAGTCCCTCGACGACCTGGTCGGCTTCTTCGTCAACACCCTGGTGCTGCGTACGGATCTCACGGGCGACCCGAGCTTCCGTGAACTGCTGACCCGGGTCCGGGAAGCCGATCTCGCGGCCTGGGCCCACCAGGACCTGCCCTTCGACCGGTTGGTGGAGGCCCTCAACCCTGAGCGTTCCACCGCCCGGCACCCGCTCTTCCAGGTGGTCCTCACCCTTCAGGAAGCCGTCACCCCCTCCGTCGAACTCCCGGGAATCTCGGCCGAGTCGGGCTTCACGTCGCTGGACATCTCCAAGTTCGACCTGACCTTCTCCTTCCATGAGCACCGCACGGCGGACGGCAGCCCGGACGGGCTGGACATCAGGGTCGAGTACGCCACCGACCTGTACGAAGCCGGCACGGTCGAGGCCGTCACCGACCGGCTGGTCCGGCTGCTGGGCGACGCCGTCGAGCGCCCCGAAATCCCGGTCGGTGAGCTGGAGTTCATCGGACCGGACGAGCGACACCAGCTGCTGGAGGGATGGAACGGCGCGGTCACCGGCTCCTGCGACGACGGCCTCGCGGAGCTGTTCACCGCGCAGGCCGCCCGCACCCCGGACGCGATCGCCCTGGTCGACGGCGACCGGGAACTGACCTATGCGGAACTGGACGCGGACGCCAACCGGCTGGCCCGCCACCTGGTGGGCCTCGGCGTCCGGCCGGAGAGCGTCGTCGCCGTCCTGATGGAGCGGTCGGCGGACCTGCTCACCGGGCTCCTCGCGGTCGTCAAGGCCGGAGGTGTCTACGCCCCGCTCAACACCGCGGACCCCGACACCCGCTTGTCGCGGATCCTCGCCGAGACCGGCGCGACGGTCCTGCTCACCGACAAGGTGCTGGCCGATCACCCGGTCGTCGCCCGGACCGCCGCCGAGACCGTCGTGCTCGACGGCACCGCGGACTTCGCCCACCTCCCGGCGACGCCCCCGGCACTGCCTGCCCATCCCGACCAGTGGCTGTACGTGATGTTCACGTCGGGCTCGACGGGCGTCCCGAAGGGCGTCGCGGTCACCCACCGCAACGTCGCGGACCTGGCCGCCCAGACCATGTACGCGAACGGCGGCCACACCCGGGTGCTCTTCCACTCGCCGCACACCTTCGACGCCTCGACGCACGAGATCTGGGTGCCGTGGCTGAACGGGGGCGCGGTCGTGGTCGCACCCCCGGGCTACCTCGACCCCGGGACCCTGGGCGGGCTGCTGACCGAGCGCGGAATCAGCTCACTCTGGTTGACGGCCGGGCTCTTCCGGGTGATGGCGGAGGAGGTTCCGGAGGCGTTCGCCGGGGTGCGTGAGGTGTGGGCCGGTGGTGACGTGGTGCCGCCGGAGGCGGTACGCCGTGTCATGGACCGCTGCCCGGAGCTGACGGTCGTCAACGGCTACGGTCCGACGGAGACCACCACCTTCGCCACCACCCATCGCATCCACCGCCCCCTCGACTACGCGGGTGCCATCCCCATCGGCGAGCCCCTGGACAACCACCGGGTCTACGTGGTGGACGAGGGACTGCGGCTCGTGCCCCCGGGTACCCCCGGCGAGCTGTACATCGCCGGTGCCGGCCTCGCCCGTGGCTACCTCGGCCGGCCGGGCATGACGGCGGAGCGCTTCGTCGCGGACCCGTTCGGTGCGCCCGGTACGCGGATGTACCGGACGGGCGACCTCGTCCGCTGGAACATCGAGGGATCAGTCGAGTACCTCGGCCGCGCCGACCAGCAGGTCAAGCTCCGCGGCTTCCGTATCGAACTCGGTGAGATCGAGACGGCGTTGGCCGCCCACGAGAGTGTGGGTCAGGCGACCGTCGTGGTCCGGGAGGACCGGCCCGGCGACAAGCGCCTGGCCGCCTACCTCGTCGCCACCGAAGGCGCCCGGATCGATGTGGCCGAACTGCGGGGGCACGTCGCGGCCGCCCTGCCCGAGTACATGGTCCCGTCCGCCTTCGTCGTCCTCGATGAAATCCCCCTCACCACCAACGGCAAGGTGGACCGACGCGCCCTGCCCGCGCCCCAGGTCGCCCACGCCACCAACGGGCGCGCGCCGCGCACGCCGCAGGAAGAAGTGCTCTGCGGTCTCTTCGCGGCCGTTCTCGGACTGCCGTCGGTCACCATCGACGACCACTTCTTCCACCGGGGCGGCCACTCGGTGCTGGGCACCCGGCTGATCAGCCGCATCCGGCGGGCGTTCGGCGTCCAGCTCGGCGTGAAGGACCTGTTCCGCAACCCGACGGTGCTCGCCCTCTCGGAGTGCGTCACCGCGGGCAGCGGCGAACTGCCCCGGCCGGCCCTGATGCCCGAGGAGCGGCCGGAGATCATTCCGCTCTCCTCGGCCCAGCAGCGGCTGTGGTTCCTCGACCAGATGGAAGGCCCGTCCGCCACCTACAACATCCCCCTCGCCCTGCGCCTCAAGGGCCGCCTCGACCACCGGGCCCTCGAACTGGCCCTCACCGACCTCACCGCCCGACACGAAGGCCTGCGCACCGTCTTCCCCACCCACGAGGGCACCCCGCACCAGCACGTCCTGCCCCCGGCCACCACCGATCTCCCGTTGATCGACACCACCGAGGAGACGCTCACCGCGCGACTGGCCGACCTCTCGGCGGCCACCTTCGATCTGGCCGTCCAGCCCCCCATCCGCACCCATCTGCTCTCGCTCGGCGAGCAGGAGTACATCCTGCTGGTGGTCATCCACCACATCGCCTCCGACGGCTGGTCCAACGGGCCGCTCTTCCGCGACCTGGCCACCGCCTACGAGGCCCGCACCGAGGGCGCCGCCCCCGGGTGGGAGCCGCTGCCGGTCCAGTACGCCGACTACTCCCTCTGGCAGCAACGGCTCCTGGGCAGTGACGAGGAGCGCCAACTCGACTACTGGCGCACCGTATTGGCCGAACTTCCGGAGGAGGCCACGCTCCCGGCCGACCGGCCCAGGCCGGCCACCGCGTCCAACCGGGGCACCACCCACACCGTGCACTGCCCGGCCGACCTGCACAGCTCACTCACCTCGCTGGCCCAGGACACCGGCAGCACCCTGTTCATGGTGGCCCAGGCGGCGGTGTCGACCCTGCTGTCGCGGTCCGGCGCGGGGCACGACATCCCGCTCGGCTCACCCGTCGCCGGACGCACCGACCCGGCCCTCGACGACCTCGTCGGGTTCTTCGTGAACACGCTGGTGCTGCGGACCGACACCAGTGGTGACCCGAGTTTCCGGGAGCTGCTGACCCGGGTCCGGGAGACCGACCTGGCCGCCTGGAGCCACCAGGACCTGCCCTTCGACCGGCTCGTCGAAGCCCTCAACCCCGAGCGCACCACCGCCCGGCACCCCCTCTTCCAGGTCATGCTCACCGTCGGCGACATGTCGGCCGAGGCCCCCGAACTCCCGGGGCTGGAAGCGGCGTACGAGTTCTCCAAGGTGGAGATCGCCAAGTTCGACCTGACCTTCGGCTTCGCGGAGCATCGTGGGGCGGACGGGCGGCCGGGTGGGCTGGACATCACGATCGAGTATGCGACGGATCTGTATGACGCGCGGTCGGTGGAGTTGGCGGGTGAGCGGTTGGTGCGGTTGCTGGGTGCCGCGGCGTCGGCTCCGGATGTGCCGGTGGGTGATTTGGAGTTGTTGTCGGGGGGTGAGCGTGGGTTGTTGTTGGGGGAGTGGTCGGGTGCGGTGACCGGTTCTCCTGTTGGGGGGCTTGGGTCGTTGTTCGCGGCGCAGGTGGCGCGGACGCCGGATGCGGTGGCGGTGGTGGGGGAGGGGTGTGAGCTTTCCTACCGTGAGGTGGATGCGTTGGCCAACCGTGCGGCGCGGGTGCTGGTGGGTGAGGGTGTGCGGCCGGGTGGCCGGGTGGCGTTGTTCCTGGAGCGCTCGGTGAGTGCTGTGGTGATGACGTTGGCGGTGGTGAAGGCGGGTGGGGTGTATGTGCCGCTGGATACCCGGTATCCGGCTGAGCGGGTGGAGTTGATTGTTGGTCAGTCGGGTGTGTCGCATGTGGTGACGGATCGGGATGCGGGTTCGTTGGTGGTGCCGGCGGGTGTGCGGGTGCTGGGTCCGGTGGTGGGGGGTGAGGGTGATTCCTCGGATCCTTCGGTTGCGGTGCATGCGGATCAGCCGGTGTACGCGATGTTCACGTCGGGTTCGACGGGGGTGCCGAAGGGTGTCGCGGTCACGCATCGCAATGTCGCCGACTTGGCCGCGCAGACGATGTACGCGAACGGTAATCACGGGCGGGTGCTGTTCCACTCGGCGATGGCGTTCGACGCCTCCACGTACGAGATGTGGGTCCCGTGGCTGAACGGCGGCACCCTCGTCGTCGCCCCCGCGGGACACCTCGACGCAGCGGCGTACGAGGGGCTGATCGCCGAGCACGGGATCACCGCTCTCTGGTTGACGGCCGGGTTGTTCCGGGTGATGGCGGAGGAGGTACCCGAGGCGTTCGCCGGGGTGCGTGAGGTGTGGGCCGGTGGTGATGTCGTTCCGCCCGAGGCGGTACGGCGCGTCATGGACCGCTGCCCGGAGCTCACCGTGGTCAACGGCTACGGCCCGACGGAAACGACGACCTTCGCCACCACCCACCACATCCACCGCCCCCTCGACTACCCGGGTGCCATCCCCATCGGGGAGCCCCTGGACAACCACCGGCTCTACGTTTTGGACGAGGGACTGCGGCTGGTTGCTCCTGGCGTTCCGGGTGAGTTGTACATCGCGGGGGCCGGCCTGGCGCAGGGGTATCTGGACCGCCCCTCGCTGACCGCAGACCGCTTTGTCGCCGACCCGTACGGTCCCTCCGGGACGCGGATGTACCGCACCGGCGACCTCGTCCGCTGGAACCACGAAGGGTCCCTCGAATACCTCGGCCGCGCCGACCAGCAGGTCAAGCTCCGCGGCTTCCGCATCGAACCGGGCGAGATCGAGACCGTCCTCGTCGGGCAGTCGGGGGTGGCCCAGGCCACCGTCGTGGTCCGGGAGGACCGGCCCGGCGACAAGCGCCTCGTCGCCTACCTCACCGCGGCGGACGGCGAGCGGGTGGAGCCCGGGGACGTACAGCGACAGGTGTCCGGGCTGCTGCCCGACTACATGGTCCCGTCCGCCTTCGTCGTCCTCGACGAGATCCCGCTCACCGTCAACGGCAAGGTCGACCGACGCGCCCTGCCCGCACCGCAGATCGTCAACGACGCCACCGGGCGCGCACCGCGCACCGCCAAGGAAGAAGTCCTGTGCGGTCTCTTCGCGGAGGTCCTCGGACTGACCTCGGTCACCATCGACGACCACTTCTTCCACCTCGGCGGGCACTCGCTCCTCGCCACCCGGCTCGCGGGCCGGATCCGCACCGTACTCGGGGTCGAGCTCTCCGTGGCGACCCTCTTCGAAAACCCGATCGTGGCCACGCTCGTCGAGAAGCTCGACGGCGCCGCGGCCGCGCGGCCCAAACTTCGGCCGATGCGCCGGATGGGAGTGACCAAGTGATTCCCTTGTCCTTCGCCCAGCAGCGGCTGTGGTTCATCGCCCAGATGGAAGGGCCCTCGACCACCTACAACATCCCGCTCGCCGTGCGGCTGAACGGTGAACTCGACCGCCCGGCGCTCCAATCGGCGCTCCTGGACCTGGTCGGCAGACACGAGAGCCTGCGCACCCTCTTCCCCGACCAGGACGGCACCCCGTATCAGCGCATCCTCGCCGAGGACGAGGTGGAGCTCGCACTGGAGGTCGTCCCGGCCGACGCCGCGACGCTGCCGGCCGTCCTCGCGCAGGAGTCCGCCCAGGTCTTCCACCTCGCGGTCGATCTGCCGGTCCGGGCGCGCCTGATCGCACTCGGCGAGCAGGAGCACGTCCTGCTCATCGTGATGCACCACATCGTGTCGGACGGCGGCTCGACCGCGCCCCTGCTCCAGGACCTCGCCACCGCCTACGAGGCACGGGTCCGGGGGGCCGCCCCCGACTGGGAGCCGCTGCCGGTCCAGTACGCCGACTACACCCTGTGGCAGCAGGAACTGCTCGGCGAGGGCGACGACCCGGAGAGCGCCGGATCACGGCAACTGGACTTCTGGCAGCAGGCGCTGGCGGAACTGCCGGAGGAGGGGACGCTGCCGGCCGACCGTCCGCGCCCCGCCTCGGCCTCGTACGTGGGCGCCACCTGCGACGCCCGCCTGCCCGCCGACGTCCATACCGGGCTGACGCACCTCGCACGGGAGTCCGGCGCCACGCTGTTCATGGCGGTGCAGGCCGCCGTCGCGACCGCCCTCTCGCGCTCCGGCGCCGGCCTCGACGTAGCGATCGGCTCCCCGGTGTCGGGGCGCATCGACGAAGCACTCGACGGACTGGTCGGCTTCTTCGTCAACACCCTGGTGCTGCGTACGGACGTCACGGGCGACCCCAGCTTCCGTGAACTGCTGTCCAGGGTCCGCACAACGGATCTGGCCGCCTGGGACAACCAGGACCTGCCCTTCGACCGGCTGGTCGAGGTGCTGAACCCCGAGCGCTCCGCCTCCCGCCACCCGCTCTTCCAGGTGATGCTCACCATGGGCGAAGCCGGTTCGGACGTCATCGGGTTCCCGGGGCTCGACGCCCGTACCGAGTACAGCGCCCTGCAGATCGCCAAGTTCGACCTGACGTTCGGCTTCGCCGAGCACCGCACCCGCGACGGCCGGCCGGACGGCCTGGACATCACCATCGAGTACGCCACCGATCTCTACGACGCCCGGACGATCGAGGCGCTCATGGCGCGGCTGAACCGGCTGCTGGAGGCCGTGGTCACCTCGCCCGACACCCCGCTGTCCGTCCTCGACCTGCTCGGCGAGCACGAGCGGCGGCTGCTCCTGGAGGAGCGGAGCGGCGCCGCCACCGGCTCGTCCGGGAAGAGCCTGGCGGAGCTGTTCGCCGCTCAGGCCGCCCGTACCCCGGACGCCATAGCCCTGGTGGACGAGGACAACGACCTGACGTTCGCCGAACTCGACGAGGTCACCAACCGGCTGGCCCACCACCTCATCAACCTCGGGATCCGGCAGCACGACGTGGTCGCCGTCCTGATGGAGCGCTCGACCGACCTGCTCACCGCTCTGCTCTCCGTGGTCAAGGCCGGGGCCGTGTACGCCCCGCTGAACACCACCGACCCCGACAGCCGGCTCGTCCAGATCCTCGCCGACACCCGGGCGCCGGTCCTGCTCACCGACCAGGCCCTGTCGGACCACCAGGTCGTCCTGGACGCCGACGCGCAGGTCGTCGTCCTGGGCGCCGCCACCGACCTCGGCCACCTTCCCGCCACCGCTCCGGCGTACGCCATCCACCCCGACCAGCCCGTCTACGCGATGTTCACGTCGGGTTCGACGGGGGTGCCGAAGGGCGTCGCGGTCACCCACCGCAATGTCGCGGACCTGGCCGCCCAGACCATGTACGCGAACGGCAGCCACCGGCGCGTGCTGTTCCACTCACCGGCCGCCTTCGACGCCTCCACGTACGAGATCTGGGTGCCGTGGCTGAACGGCCGCACGGTCGTGGTGGCACCGCGCGGCCATCTCGCCCCGGCCGACTACCAGCGGCTGCTGGCCGAGCACCGGATCACCGCGCTCTGGCTGACGGCCGGGCTGTTCCGGGTGATGGCGGAGGAGGCGCCCGAGGCGTTCGCCGGGGTGCGTGAGGTGTGGGCCGGTGGTGACGTGGTGCCGCCCGAGGCGGTACGCCGTGTCATGGACCGCTGCCCGGAGCTCACCGTGGTCAACGGCTACGGCCCGACGGAGACCACCACCTTCGCCACCACGCACCACATCCACCGCCCCGTCGACTACCCGGGCGCCATCCCCATCGGGGAGCCACTCGACAACCACCGCGTCTACGTCCTCGACGCCGCCCTGCAACTCGCCGCTCCCGGCGCACCCGGCGAGCTGTACATCGCGGGCGCCGGCCTGGCACAGGGATACCTCAACCGTGCCTCGCTGACGGCGGAGCGCTTCGTCGCCGACCCGTTCGGTGCGCCCGGTACGCGGATGTACCGGACGGGCGACCTCGTCCGCTGGAACATCGAGGGATCAGTCGAGTACCTCGGCCGCGCCGACCAGCAGGTCAAGCTCCGCGGCTTCCGCATCGAACTCGGTGAGATCGAGACGGCGTTGGCCGCCCACGAGAGTGTGGGTCAGGCGACCGTCGTGGTCCGGGAGGACCGGCCCGGCGACAAACGGCTCGCCGCCTACCTCGTCGCCGCCGACGGCGCCCGGATCGACACCGACGCCGTGCACCGCGAGATCTCCGGCGCGCTCCCGGAGTACATGGTCCCGTCCGCCTTCGTGGTCCTCGACGAGATTCCCCTCACCACCAACGGCAAGGTCGACCGACGCGCCCTGCCCGCACCCCTGTTGAGCGCCGACGCCGGGGGCCGCCCGCCCAGGACCCCCGCCGAGGAAGTCCTGTGCGGACTCTTCGCGGCCGTTCTCGGACTGCCGTCGGTCACCATCGACGACCACTTCTTCCGGCGCGGCGGGCACTCCCTGCTCGCCACCCGCCTCGTCAGCCGTATCCGCGCCGTGTGGGACACCGAGATCACCATCCGGGACCTGTTCCAGTACGCGACGGTCGCGCAGCTGGCCGAGCGGATCGCGGCCGAGGGCAGCGGGGAGCGGCGGCCGGCGCTGATGCCCCAGGAGCGGCCGGAGCGCGTCCCGCTCTCCTCCGCCCAGCAGCGGCTGTGGTTCCTCGACCAGATGGAAGGCCCGTCCGCCACCTACAACATCCCCCTCGCCCTGCGCCTCAAGGGCCCCCTCGACCACC
>NZ_JAFMPZ010000373.1 GCF_017353455.1 Streptomyces laculatispora
CGGGTCTGCAACGCCGCCAGGTCCTGCGCGCTCAGCCCGTCGGTGAGCCGAACCGGCAGCGTCACGAAGAACTGCCGGACCGTCCGCCCGTCCGGCAGCCGCATCCGGCGCACATGGTTGCGGATCAGGGTCAGCGAACCGTCGAGGCGTCCCGCCTCGCGACGGGTCTGCACCCGCTTCGGGTCGAAACGCTCGGTGTGCACGGCGGCCGTCGCCGTCTCGTGGAACGCGGCCACCTCGTGCGGAAGCACGGGATTCTCCGCCCGCCCGCCCCTCCTGCGGGAGCCGTTCGTCGCCGTCACGGGCGGCGCCGTACTCTCGCCCGGGGCTCGCGGAGCGGGCCACTGAGGGGTGAGCGAGGCCAGCGACTGGGTGGTCGGGTCCGAGAGCGGCGGCACCTGGAGCCCGGGCACCCCGGCGCCGCCGGCTTGGTGCGCCTGCGCGATCCCGGCGCCGAGCGCGAGCAGCTCCACCCCGGCCGCGATGTGCCGCGCGTTCGCCCGGTCGACGTCCTGCCTGGCCTCGTGCCACTGGAGCTCCAGCCGCGCGGTGCCCTCGGCCCGCGTCGCCCGCTCCAGCCCGGTCCCCGCCTCGTCCCTGGACCGGGCCGCCGCCCGCAGATCGTCGTACGCCGTGACGTCCCGCTCCAGCTGGGCCAGCGCGTCGAGCAGCATGGTCTGGCGCCGGGCCAGTGCGTCGACCCGGCCGGGGGCCGCCGCGGCGAGCCGCTCACGGGTGGACTCCAGCATGCGGGTGGCGTCCCGGAGGGCGTCGCGTGCCTCGGTCTCCGTGCGGTCGAGGCCCGCCACGAGAGCCTGCTGGTCCGCGTGCGCCTGCCGCGCCCGGTGCAGGCGGAGCTCGGCGGCGGCACGGACCGCGGTGGCCCGCCGCAGCGCTTCCCGCGGGTCCGGGTCCGGGTTGGGCGGCCGGCCGTGCTCGTCCTCGAACAGGCTCAACTGCGCTCGGGCCTGGTTGAGTTGTGCTTGCGCGCCGTTGCGGTCGGGGAACACGGTGCTGTCCGGGCGCAGGGTCCAGACACGGGTTCCGTCGCCGTCACGCAGCGCCAGCTCCAGCGTCTGCCCGCTCTCCTCGGCGATGGACTGCGCCCGGTAGAGCGCCTCGACGCGTGCGGCCGGGGTGGGGTCCGTCCCCAGATCCAGCCACAGCTGCACAACGGCTCCCGACGGCAGGACGTCATCGGAGGCGGTGATCAGTTGTGCGACCTGTGAGGGAGCCAGGTCGCGCACGTCCGGCGCCGACAGGTCCCACACCCCCTCGCCCCGGTGCGCTTCGGAGAACACGCCGAGGCCCAGCAGATCGCGTTCGGACACCCGCAGCAACGCGGTGCCCGTCGCGTACCGCACCTCCCCGGTCGGGCCGGTCAACGTGGTGACGGTGTCGACCTCGACCTCGTACGTACGCAGTCCCTGGTCGGTCCCGGGCACGCCCGCGGTGCCGGTCTTCTCCCAGTGCCGGGCGAGCGCCGACACCCCGCCGCCCTGACCGCCCGGGGTGGACTGGTTCGAGAGGAGGGGCACCGATCCGCCGAAGTCGAAGCCGCCCTTCGAGCTCAGGGTTCCGGACACGCCCAGGGTGAAGGCGCTGCTGCGGGAGGTCGAGGAGCCGGAGGTCGTACTGAAGCCCGTCACCCGTACCCGGTCGACCGTCACGTTCTTGGTGGTGTCGATCAGCCGGGGCCGGAACACCCGCGTGGACAGGGTGACCCGGGGGTGTTTCGCGGTCCCGGTGACGGCCCCGCCCGCTCCGGCCGCCGCGCGCACCGGGTCCACGGTGATGGTCCCCCCGTGCAGCAGTTCGGTCAGCCGCACCGCCGCAGCCTCGGACGAGCTTCCGGAGCCGAGGCCTTCGCCGGCCAGCTCGGGCGCCAGCTCCCGCACGGCATTCAGGAGGTCGTGCTGGTTGCTGAGCGCGTACGCGACCTCGTTGCCGGTCGGCCGGAGCGGTGTCTCCGTGGCGAGCGGGCCGAAGAGCGTGGGGTCCTCGGAGGCGACCCCATGGGAGAGCAGCTCCTCCGTCGGCCGGGGCGCCAGGGTCTGCTGCTGGGCGTGGTCCCCGGCGAACCGCAGGGTGACCCGTCCGGGAACGTCCGTCGACGGACGGGTCAGGGGGTCGTCACCTTCGATGTGCAGGTCGGCGGCGAAGACGTATCCGAGAGTGAACTCGTTCCCGCCCTCGACGCGTTGCCACAGCCGGTCCTCGGCGGTGAGTGTCGTGCTCACGGTGTCCGAACGGGTCGTCGAGCCGCTCCCGGAAGGACTGAAGGTCGCCTTGCGGGACGTCTCCTCGGACGTCGGCACCACGATGCTGCCCGGCAGTGTGAAGCCCCAGCGGGTGGTACGGCCCCGGCTCTCGGTGACGTTCGCGGGGGAGTGGGCGGAGTAGTTCTCCACCCCCGCACCCGGGCCGCCGCTGCGACCGGGCACCCTCCGGAGCTGCTCCTTCGTCCACGCGGGCCTGCCGTGCACCCGCAGGGTGACGGTACGGGTGGTCAGGCCGCCCGTGTACGGGAAGCCGAAACTCAGCGGCCCGCCCTCGCCACGGCCGGGCAGCGCGCCGAGAGCGGCGGGCGAGGTGTAGTCCGCGATGCGCTGGGCGAGCCCGGGTACGTAGTTTCGGTGGCCGGGGATGAGGCTGCCCGGCGCGTGCTGCTCGACCAGGCCGGTGAGCCGCTCGCGCAGCAGATGGGGCCGGCGCGGGTCCTCGTTGGTGGTGGGGCGGGGCCGCTCCGTGTTCACGGGCTCCTGCTCCTCGGCCGTCTGTTCGGCGGAGGTCTGCTCCGGGGAGGTCTCGTCGGCCTGGGCCTGGGCCGGATTCGGATGCGGATTCGGGTCCGTGACGGGGACCGGGAGCGGTTCCGCCAGGGGCGTCGCCTCCAGCACCGCCGCGAGTCCGAGCGCGCCGTGCTCGACGAAGCGGTACGGCAGCCGGGCGTTGGCGGGGCGGGGCGCCCCGGTCTCCTCGCCCGCGATCCACTCCAGCATCGTGCCGCCGCGCCGAAGCTGATCGGCTGTGGCGAGGAACGTGATGCCGCCCGGCACATGGACCGTTCGCGTCACCGAGGCCGCGGTCTCGTTCAGCGGAGAGACCCGCCGGTGCCCCCGGTGGACCGTCACCTCGTACGTGATGTCCGCGCTGATCCGGTGGTGGGTGCCGTCCTCCACGGGTACGCGCGTCGTATTGGTCGACGCCGACGTCGTCACCGAGCTGCTGTTCCCCCGCCCGTAGACGCCCTTGCCGCCCGCGCCGCCCGTGGTCGGCTTCGCCGCACCGGGCACGGACGGCCCGGTGCCGGGAGGCTGGGCGGCGGCCTGCTCCGCCTCCGCCCGGCTCTGGCCGTACTTCATCGTGAAGCCGGGGCCGCCTTCGTGCGAGGTGACCTCGGTGACCTGGTGCGAAGCGCTGTCGGTGGCACCGAGGTCCGTCTCGCCGTACTGCCGGACCGTGCCCAGGTCCTGCGGATTGGTGAGTACGGCCCGTACCTCGACGACCAGGTCGGTGCCGCCCGACACCCCTGGCACGAACAGGTCGTCGATGACGAAGATCCCCTTTACCATCTGATGCGCACGCGACATCAGGGCGGCGGGCGCCAGTTGCGCGTGCAGCGCCTCGTGCAGCAGCAGGCCCTGGTCGGAGCGGTCGCCGGTGGACACGGTCTGCCGGACCACCGTGGCCATGGAGAGAACCGAGTCGACGACGGACCTCGCGGCACCGGTCGCCGCCGCCCACCAGGACGACGAGGGGGCGTTGGCCGGGGCCGCGGTCACCGGGCGTTCCGTGCTGAGGGGCAGGGTCGGGCCGATGCCGAACCCCCCGGCGTTGCTCAGGTCGTTCAGCTCGATGTCGTCCGCGTTCTCCTGCGGGTACGCGCCGGGTATGGGCGACGGCTCCGGCTCCGAGGTCTGCGTCGCGAGGGGCCCGGTCTGCTGCTGCGCGGGGGAGTTCTGGCCGTTCCGCGCGGACTCCTCTTCCACCGGGGGCGTCGAGAGGTCCGCCAGGATCGCGTCGACCGCCTCGTACAGCTGCTTGCTGCCGCGTACGACGTCGACGAGGGAGCTGTCGGGCAGCAGGAAGGTCTCCTGGGCCGGGGGCAGCAGAGTACCCGGCGGCTGGAGCACCGCCTCCCCGTACGCCTCCGAGGAACCCTCGGTGCGCTTCTCCGGCACCGCCAGGTCGACGAACACCGGCTGATCACCCGAGGCGAACGGACCGGTGGGCAGCGGCCCGGATCCACCGGTGATCTCGACCCCGAACACGGCCGGGACCCGGAAGACCTCCGTCTTCTGCTGGGTCGTACTGATCATCTGGGCGTGCGAGACCGACGCGCCGGCCGTCGAGGTGTCCGTCGTCTGCCAGGTGCCCTTGTAGTCCGCGGTGAGCCCGCCCCTGAAATGACCGGGCGCGAAACCGGTGAGCTGGGCGCCGAGCTGGAAGGTGCCGGAGCTGCCGGACGCCTGCTGGCTGCTTCCGGGCACGGACAGGCTGCTGATGCTGGGCAGGTGGACGTCGCTCAGTGAGGTGAGATGGGTGGGGGGAGCGGTGTCCCGGGGATCGCGGTCCAGGGTGAAGCGGAGCTGGACGCGGTCCACGCCGCCGCCGGGCACGGGCTTGCTGAAGTGCAGGACGAGGCCGCCGTCGACCAGTTCGTCCATGGTGCCGAGCAGGCCGTGCTGCGAGCCGAGCATGGAGAGTTTGCGCAGGTTCTCCAGACGGGCCTTGACCAGGCGTTCGTCCATGAACGTGCCGTCCTGCTCGCCCGGCCTGGGGAGGTAGGCGTTGTCGCGGAGCCAGCCGTGCGCCCGGTCGAACACCGTGGTGACGCCCGCGCCGTGCACCCGCAGCGGAGTGGTGGTGAGGCCGATGGCGTCCAGCCGCGCCACTTCCGTGGGCGCCTGCTTCTGTGTGCCGGCCGTGGGCCGGCTGCCCCGCGCGGTCTGCGGGGTGAGCGTCCGGAGCCGCACCGGCGTCACCGGCATCGCCTCGGGGGTGGTCCGTGTGCCGTCCGCGGCGATGAACTCCACGCTGTAGACCACGTTCGCCGGGGTGAGTACGTGTCCGCCGTTGGTGCGGATGTTGTGTGTCACACCGTGCGTGGCGCCCGCGCCGAGCCCCTGGTCCTTCTGAACGCTGTAACCGCCCTTGGGCTGCACGGAGCCGCCCAGGTGGAAGTCCCGGAACGCCTTGTCCACCTCGTCCGGCTTCTTGTTGAACGCCCCGCCGATTCCGCCCTCGACCCCGTACGCCTGGGACACCTTCGCCAGCGAGTCGGTCTTCAGCTGACGTTCCAGGAAGCGTTCCAGGCTGTACTTCGGACCGACCCGGATGTCCTGGCCCTCACGGCGGGTCACCTCCGCGGTGACCCTGAACATGCCGACGGCGTTGCCGCGCTCGTCCAGCAGGACCGGTGACCATGTACCCGTGCTGCCGCCGGGGTTGTCCGTCGTCCGTTGCAGGGGGAGGGCCCCGAGCAGGTGCTCGGCGCCGAAGTACTTCTGCACGGCGGCCAGCGACCCGGGCCCGAGACCGTCGAGCCGGCCGCCGAACCGGGACCGCACCGCGCGCAGCAGGCTGCCGGGATCGGACATCGAGTCCATCACCCACAGCGGCGAATCGTTCAGGTGCGCCTGGAAGCCGGCGGAGTCCTCCTGGCGGAAGACGTTGCCGTTCTCCGTGCCGTGACCGGGCACGGCCAGGTGCTCGGGAAACCACGCGGACACCGTGCCGAGTTCCTGTACACCCGCCCGGTCCGGCGGGATCTCCTGGAACGGGGGTGAGGAAGCCTCCCGCACCCGGCCCAGCGCGGTGTAGTCGAAGGGGCTGGCCGGCTCCGTACTGCGCAGCAGGCTGGTGGAGTTGACGGCGCTGCTCACCGTCGTCGACAGGCTCGTCTGCTGATGGGTGATGTTGAAGCTCAACGCGGTGGGCAGACCGGTGAGGAAGCCCTTGATCAGGCTGAAGGTGTTCGAGAGCGGATTCAGGGAGATGGTGCGGACGCCGGTGGTGGAGGCCGTGGACGTGCTGTCGAACGCGGCCGCCTGACGCTGCTCGTTGTTGTGCGGCGGCATACGGCTGCCCGCGCCGAACAGCGCGGAGGGCCTGGGCCGCTCCAGTTGCAGCTGTACGGCCAGCGAGCGCGGCCGACTGGCCGAACTGCTGTCCCCGCAGGCGCTCCAGGACAACCGTCTGATGCTGCTCAGCAGGGACGGCCACCTGATCACCCTGGACGTCAACGGCCGGCCGCGCTCGCTGGCCGTACAGCTGCAACTGGAGCGGCCCAGGCCCTCCGCGCTGTTCGGCGCGGGCAGCCGTATGCCGCCGCACAACAACGAGCAGCGTCAGGCGGCCGCGTTCGACAGCACGTCCACGGCCTCCACCACCGGCGTCCGCACCATCCCCCTGAA
>NZ_JAFMPZ010000374.1 GCF_017353455.1 Streptomyces laculatispora
CCACCAAGCCCGTCGAAGTCCTGCGGGCCCACGGCCGTGCCGGGCTTGGTGGCGTAGCGGAAGGTCGAGCGGGCGAAACCGAGCTGGAGGATCTCCTCCGACTCGGCACCCGAGTCCAGCAGCAGGTCGCGGCCGGTGATGCCGATGTCGAGGCGGCCCGAGCTGACGTAGATCGCGATGTCGCGGGGCCGCAGGTAGAAGAACTCCACCTGGTTCTCGGGGTCGACGAGGACGAGCTCCTTGGACTCCTTGCGCTGCTGGTAGCCGGCCTCATGGAGCATCGCCATCGCAGGCCCTGAGAGTGAACCCTTGTTGGGGACGGCGATGCGCAGCATGAGGTCGGGTTTCCTTTGCGAAAGGGGTCTGTGGAATGCGGGGCGGGTGCGGGGGTCGTGCTCAGAGATGGGCGTAGACGTCGTCGAGCGAGATTCCGCGCGCGACCATCATCACCTGGACGTGGTACAGCAGCTGAGAGATCTCCTCGGCTGCGGCGTCCTTGCTCTCGTGCTCGGCGGCCATCCAGACTTCGGCGGCCTCCTCCACGACCTTCTTGCCGATGGCATGCACGCCCTTGTCCACCAGTTCGGCGGTACGGGAGGTGGAGGGGTCGCCGTTGGCGGCCTTGAGCTGCAGCTCGGCGAAGAGCTCTTCGAAGGTTTTGTTCGCCATGATGTCCTCAGAATACGGGTCCCGGCCCCGCACTCAGCGCCAGGGTTCGCTGACCGAGCGCAGTGTGGTGGCGGTGGCCACGGCAGCGGTGACCGCTTCGTGCCCCTTGTCCTCGTTGGATCCCTCGATGCCCGCCCGGTCGAGTGCCTGCTCCTCGGTGTCACAGGTGAGGACGCCGAAGCCGACCGGCACACCGGTGTCGACCGCGACCTGGGTGAGGCCGTTGGTGACGCCATGGGACACGTATTCGAAGTGCGGGGTGCCACCGCGGATGATCACGCCGAGGGCGACGATCGCGTCGTATCCGCGCCCGGCGAGCACCTTGGCGACCACCGGGAGCTCGAAGCTGCCGGGGACCCTCAGCAGGGTCGGCTCGTCGATGCCCAGCTCGTGCAGGGCGCGCAGCGCGCCGTCGACGAGTCCGTCCATGACCTTCTCGTGCCACTGCGCGGCGATGACCGCCACACGGAGGTCACCGCAGTTGCGTACGGACAGTTCGGGTGCGCCCTTGCCGCTCATGTCTCTCCTACCGCTCGTTCCTCGGGTGACTGCTGGGGACTGCCGGTTCTACTGGTTGCCGCAGGTCGACACGGTGGCGGCGTCGAGCCAGGGCAGGTCGTGGCCCATGCGGTCGCGCTTGGTGCGCAGGTACCGCAGATTGTGTTCGCCGGCCTGGACGGGCATCGGTTCCCGGCCGGTGACGGCCAGGCCGTGCCGCAGGATCGCGGCGGTCTTCTCGGGGTTGTTCGTCATCAGGCGCAGGCTGTGGACGCCGAGATCCTTGAGGATCTGGGCGCCTGCCGCGTAGTCCCTGGCGTCGGCGGGCAGGCCGAGCTCCAGATTGGCGTCGAGGGTGTCGACGCCGCGCTCCTGGAGTTCGTACGCGCGCAGCTTGGAGACGAGTCCGATGCCTCGACCCTCGTGGCCGCGCAGATAGACCACGACGCCGCGCCCCTCGTCCGTGATGCGCCGCATGGAGGCGTGCAGCTGGGGGCCGCAGTCGCAGCGCTCGGACTGGAAGATGTCGCCGGTCAGGCACTCGGAGTGGACCCGGACCAGGACGTCGTCGCCGTCCCCGATGTCGCCGTGGACCAGCGCGACGTGCTCGACCCCGTCCACGGTGGAGCGGTAGCCGTAAGCGGTGAAGGCGCCGAAGTCCGTCGGCAGCCGGACCTCGGCCTCGCGGCGGACGGTCGGCTCGCAGGTGCGCCGGTAGGCGATCAGGTCCTCGATGGAGATGATCGTGAGCCCGTGCTTGCGGGCGAACGGGACCAGCTGCGGAAGGCGCAGCATGACGCCGTCCTCGCCCGCGATCTCGACGATCGCCCCGGCGGGCCGCAGCCCGGCGAGCCGGGCGAGGTCGACGGCCGCCTCGGTGTGGCCGTTGCGCACGAGCACACCGCCGGAGCGGGCGCGCAGCGGGAAGATGTGGCCGGGGCGTACGAAGTCGCCGGGGCCGGCGGCGCCGCCCGCGAGCAGCCGGAGCGTGGTGGCCCGGTCGGCGGCGGAGATGCCGGTGGTCACGCCGTGCGCGGCGCAGGCGTCCACGGAGACGGTGAAGGCCGTCTTCATCGACTCGGTGTTGTGGTCGACCATCTGCGGGAGTTCGAGCCGTTCCAGCTCGTCGTTCTCCATGGGCGCGCAGATGAGTCCGCGGCACTCGCTCATCATGAAGGCGACGATCTCGGGGGTGGCCTTCTCGGCCGCGATGACGAGGTCGCCCTCGTTCTCACGGTCCTCGTCGTCGACGACCACGACGGGGCGGCCGGCCGCGATGTCGCGGACGGCCTGCGCCACGGGGTCCAGGGTGAGGTCCTCGTCGGGCGCGTGGTGTTCCCGGTGCAACCAGGTGGGCTGGGCAGTCATGCCGTGGCTCCTTCCAGAGCGGGTGTCCGCGTACGCAGCCACCAGTCGCGCATGCCCCACAGGACGAGGGCGCCGTAGACGACGTAGATGAGACCGGAGAAGGCGAGACCGCTGTGGAAGTTGAGCGGTACGCCGACGAGGTCGACGAGGAGCCAGGCGAACCAGAACTCGACCATGCCGCGGGCCTGGGCGAGCATCGCCACGAGCGTGCCGGCGAATATGTACGCGTCCGCCCACGGGCTCCAGGAGAGCGAGGGGAACGCGGTGAACAGGCCGCCGACGGCGAGGGTGCCGACCGCGGCTCCGCCGAGCAGACAGCCGCGCTCGCGCCAGGTGGCGAACCGTACGGCGATGGAGCCGTCCTGGGCCTGCTGCCTGCCCCGGGTCCACTGCTGCCAGCCCCAGACGGCCACGGCGATGACGACGACCTGCTTGCCCACACTGCCCGCCTGGTGCACGGAGACGTTGGCGGCGACCAGGACGACGCCGGACAGCAGTTGGGCGGGCCAGGTCCAGATCGAGCGGAGCCAGCCCAGGGTCAGCGCGATCAGACCGATCGTGTTGCCGAGCATGTCGGACCAGATGATGTGCTGTCCGAAGACGCTGAACGCCTCCGAGTTCAGCCAGTGCAGGGCGCTCACTTCACCGGCTCCTCTGGCTCCTGCGCGCGGTGGCCGAGCAGTCGCTCGACGTACTTCGCGATGACGTCCACCTCGAGGTTGACCGGGTCGCCGGGCTCCTTGTGGCCGAGCGTGGTCAGGGCGAGGGTGGTGGGGATGAGGCTGATGGTGAAGTAGTCGGGTCCCGCGTCCACCACCGTCAGGCTCACGCCGTCGACGGTGATCGAGCCCTTCTCCACCACGTAGCGGGTGAGCTCCGCGGGGAGGGAGACCTTCACGATCTCCCAGTTCTCGGAGACCTTGCGCTCGACGATGCGGCCCGTGCCGTCGACGTGCCCCTGCACGATGTGCCCGCCGAGCCGGCCGCCGACCGCCATGGGCCGCTCCAGGTTGACCCGGGAGCCGGCCCGCAGTGCGCCCAGGCTGGACCGGTTCAGCGTCTCGGCCATCACATCGGCGGTGAACTCCTGCTCGCCGTGGTCGACGACGGTCAGGCACACGCCGTTGACGGCGATCGAGTCGCCGTGCTTGGCGCCCTCGGTGACCACGGGTCCGCGCAGGCGGAATCGGGAGGCGTCGCCGAGGTTCTCGACGGCGGTGACCTCACCCAGCTCTTCGACAATTCCGGTGAACACTCAGATTCCCTTCGGGGCAGGGCCGGGGACGGCGGTGATGCGCAGATCGGGGCCGATACGCACGGTCTCGGTCACATGGAGGCGCAACGCCTGGGTGATAGTGGCGATTCCGGCGTCGGCGAGGGCCGCGGGGCCCGCGCCGAGGAGCATGGGGGCGAGGTAGCCGACGATCCGGTCGACCGCTCCCGCCGCGACGAAGGCCCCGGCCAGGGTCGGTCCGCCTTCGAGGAGTACGGATCGGATGCCCCGTCCGTGGAGGGCGTCGAGCAGTGCGGGAAGGTCGAGTCCGGGGCCGGCCGCGGCGCGCGGCAGCCTCAGGACGGCTTCTTCGGGGAGGTGGCGGACGTCCGCGTCGTCGGCCACGGCGATCAGGGTGGGCGCGGTGGTGTCGAGGACCCGGGCACCGGGCCGGACGGCGGTGGCGGCGGTGTCGACGACGACCCGCAGCGGCTGGACCGCGCCGTCGATGCCCCGGACCCCGAGGTGGGGGTCGTCGGTGCGGGCGGTGCCGGAGCCGACCACGACGGCGTCCGCCTCGGCGCGCAGCCGGTGGACGTCGGCGCGGGACTCGGCCGAGGTGATCCAGCGGCTGGTGGCGTCGGCGGCCGCGATCCGGCCGTCCAGGGTCGCCGCGTACTTCCAGGTGACATGGGGCCGGCCCAGGCGCATCGAGGTCAGCCAGGCGGTGTTGCCCTGCTCGGCGTCTTCGGCGAGGAGGCCCTGCTCGGCCTTGACGCCGGCGGCGCGCAGGGTGTCCGCACCGCCGGTGGCCTGCGGGTTCGGGTCGCCGACCGCGTACACGACGCGGGCGATCCCGGCCTCGATGAGCGCCTGGGCGCAGGGGCCGGTGCGCCCGGTGTGGTTACAGGGTTCGAGGGTGACGTAGGCGGTGCCGCCGCGGGCCTTCTCGCCTGCCGCGCGCAGGGCGTGGATCTCGGCGTGCGGCCCTCCGGCGCGCCGGTGGAAGCCCTCGCCGGCAGGCCGGCCCGTCGCGTCGAGGACGACGCATCCGACGACCGGGTTGGGGCTGGTGGAGCCGAGACCGCGGGCTGCGAGCGTGATGGCTCGGCGCATTGCGGTGGTGTCGGCTGCGGTGTCCACCGGGTCCTCCTGCCTCTTCGGGCACGGACTCCGGGGCCTGTCGATGACGACAGATGAAGCGGAACGCTGAACGGGGACGCCGAATGCCGGAAAAACGGATGGATCGGTCGCCCGAAAACCATCCGCCGACGGCGGCGTACCCGCGAAACGGCCCGCCGCGCACTGCCTCCCATCCGGACTTTAACCGTCGGTCCAGGAATCCCACCTGGTCAACCGGCCACTGGATGCGGACGGGTCGCGGACTATAACCGCCGGTTCGGAATTGCACCGACCCCGGAGTGCGCTGCTGCTGGTACACGATCAGTGTGCCACGACTCGCCGTGGCCCATACAGGTGAACGCTGTGGAGTGGCTCACAGACAGCCCGTGACAAGGCTCTTTTCGGACACCCTCATATTAATGGTCCAGACCTATTGACGCACTGGTCTAGTCCTTTTAATCTCTGCGTCACCTCCGAGGAGTGGTTCCCCGGCGTGCGCACACCGGGGAACCGACACGACCCGCCCCCTTGTTCAGTTGTGTTCTGCCGACCTCCCCAGGAGGAACCGAACGTGCTGTCCCCCACCCGTGCGAGAGCCACGCTCCTCGCAGTCGGCGCCACCGTCGCCGCGCTGCTGATCGGATCGCTCTCCGCCACCGTGTCGCAAGCCGCCGACCAGGAGTCCTGCCGCCCGGACGGGCTGTACGAGACGCCCGGCGTCGCCGTTCCGTACTGTTCCGTGTACGACTCCGAAGGCCGCGAGAAGATGGGCGCCGACCACCCGCGCCGGGTCATCGGCTACTTCACCAACTGGCGCACCGGCAAGGACGGCACACCCGCCTACCTCGCCTCCGACATCCCGTGGGACAAGGTCACCCACCTCAACTACGCGTTCGCCCACGTCGACGGGGCCAACAAGATCTCGGTCGGTGCGGACGGGCCGGAAAACGCCTCCACCGCTATGACGTGGCCAGGCGTCGCGGGCGCCGAGATGGACCCGGGCCTCCCCTACAAGGGCCATTTCAACCTGCTCAACAAGTTCAAGAAGCGGTACCCGAACGTGAAGACGATGGTCTCGGTCGGCGGCTGGGCCGAGACCGGCGGCTACTTCGACGACAGCGGCAAGCGGGTGGAATCCGGGGGCTTCTACTCGATGGCCACCAACGCCGACGGCTCGGTCAACCAGACCGGAATCAACACCTTCGCCGACTCGACGGTCGCCTTCATCAAGAAGTACGGCTTCAACGGCGTCGACATCGACTACGAGTACCCGACCACCATGAAGGACGCCGGGAACCCGCTGGACTGGACCCTGTCCAACGCCCGCCGGGCCGGCCTGGTCAAGAGCTACGCCGCGCTGATGAAGACCCTGCGCGAGAAGCTCGACCGGGCGTCCGCCGCCGACGGGCAGCACTACCTGCTCAGCGTCGCCGCGCCCTCGTCCGGCTATCTGCTGCGCGGCATGGAGACGTTCCAGGTCCAGAAGTACCTGGACTACGTCAACATCATGTCGTACGACCTGCACGGCGCCTGGAACGAGTACGTCGGCCCGAACGCGGCGCTGTTCGACGACGGCAAGGACGCCGAACTCGCCCAGGCGAGTGTCTACTCGACCTCGCAGTACGGCGGCACCGGCTACCTCAACACCGACTGGGCCTACCACTACTTCCGCGGTTCGATGCCGTCCGGCCGGATCAACATCGGGCTGCCCTACTACACCCGTGGCTTCAAGAACGTCCAGGGCGGCACCGACGGGCTGTGGGGCAAGGCGGCAACCACCGACTGCCCGGCCGGAGCGGGGCTGACCAAGTGCGGGGACGGGGCCGTCGGCATCGACAACCTCTGGCACGACCTGGACACCAACGGCAAGGAGGCTCCGGCCGGCTCCAACCCGATGTGGCACGCGAAGAACCTGGAGAAGGGGGTCGTGGGCGACTACGTCACGGACTACGGATTCCCCGCGGACACGAAGCTGACGGGCACCTATGTCCGCAAGTACGACTCCACGCTGGTCGCGCCCTGGCTGTGGAACGCGGAGAAGAAGGTCTTCCTCTCCACCGAGGACGAGCAGTCGGTGAAGGCCAAGGCCGGCTACGTGGCCGACAAGGGCATCGGCGGCACCATGATCTGGGAGCTGGCGGGCGACTACGACTGGAACGCCTCCAAGGGCCAGTACGAGCCGGGCTCCACGCTCACGTCCACGATGTACGACACCTTCAAGTCGGCCGCGCCGTACGGCGCCAAGCGCGCCACCACCGGCATGCCGACGCGGGCTCTGGACATCGGCGTGTCCTTCGACCAGTTCCCGCTGGGCGACTCCAACTACCCCATCAGCCCCAAGCTGAAGATCACCAACAACACGAAGGCGACACTGCCCGGCGGCACCGAGTTCCAGTTCGACTACGCGACTTCGGCACCCGCCAACGCCAAGGACCAGTCCGGTTTCGGCACCACGATCGTGCGCAGCGACCACACCGCCGCCAACAACATCGGCGGGCTGAAGGGCGACTACAACCGGGTCTCGCTGAAACTGCCGTCCTGGCAGAGTCTGGCGCCCGGCGCCTCGGTGCAGGTGGACTTCGTCTACTACCTGCCGACGTCCACACCGTCGAACTGGACGGTGACCTTCGGCGGGCAGTCCTACGCGCTCGCCGCCGACCTGGCCCGCGGCACCACGGTCGTCGAACCGGGCACCGGCACCACACCGTCGCCCGACCCGTCCGGCACCACCGGTCCGAGCCCCGAACCCACCGGCGGCACGTGCGCCGCGGCGGCCTGGAGCGCGTCGGCCGAGTACGGGGGCGGCGCGACGGTCAGCCACGGTTCGCACCAGTGGAAGGCCAAGTGGTGGACGAAGGGTGACACGCCCGGATCCACCGGTGAATGGGGGGTCTGGCAGGACCTAGGGGCCTGCTGACCCACCCCTCCCCCACACCGCCCGGCGGTGACCGGATCGCCCCCGGTCACCGTCGGGCCCTCCCCGCTCCGCCCGGGACGCGGGCCAACGGTGCCGGGACCGTCCCAGCACCGGTGTGAACAGCGCGTCCTGGTCCGC
>NZ_JAFMPZ010000628.1 GCF_017353455.1 Streptomyces laculatispora
CGCGCCGGTGCGTCCGTCGTGCGGGGCGTAGAAATCGATCGTCTGGTCCGGGTGGCTGCCGTAGGCGGCGGAGGCATCGGGGGCGACCACCGGATGCGAGAACGCGGACTCGGTCTCGGCTGCGTCCTGATCACGCGCGGCAGAATCCGACATGCTGCTCCAACCGTCCCCTGACAATGCCCAACTGGGCTGACCTGCGGGGACGGTATCAGTATGGAGGCGTTCCCTGCCCCGGTGGCGGTCACTGCGGACACCCGCCCGGCCGGGTCGCTAGTAGGACGGGTCGTACATCCCGCTCCGGAGGTCGGCGAAGAAGAAGATCCAGGGGCTTTCCCTGGAGTCCTCCTCGGAGAAGACCAGCGGGTCGAGACCGGCGAACTCCTCCAGTATCCCGTCGGCGAAGCGGTCGAGTTCGCCGTGCGGCGAGAGGACGACGGGGCCGGTCCGCTCGCGTTTCATCCGCAGCTTGCGCCGGTGCAGCAGTTCCAGCATGTGCCGGAGCGAGGAGAGGTCCGTGTGCACCGGACGGAAGTCTCCGACGAAGAGCGCCATCTCGTCGGGGTAGGCGTGCACCGTGCCGTCGCCGAGGTGGAGGAAGAGGTACCAGCCCTGGACCGAGCCGAAGAGCAGCAGATCGCCGAAGTCCAGCTCCGCGATCTCGACCACCTCGCCGAAGCCCACCACACTGCTCGTCTCGACCACGCAGTCGTCCGCGGCGAGAGGCGGGGCCATCCGGAAAGGGCCCTGCGGAAAACCGGCTTCGCACAGCACACGGAGGTCCTCCGGGCGTCGCACCACATCGGCGAGGACCGTGCGCGAGGCCCTCACGTAGCCGGCGGGGCAGCTCCCGCCGTCACCGTCACCGCCAAGGCGAATATCGAAGATCATGCGGTGCAACCCCTCGCCGTCGACGGCCGTCGCACCCCGTTCTTCCCACTCCCGGGTGGGCACGGAACCCGTCCGGCGACCGGGGCGAGCCGGTCGCCGGACTGACCAGGGAGCCTACGCCGCCGGAGCGGCCAACACCTCGGCGAGCAGCCGCGCCGCGCGTTCCGCGTCGGCGAATCCCACGTACAGCGGCGTGAATCCGAACCGCAGCACGTCCGGGCGGCGCAGATCCCCGACGACTCCGCGTGCGATGAGCGCGCCCATCACCGGTTCGGCGTCCTCGCACCGCAGCGCGACCTGGCTGCCGCGTTCCGCGTGGGCGGCCGGGGTGACCGGGGTGACGCGTCCTTCGGGGACGTACGCCGCGACGCACTCCAGGAAGAAGTCCGTCAGCGCCAGGGACTTGGCCCGTACCGCCTCGACCCCGACCCCGTCCCACACGTCGAGGGACGCCTCCAGGGCCAGCATGGACAGGATGTCGGGGGTCCCGACCCGGCCCCGTACGGCGCCGTCGGCGGGCGCGTACCCGGGGGTCATCGCGAACGGGTCGGCGTGCGACGTCCACCCCGGCAGGGGCGAGTCGAAGGCCGCCTGATGGCGTGCGGCGACGTACAGGTACGCGGGCGAACCGGGGCCGCCGTTGAGGTACTTGTACGTGCAGCCGACCGCCAGGTCCACCTCGTGCGCGTCCAGCCCGACGGGCAGCGCGCCCGCGCTGTGGCACAGGTCCCAGACCGCGATCGCGCCCGCCGCGTGCACGGCGGCGGTGAGTCCGGGCAGGTCGTGGAGCCTGCCGGTGCGGTAGTCGACGTGGTTGAGAAGGGCGGCCGCGGTACGCGGACCGAGGGCGTCAGGCACATCGGCGGGGGCCACGGGGACGATCCGGTGACCGGTCATCCGGGCGGCCGACTCGGCGATGTACCCGTCGGTGGGGAAGGTGTTCGCGTCGACCAGGATCTCGTCGCGGCCCTCCGGCGCCAGCCGGGTCGCGGCGACGACGGCCTTGAAGACGTTCACGCTCGTCGAGTCGCCGACGACGATCTGCCCCGCGGCCGCCCCGACGATCGGGGCGATGCGGTCGCCGATCCGCTCCGGCGCCGTCCACCAGCCGCTCTCGCCCCAGGACCGGATGCGCAGTTCGCCCCACTCGCGGGTCAGGACGTCCTGCAGCCGGGCGGGCACGTGGCGGGGCAGCGCGCCCAGCGAGTTGCCGTCCAGGTAGACGGTGCCGTCGAGCGTGAACAGCTCGCGCAGCGGAGCCAGTTCGTCGGCGGAGTCGAGCGCCTGGGCGCGCTCCTGAAGATCAGACATGGCTGCGAGCCGTCCAGAGCTCGGGGAACACGTTCTTCGTGGCGCGCTTCTCCAGCCAGGCGACGCCGGCCGAACCGCCGGTTCCGGTCTTGGAGCCCATGGCCCGCCGGGTGGCGACGAGGTGGTCGTTGCGCCATCGCCACACCAGCTCGCCGACATCGGTGAGCGCCTCGCCGAGCCGGACCAGATCGTCGTTCTGGTCCGGATTGGCGTATATCTCCGCCCAGACGGCCTCGACCTCGGGCGACGGCTCGTACTTCTGGCTGAGGTCGCGGCCGAGCACGGCCCGGGGCACGGCGTGGCCGCGCCGGGCGAGCAGCGCGAGGGTCTCGTCGTACAGCCCCGGCTCCCCGAGCGCCTTCTCCAGCTCGGCGTGCACGCGGGGCGCGCCCCGGTGCGGCACGAGCATGGACGCGGACTTGTCGCCGAGCAGGAACTCCATCCGCCGGTACATCGCCGACTGGAAGCCGGAGCCCTCGCCGAGCGCGGACCGGTAGGAGTTGAACTGGGCGGGGGTGAGCTGGGCGAGCGGCGTCCAGGAGGCGTTCAGCGCCTCCAGCTCCCGCACCGACCGCTTCAGCGCGTCGCGCGCGACCGGCAGCCGGTCCTCGCGCAGGGCGTGCGCGGCGGTCTCCCACTCATGGACGATGACGGTGAACCAAAGCTCCATGACCTGGGTGGTGACCAGGAAGACCATCTCGCCCGGGTCGTCGGAGCGAAGGTGCTGGAGGTGGGTCAGGACATCCGCCTGGACATAGTCCTCGTACGGAGTCGTTCCCGCGAAGTCGAGGTGCGGGGTCTGCGCACCGGTGGCTTCGGGGTCGGGGTGAATCGTCGACATTGCTGTCTCCTCGACACGAGCTTCCGGGTAGCGGTCCGCCCCTTCCGTGAGGTGGTGGAGCTCCGGTCCCCTGCTCGCATCCTAAACGCCTGTCCCGGGGACGCGCAGACCCCGCAGGCAGTGGTACGGCTGCGGGGTCTGCGCGGCAGGGGCCCGGCGGGCCCCGGAAAGTGCTAGGGCCTCTCGTTTGGATCATGCCGGGCTCGCGGGGTCCGGCACGCGCACCTGCCGTGTTGTCGTCGGTCGCCCATGCTCCGCATCGACTCCCTCCTCCGCCTTGCATCTGCACGCACCGGACCCCGCTCCCTGATCCAGCCTGATCCAAACGAAAGACCCTAGCCGAGCGTCTCGGCGGCGGTCGGTGAGGAGTCGCGGAGGAACGACGAGCAGCGCTCGTACTCCTCCTGCTCACCGATCGACTGCGCGGCGCGCGCGAGGGCGTGCAGGGCGCGCAGGAAGCCGCGGTTCGGCTCGTGCTCGAACGGCACCGGGCCGTGGCCCTTCCAGCCGGCCCGGCGCAGTGCGTCCAGGCCGCGGTGGTAGCCGGTGCGGGCGTACGCGTACGACTCGATGACCCGGCCGCCCTCGAACGCCTCGTCGGCGAGCTGCGCCCAGGCCAGCGAGGAGGTCGGGTACTTCGCGGCGACATCGGCGGGCGCGACGTCCGCCGCGAGCAGCTCGCGCGGTCCCGGGTCGTCGGGCAGGTGGGTCGGGGCAGGGCCCCCGAGCAGGTTCTCGTGGATCGACATGGGTCCAAGTGTGCCTGGCACCGGCGCCGCCGGGGCACCAAGGGCGCACAATGCCCGCCCGGGACGTTCACGGGTCGTCCGCCTGGCGTGCCGCTTCCGGGGCCGGCTCCAGCGGCGGGGCGGCAACGCCGCAGTGCACCGCGCACTCGGGACGGGCGGTGTCCCGTACGGCCGTGGGGGGCGTGCGCACGGTCGACCAGGCGATCAGCGCGCCGAGGACCAGCAGCCCGGCGCACATCGGCATGGCGCGCCGGAAGGTCGCGGCGAACTCCCCGGCGTTCCGGTAGGCCTCCGGCCCCATCCCGGCGAGCAGCGGCAGCGCGGCCACCGCGATCAGCCCGGCGGCACGGGCCGCGGCGTTGTTGATCCCGCTGGCGAGGCCGGCCCGGCCGGTGTCCACGGAGGCCAGGACGGTCGCGGTGAGCGGGGCCACCAGGGTGACCAGTCCGACGCCGAGGACGGCGACGGCCGGCAGCACGTCGGTCAGGTACCCGGTGACGGTGTTCGAGCCCGGCCCCACCCGCAGCATCAGCAGCATTCCGGTGGCGGCGATCAGCGGGCCCACGGTGAGCGGGATGCGGGGGCCGATGCGCTGGCCGAGCTCGCCCGACCTGGCCGAGAACAGCAGCATCAGGACGGTCGTCGGCAGCAGCGCGGTACCCGCGCCGAGCGCCGAGTACCCCGCGACGACCTGGAGCTGGATCGCGGAGAGGAAGAAGTAGCCGCCGAGCGCCGCGTACACGCAGAGGGTGACGATGTTGACGGTGGTGAACTGCCGGGAGGCGAACACCGACGGCGGCAACATGGGGTACGTCCGCCGCCGCTCGACCTGGACGAACGCGACGCCGAGCAGCACCCCGCCCACCGCCGCCCCGATCACCGCCGGGGAGGCGCCCAGCCCCGGCGCCTCGATCAGCGCGTACGTCACCAGCGCGAGGGCGAGCGCGCCGAGCGCCGCCCCGAGCACGTCGAAGCGGCCGTGCGCGTAAGGGTTCCGGGACTCCGGCACGTGGCGCAGGGCGATGGGCACGCAGACGGCGGCGAGCGGCAGGTTGAGCAGGAACACCCACCGCCAGCCGGGCCCGTCGACGAGCCAGCCGCCCACGAACGGCCCGACGGCGGCCCCGACCCCGCCGAACCCGGACCACAGCCCCACCGCGCGGGCCCGGTCGTCCGGATGGAAGCTCGCCTGGATCAGGGCCAGTGACCCGGGGGTGAGGAGCGCCCCGCCGACGCCCTGGAGGGCGCGGGCGGCGATGAGCACGAAGGCGTTGGGCGCGATGCCGCAGAGCAGCGAGGCGAGGGCGAACCACACGACCCCGATGACGAAGACCCTCCGCCGCCCGTACCGGTCACCGAGCGCCCCACCGAGCAGGATCAGCCCGGCGAGCGTCAGCATGTAGGCGTTGACGGTCCACTGGAGTGCGGCCAGGTCGGTGCCGAGGTCCTCGCCGATACGGGGCAGGGCGACGTTGATGACGGTGGAGTCGAGCATGGCCATGCTCGACCCGAGCACGGTCGTCAGGACGACCCAGTGCCCGGCGGCGGAGGCGACCCGAATCCCGGGTCCGTCCGCCTCACTCTTCTCCATGCCCCCAGCATCAACGCCGACCGCCCCCGGGGCCACCGGGGGTACGGAACAACTCAAGCCCCTCGCGCAATCCACCTCAGCCGCGCAGCTCAGGCCCCTCAGCCGGCCAACTCAAGCCCCTCCGGCGATTGA
>NZ_JAFMPZ010000375.1 GCF_017353455.1 Streptomyces laculatispora
CCCTCTGGCCCGCCCCTCACGCGAGCGGAGCCGTCGAAGCGACCGTCACCGTGCCCGGATCGAAGTCGGTCACCAATCGCGCGCTGGTGCTGGCCGCGCTCTCCTCGGAGCCCGGCTGGCTGCGCCGCCCGCTGCGCTCCCGCGACACCCTGCTGATGGCCGACGCGCTGCGCGCGATGGGCGTCGGCATCGAGGAGACGGTGTCCTCCAGCTCGTCGGCCGCGGGCGGCCCGGACGGCTCGGGCGAGGCCTGGCGGGTCATCCCGGCCGGTCTGCACGGCCCGGTCACCATCGATGTCGGCAACGCCGGCACGGTCATGCGCTTCCTGCCCCCGGTCGCGGCCCTCGCCGACGGCCCGGTCCACTTCGACGGCGACCTGCGCTCCTACGAGCGCCCGCTGAACGGGGTGATCGACGCCCTGCGGGTGCTGGGCGCCCGGATCGACGACGACGGCCGCGGCTCGCTGCCGATGACCGTGCACGGCGGCGGCGCGCTGGACGGCGGCCCGGTCGCGATCGACGCGTCCTCGTCCTCCCAGTTCGTCTCGGCGCTGCTGCTGTCGGCGCCGCGCTTCAACCAGGGCGTGGAGGTGCGTCACACCGGCGCCCGGCTCCCGTCCATGCCGCACATCCGGATGACGGTCGACATGCTGCGAGCCGTCGGCGCCCAGGTCGACGAGCCGGAGACGGGCGGCGAAGCGAACGTCTGGCGGGTCTCCCCCTCGGCACTGCTCGGCCGGGACCTGACCATCGAGCCCGACCTCTCCAACGCCCAGCCGTTCCTGGCCGCGGCGCTGGTCACCGGCGGCCGGGTCACCGTGCCGGACTGGCCGCTGCGCACCACACAGCCCGGTGACGCGCTGCGCGACATCTTCACCGCCATGGGCGGCAGCTGCGAGCTGACCGAGCACGGACTCACCTTCACCGGCTCCGGCCGGATCCACGGCATCGACGTCGATCTCGGCGAGGTCGGCGAGCTGACCCCCGGCATCGCGGCGGTCGCGGCCCTGGCCGACTCCCCCTCCACCCTGAGCGGCGTGGCCCATCTGCGGCTGCACGAGACGGACCGGCTGGCCGCGCTCACCAAGGAGATCAACGAGCTGGGCGGCGAGGTCACCGAGACCACGGACGGCCTCCACATCCGGCCGCGACCGCTGCACGGCGGTACCTTCCATACGTACGACGACCACCGGATGGCCACCGCTGGGTCGGTCATCGGCCTTGCCGTCCCCGGAGTGGAGATCGAGAACGTGGCGACCACCGCCAAGACCCTGCCGGACTTCCCGCAGATGTGGACCCGAATGCTCGGGGCCTGAGACATGCGCCGCTACGGCAAGAACCCCGACGAGGACGACATCCGGGTCCGCCCCAACCGCAAGGGCAACCGGCCTCGTACGCATATCCGCCCCAAGCACGAGGACGCCGAGGACGGCATGGTCCTCACCGTGGACCGCGGCCGCCTCACCTGTCTCGTCGAGGGCCGCACGGTCGTCGCGATGAAGGCCCGCGAACTGGGCCGCAAGGCCGCGGTGGTGGGCGACACCGTCTCCATCGTCGGTGATCTGTCCGGCGACAAGGACACCCTCGCCCGGATCGTCCGCATCGGGGAACGCCGCTCGGTGCTGCGCCGGACGGCGGACGACGACGATCCGTTCGAGCGGGTGGTCGTCGCCAACGCCGACCAGCTCGCGATCGTCACCGCGCTGGCCGATCCGGAACCCCGTCCGCGCATGATCGACCGCTGTCTGGTCGCCGCGTACGACGGCGGGCTCTCCCCTCTCCTGGTGCTGACCAAGTCCGATCTGGCCTCCCCGGACAAGCTGCTGGAGGCGTACACCCCGCTGGGTGTGCCGTTCATCGTCACCAACCGCGAGGAGCTGGAGAACGGCGACGCCGCGGAGCGGGTCCGCGAGCAGCTGCACGACCGGATCACGGCCTTCGTCGGGCACTCCGGCGTCGGGAAGACCACGCTGGTCAACGCCCTGGTGCCGAAGGACAGACGGCGTACGACCGGAGTGGTCAACGCGGTCACCGGGCGCGGCCGCCACACCACCACCTCGGCCCTGGCGCTGCCGCTGCCGGACTACCGGGGCTGGGTGGTCGACACCCCCGGCGTCCGCTCCTTCGGCCTGCACCACATCGACCCGTCCCGGGTCATCCACGCCTTCCCCGACCTCCAGCCCGGCACCGAGGGCTGCCCGCGCGGCTGCACCCACGACAGCCTGCAACCGGAATGCGCGCTGGACGCCTGGGTGGCGGAGGGGCACGCCGATCCGGCCCGGCTGGACTCGCTGCGCCGGCTGCTCTCCACCCGGGAGCGACGCGAAGGCGACTGATCGCGCACGTTTGCGATCACTCGCCACTGGTAAATGCATAATCACGAATCACGCCCAGCGGTACGAGGCGGTCACCGACGCGGGAGGGGCACTGACGATGGCGTGGCTGCTGGTCGTGGTCGCGGGACTTCTGGAGACCGGCTTCGCCGTCTGCCTGAAGCTCTCCCACGGCTTCACCCGGCTCTGGCCGACCATCGCGTTCTGCGTCTTCGCGCTCGGCAGCTTCGGTCTGCTGACCCTGTCGCTGAAGAAGCTCGACGTCGGGCCCGCCTACGCGGTGTGGACCGGCATCGGCGCGGCGGGGACCGCCATCTACGGCATGATCTTCCTCGACGACGTGGTCTCCACGCTCAAGCTGGTCTCGATCTCGCTGGTGATCCTCGGCGTGATCGGGCTCCAGCTCTCGGGGTCCTCGCACTGAGACCGGCCGGCTCACGTCACGGAATCCGGAGCCCGCTCCACCACATCCCGCACCAGCGGCGCCCCGTCCCCCGCCACTTCGGGGTGCGGGGGCACCAGTGCGTACGACAGGGCGAGCCGCAGCGCGAGTTCGCAGGTCACGGCCAGGGCCGCCGGGTCGTGCGGCGGGCGTCCCCCGTCCAGGGCGGCCACCGCGCGGTCCCTGACCTGGCCGAGCAGCTCGGCGGGCGTCGGCGGTCCGGCGTCGGCCCGGCGCTGCGCCGGTACGGGCGAGCCGGGCGGCCGGACCGGGCGGGCGGAGCAGGCGGGGCGCGGTAACCGGTCCTCCCAGCAACCCGTGAGCAACCCTCTGACCAGTGCGTTCGTCCGGGTGGCCCGGACCGTCCAGGCGGCGGTGGCGGCCAGTCTGTCGCCGGTGCCGCCGGCCGTTCCCAGCGCCCGCTCGACGCCGGCCAGATAGGCGTCAGCGGCCCGTCGGACCAGGGCGCGGGCCAGTCCGTCCTTGCTGCCGAACTCGTTGTAGAGGGTCTGCCGGGAGACCTCGGCGGCAGCTGCCACATCGACCATCCGCACGGCCGGCCAGGGCCGGGTGGCCAGGGCCGCGTGGGCGGCGTCCAGCAGTGCTTCTCGCGCTGTCGGCATCGTTGCCTCCCACGCCGGGGCCTGTGTTTCAGAGTTGACGCGCACCCCCGCACTGTCAAGGGTCCAGGCGGCGTCCGGGGCCCTGGTGGCTGTGTTCACCTGCGGTCGATACTGTGACGGTCATGCCCGATTACCACGATGATCTGCGCCTCGCCCACGTGCTGGCGGACGCCGCCGACGCGACGACGATGGACCGGTTCAAGGCTCTGGACCTGAAGGTCGAGACGAAGCCGGACATGACGCCGGTGACCGAGGCCGACAAGGCCGCCGAGGAGCTGATCCGCGGCCACCTGCACCGGGCCCGCCCACGCGACGCGATTCTGGGCGAGGAGTACGGCATCGAGGGGACCGGCCCCCGGCGCTGGGTGATCGACCCGATCGACGGGACCAAGAACTACGTACGCGGTGTGCCGGTCTGGGCGACGCTGATCTCGCTGATGGAGGCCGGTGAGGACGGTTTCCAGCCGGTCGTCGGCCTGGTGTCCGCGCCCGCGCTGAACCGGCGCTGGTGGGCGGCGAAGGGCGCGGGGGCGTTCTCCGGCCGCAGCCTGACCTCGGCGTCCCGGCTGCACGTGTCGAAGGTGGAGCGCATCGCGGACGCGTCGCTCGCGTACTCCTCCCTGACCGGCTGGGAGGAGCAGGGCCGGCTCGACGGCTTCATGGATCTGACCCGGGCCTGCTGGCGTACCCGCGGGTACGGGGATTTCTGGCCGTACATGATGGTCGCCGAGGGATCGGTCGACATCTGTGCCGAGCCGGAGCTCTCGCTCTGGGACATGGCGGCGAACGCGATCATCGTGGAGGAGGCGGGCGGCCGGTTCACCAGCCTGGACGGGGTCTCCGGACCGGGCGGCGGCAACGCGGCGGCCTCGAACGGGACGCTCCACCACGAACTGCTGGGATATCTGAACCAGCGCTACTGACCCCGGCCCGAGCGGAATCCGCCGGAGAGAACCCCGCCGGTACGGGCCAACCGCCTGAACAGCAACGGCGATACCGGACGCCTCAGGGGGCGCGCCGGAACCACGAGGGGCGTGCCGCACCACCGCACGCCCCTCGAACGATCTTCACCACCCCTTGTTGCCGCCCCTCAACAGTGCGACTCTAAGAGTCCCCCCACTTGTGAACTTGTGAAACGGCTCACGCAGTCGCTTCACGAAGGAGGTGGCTCCCTTCATGCTCGTCCGTGACGCCATGAGCACGGTGGTCCTCACCATCGGCCCGACCCACACCCTCCGCCAGGCAGCCCGGCTGATGTCGGTACGCCGTGTCGGAGCAGCCGTCGTCCACGACCCGGACACCTGCGGTCTCGGCATTCTCACTGAGCGCGACATCCTCAACGCGGTCGGATCGGGCCAGAACCCCGACGTCGAGACAGCCGCCACCCACACCACCACCGACGTGGTCTTCGCCGCGCCCGCCTGGACCCTGGAGGAGGCGGCCATGGCCATGACGCACGGCGGCTTCCGGCATCTGATCGTGCTGGACGACATCGGTCCGGTCGGTGTCGTGTCGGTGCGCGACATCATCCGCTGCTGGGCGCCGGCCGGGCGCCACCCCGTGGAGCTGGTCGGCTGAACGACCCTGCGGACGACCGGTCCGCCCCCGCGCACGGCAGCGGACACGCGGGCGCGGGGCCGGACCGGTCGT
>NZ_JAFMPZ010000629.1 GCF_017353455.1 Streptomyces laculatispora
CCGCCGGTACCGGCGGGGTTCCGCCGACGAATGACCGTGTTCGCTCCCCCTGCTGGAAGGACATTCCATGAGCGCGACCACTTACTCCGACGAGGTAGTGGCCTGCCCGCCGCGCGCCGGCACGCTGTACGACGTACTGGAATTGATTCTTGACCGCGGCATGGTGATCGACGTATTCATCCGGGTGTCGCTCGTCGGCATCGAGATCCTGAAGATCGACGCGCGCATCGTCGTCGCGAGTGTGGACACGTACCTCCGGTTCGCCGAGGCCTGCAACAGGCTCGACCTCGAACGCGATTCCGGCAGCACCACCGTCCCCGAGCTGCTCAGTGGCGGTGTGGCCAAGTCCGTCGGCAAGCGCAAGGTTCGTAAGGCCGCCGAGACCATGGGTGACACCGTGCGCAAGGCGGTGGGTGGCGGCGACGACAAGTCCGACGACGAGGACGAGGACGAGCAGCACGAACGCCCGAAGAAGCGGCGAGCCCCGGCCCGCAGCAGCCAGAGCCGGCGCCGACGCGTGGCGGCATGACCATGGCAGCCGACGGGGTCTACGTCTACGCCGTCATGCGCGCGGGAACGAAGCTCCCGAAGGGCATCGGCGGAGTGGGGTCCCCTCCTGCCGTCCTGCGGACCATCACCACGGGCGGGCTCGACGCGGTTGTCAGCGACGCGGCGCCCGGATTGCGCGCGCGACGCCGCGACCTGCTGGCGCACCAGGAACTGCTGATGCGCCTGGCGGACGAGGGGCCGGTGCTGCCCATGCGCTTCGGCATGGTCGCCCCTGACGAAGAGACCGTCCTGCGACAGCTGGCCGGCGCCGAAGCCGACCACGCCGCCACCCTGGAGCAGTTGTCCGGCCGCTTCGAGATCAACGTCAAAGCGCTTCCGGCGCAGAACGCGCTGGCCGCTCTCGTCGCCGAGGACAAGACCGTACGGCGGCTGCGCGAGGCGGTGCGAAGGCGCCCCGGCTACGAGGCCAGTCTCCGGCTGGGTGAAGCCGTCGCCGCAGCGCTCGCCCGCAGGGCGACAGCAGCCGGCCAGCGCGTTCTGCGGGAACTCACCCCCGGCTCCCGTGCCGTCGCGGCAGGACCTGAGGTTCCGGGCTGCGTGCTCAACGTGTCCTTCCTCGTCGAACGCGGCGCCAGTGAAACCTTCCTGGCGAACGCCCGGCACTTCGCGGACGCCCACCGGGACCACGTGGAGCTCCGCCTGGCCGGTCCGCTGCCCTGCTACAGCTTCGTCGGGCCCGAGGCCCGTTCCGTGCTCGTGGGCGGGGCGTGACATGGGGCTGATCACCGGCTTGCTCACGCTTCCCATCGCGCCTGTGCGCGGCGTGGTCTGGGTGGCGGAGAAGCTCAACGACGCCGCTGAGCGGGAGCTGCACGACCCTGCCGTACTGCGGGCGCAACTGGCCTTTCTCAACCAGGAATACGAATCCGGCGACATCACCCTGGAGGAATTCGAACGGCAAGAGGAACGGTTGCTTGACCGGCTGCATGCCGCACGGGTCGGCCCGGCACAGATCGATCAGAGGTGACGTGCTCATGGATGACCAGGCCAAGGTGACCCTGGCCGCCGCAGTAGTGGGCGGCTATGTGCTGGGTCGGACGAAGAAGGGGCGGCTTGCCCTGACCGTGGCGACGTACCTGGCCGGCAGACGGTTCGGCCTGGAACCCCGTCAGCTCGCCGCGGAGGGCATGCGCCGGCTGGGAGAGGTTCCCCAGTTCGCGGAACTGCAGGATCAGCTCAGGGGCGAGGTCCTCGACGCGGGACGCAAGGCGATGACCGCGGCGGCCAACCGAGGCGTGAGCTCGCTGGCCGATGCGATCGGCGACCGCACGGCCCGTCTCATCGAACCTCGGAAGGACGAGGGCGAAGAGGACGAGTACGAGGACGAGTACGAAGAGGCTCCGGACGGCGAGGGCGCGGAGTACGAGGACGAAGAAGAGTACGAGCCCGAAGGCGAAGAGGAGGAAGAGGAGGAAGAGGAAGAAGAGGAGCCCGAGGAGGGCGAAGACGAGGAAGAGGGTGAGGAGGAAGAGGAAGAGGAAGAGGAGCCCGAGGAAGAGCCGGAGAAGCCGCAGCCGAGGCATCGGCCCTCCCGGCGGACCCCGTCCCGGTCGGCCAGGAGCGGTGCTGACAAGGACTCCGGGGCGAAGAGGAGCGCGGCGAGGAAGAGCACGGCAAAGAAGGCGGCTCCCGCGAAGAAGACCGCGGCGAAGAAGGCCCCGGCCAAGAAGGCCCCGGCCAAGAAGACCGCTGCGAAGAAGACGGCCGCCAAGAAGACCGCGGCGAAGAAGGCGCCCCCGGCCAAGAAGACCGCGGCCAAGAAGACCGCTGCGAAGAAGACGGCGGCGAAGAAGACGGCCGCGAAGAAGACATCGCCGGGCAAGCGCACCGCATCCAAGCGTTCAAGCGGCCGGAGGTAGCGCGTCATGGCCAAGACGGAGAACAAGGAGCCCGAGGCAGACGAGGGCGAGGAAGAAGAGACGGGAATGGGCAGGCTCCGTGGCGAGCTGGGCAACTTCCTCAGCGCCCAGGTGGACAAGCTCTCCGAGAAGGCGGGCGAGAAGCTGACCGATGTCACGGGCCGGCTGACCGACGTCGCCGAGAACGGCGGAGAACTTCCCGCGATGGGTTCGCGCATCCTCAAGGGCGATTCGCCGGTGAAGGCGTTCGTCTCGGAGAAGGCGAAGGGTGTCAAGGACAACGTCGTGGACAAGGCCAAGGAGGCCTTCGGCGGAGGAAAGGGCAAGCGCAAATCGAGTGGCAGCAAGGTCATGAACATCATCGAGGTGCTCGATGTGGGCGTGCCCCTGCGTACGGCTTACGACTACTGGACTCAGTACGACCAGTTCAGCAGCTTCGCCAAGGGCGTGCGTGACGTCTCGATGGGCGATGAGATGACCAGCGACTGGAAGGTCAAGGTCGGGCCCTCCTCGCGCAGCTTCAAGGCGACCGTTCAGGAACAGGTGCCCGACGAACGGATCGTCTGGACGTCCGAGGGGGCGAAGGGCACCACGCGCGGCGCCGTGAGCTTCCACGAACTGGCCCCGAGCCTCACCCGCATCGTCCTGGTCGTCGAGTACTACCCGTCCGGGTTCTTCGAGAAGACGGGCAACCTCTGGCGTGCTCAGGGGCGCCGTATGCGACTGGACTTCAAGCACTTCCAGCGCTACGTCACCCTCACCGAGGAGGAGCCCGACGGGTGGCGCGGCGAGATCCGCGACGGAGAGGTCGTGGTGACCCACGAGGACGCCATGGAAGAGGAGGAGAACCAGAACGAGGACGAGGACGGCTATGAGGACGAGGACGAGGACGAGGAGGGCGGCGAAGAGGGGGACGACGAGGACGAGGACTACGAGGACGAGGACTACGACGACGACGAGGAACTGGTAGACGACGAGGACGAGGACGAGGACGAGGACGAGGACGAGGAAGAACCGGAGGAGGAAGAGGAAGAGGAAGAAGAACCGGAGGAGGAGGAAGAAGAACCGGAGGAGGAGGAAGAAGAGGAAGCCGCGCCTCCCCGCAAGCGGGCTGCCCGCGGCAAACGGTCATCGGGAAAGGCTCGTCGTGACTGATCTCGACTTCAGGCAGGGTGGCTACCCCGCCTCCGGGCCGCAGACCACGAATCTCGCCGACATCCTTGAGCGCGTCCTCGACAAGGGCATCGTGATCGCCGGAGACATCAAGATCGACCTCCTCGACATCGAGTTGCTCACGATCCGACTGCGCCTCTTCGTGGCCTCTGTTGATACCGCGAAGAAGGCCGGCATCGACTGGTGGGAGACCGATCCGGCGCTCAGCTCCCACGCGGCACGGAACGCCCTGGAGGACGAGAACCGTGAACTGCGCGCACGCCTGGACGCGCTTGAGTCCAAGTCCGAAGAAATGTCTACGTCCGAGAAGTGATCCGAGGGAGATCAGAGGCACATGACGGAGCGCAGCCCCCGGGCTTCGGATGCGAATGCCCTGTACGTGTACGCGGTCTGCCGGACCGAGGACCGGCTGCCTCTTGACGGAGTGCCCGGAGTCACGCGCGACGCACCCGTACGTCCTCTGTCGTTCGGGGCCCTGACGGCGATCGTGCAGACCGTTCGGGCGGCTGAGTTCACGGACGAGGCCTGGCAGGAACGTCTGGCGGACGAGCCGGAACTCGAACGGTACGCCCGTGCCCACCACGAGGTCGTGTCGGCGGTGGCCGCCCACGCGCCGACCGTTCCCCTGCCCCTGGCCACGCTGTACCACGGGGAGGACAGCGCCGGGCTCGCGCTGACCAAGGAGTCGGCCCGCTTTCACACCGCGCTGAAGCGCATCGCGCGGCATGCCGAATGGGGAGTGAAGGTGTACGCGGCCCACGCTCCCCAGCAGCGCGACAGCAGCCCGGCGGAGGAGCCGAAGGCAGCCGCGGGCCCGTCCCGTCCGGCTCCGGGAGCGGGCCGGGCCTATCTCGACCGCAAGAGGAACCTGCAGGCCCGGCGCGAGCAGCGCCAGGAGGACTCGCTGCGCGTCGCCGAAGCCGTGGACGCGGACATGAACCGCGTCGCCACCGCCTCCCGGCGGCTCCGGACGCACGGCCCGGCGGCAGCCGGGGACGACCGCCGCGTCCAGGTCCTCAACGCCACCTACCTGGTGGCCGAGCACCGGGCGGCGGAACTGGCCCTGCTCGCGGAGGCCCTGCGCGAACGGACCGGTGCGCAGATCGAGCTGTCCGGCCCCTGGGTCCCCTACTCCTTCGTCGGCGAGGTGTGAGCCGTGGCGCGCGACATCGTTCCGTGGGACAACCCCGGCCCTCTCTGCGGCCCCATCGGTGTACCGCTGGTCGACCTCCTGGACCGTGTCCTGGCGACCGGGGTGGTCGTCAGCGGGGATCTGGTCATCGCGATCGCCGATGTCCCGCTGGTACGCGTGTCGTTGCACGCCCTGCTGTCGTCGGTCAATGAACGCGTGCCCGCCCCCTGGGCGGACGGAGGGCCGTTGTGACGACTTCACGCGTCGACCTGGACTCGGAGAAGATGGGGCGCGACCTCGTCACCCTGGTCCTCACCGTGGTCGAGCTACTGCGTCAGCTGATGGAGCGCCAGGCGATCCGCCGCATCGAGCAGGGGGACCTCAGCGACGAGCAGACGGACGAGATCGGCACCACGCTCATGCTGCTCGACCAGCGCATGACAGAGCTGTGCGAGCAGCACGGTGTGCGTCCGGAGGACCTCAACCTCGACCTGGGCCCGCTCGGCACGCTGCTGCCCCGGGACTGACGGAAGATCCGCCGGCCGTCAGCCGAATGGCGGACGCCGGGGTTCCGGAGCACAGTGGAATGAGGGGCACAGGGCAGCGGAATTCGTCCGCCGTCCCCGATCTGCCCCCTCACGTAGGAACTCTGTGTGAGGCACTCATGGCGACGAACGACACTCTCGGCGGTACCGCACTGGGAACGGGAAATTCAGACGGGGGAACCCGTGGGACGACCACCATCGCAGACACCGTGGTCTCGACGATCGCGGGCATAGCCGTACGTGAGACCGACGGCATCCACTCCGTGGGCCGGGGCGCCTCGCGAGCGCTGGGGGCGGTCAAGGACAAGGTGTCCCGCTCCAACGATCCCGGCCGCGGGGTCAAGGTGGAGGTGGGTGAGAAGCAGGCAGCCGTCGACGTCGACATCGTCGTGGACTACGGCATCCCCATCCTGGAGGCCGCGAAGAACATCCGCACTCACGTGACGGACGCGGTCGAGACGATGACGGGCCTGGAAGTCGTCGAGATCAACATCAACGTGCTGGACGTCCATGTCCCGGGATCCGACGACGACGACGAATCGGACAGCGGACAGAAGAAGTCCCGCGTCCAGTGACGCGGCGAAGGGCCGACGGCGATCGCCGGCCCTTGGGACCTGCACGTTCTGGCCGGATCCAGGGGATGTCGCTAGCAGCGGTCTCCCACCGTCGCGCGGAACGTCCGGCGGTACATCGTCGGTGACACCCCCAGCGCCGCCTGGAGATGCTGCCGCAGTGAGGTGGGCGTGCCGAAGCCGGCGTCGCGGGCGACCTGGTCGATCGAGAGATCGGTGGACTCCAGCAGCTGACGCGCCCGTTCCACCCGCTGCTGGGTCAGCCACTGGACGGGACTGATCCCGACCTCCTCACGGAACCGGCGGGTGAACGTCCGTACGCTCATCGACTCCTGCTGCGCCATGTCGCGCAGCAGGATCGGCCGTTCCAGCCGCCCGAGCGCCCAGGCCCGTGCGGCGGTCGTCCCGGCGATCTGGGCGTCGGGGACCGGGCGCTGGATGTACTGCGCCTGGCCGCCGTCGCGGTGTGGCGGTACGACGGTGCGCCGGGCGACGTCGTTGGCGACGGCGGTGCCGTGGTCGCGGCGCACGATGTGCAGGCAGAGGTCGATCCCGGCGGCGACCCCGGCGGAGGTCAGGACGTCCCCGTCGTCGATGAACAGGACGTCGGGGTCGACCCGGACCGCCGGGAACAGCTTCTGGAAGTGGTCGGCGGAGGACCAGTGGGTGGTGGCGGGGCGGCCGTCGAGGTATCCGGCGGCGGCGAGGACGTAGCCACCGGTGCAGATGGAGACCATCCGGGTGCCGGGCCTGATGTGGGTGAACGCGGCCGCGAGTTCGTCGGTCAGCCGTCCCTCGGTGTAGACGGGGCCGAGTTCGTAGCTGGCGGGGATCACCACCGTGTCGGCGGTGGCGAGTGCCTCCGGACCGTGTTCGACGGTGATCGTGAAGTCCGCGTCGGTGCGGACCCGGCCGGGCGGGCGGATCGAACAGGTCACGACTTCGTAGAGTTTGCGGCCCCGGTTGAGCGGCTCGGATCCGAGTGAACGGCCGAATATCCTTTGGGGGATGCCCAGTTCGAAGGGCAGCAGCCCATCGAGGGCGAGGACGACGACTCGGTGTGGCACGGCGGACTCCCTTCACCACTAGCTGGTATAGACCATAAGCTGATACATGTCATCGGTGTGAAGGAAAAGTCAGCAGACCGCGCATGCATTCCCGCCGTGGACAGCGAGAGCGCTTTGCGCGATTCGCCCACCTTGCTCCCGTTGTCCCCGCTGCCGTCCCTGTCCCTCGGGCCCGACCGGCTCTGGACCCGCAACTTCCGGCTCTTCTTCGTCGCCCGTACCGCGGCGCTCTTCGGCGACGGGATGATCCCGGTGGCGCTCACCGCCGGCCTGCTGGGGGCGGGGCGACCGCACTCCTCGGTGGGGTACGCGCTGGCGGCCTGGATGGGGCCGCTGGCGCTGTTCGTGCTCTTCGGCGGCGTGCTGGCGGACCGGTTCACCCCGCGCCGGATGATGATCATCGCCGACGCGCTGCGGCTGATCGGCGCCTCGGCGCTCGCGGTCTCCTTCGCCGTCGGCAACCCGCCGCTGTGGGCGGTGTACTCGCTGAGCGCGGTGGCCGGCGTGGGGGCGGCGCTCTTCCAGCCGGGGGTCGCCTCGACCGTGCCGCGGGTGGCCAGGGACGTGCAGCGCGGCAATGCGGTGCTCCGCGTCTCCGAGGCGCTGATGACCATGGCGGGACCGGCGTTCGCGGGCGTGCTCGTCGGGCTGGCGAGCGCCGGCGCGGTCTACGCGGCGAACGCCTCGACGTTCCTGGTCTCCGGCATCTGCCTCTTCCTGCTGCGGCTTGCCCCGGCGCCGTCGGACGAGGCGGTGCGCGGCACGTTCGTCGCCGAACTGGTCGATGGATGGCACGAGTTCCGGGCGCGCAGCTGGCTGTGGGGGGTGATCGCGATCTGGACGGTGTACGGCTTCAGCGTGCTCGGTCCGATGCTCCCGCTGACCGCCGTCGAGGTCACCGAGGCGCACGGCTCGGGGACGTACGGCGCGATGATGGCGGTGAACGGCGCGGGCAGTGTCGTCGGCGGCCTGCTCGCCCTGCGGCTGCGGCCACGCCGCCCGCTGGCGGCGGGCGCCGTGGCCCTGACCGGGGTGTGCGTGAACCTGTTGGTGCTGGGGCTCGGGCTGCCCGTGTTCGCGCTGGGCGCCGGTCAGTTCATCGCGGGCTCGGCGTTCGCGTTCTGGCTGGTGATGTGGTCGACGACCGTCCAGACACACGTGCCGCCGGAGGCACTGAACCGGCTGCACGCGTACGACGTGGCCGGATCGCTGCTGATGCTGGCGGCGGGCCGGGCACTGGCGGGACCGGTCGCGGACCGGGTGGGCGCACCGGAGGTGCTGCTGGCCGGTGCGGTGATCAATATGCTGGCGGTGGGCGTGCTGCTGGCGGCCCGGCCGATCCGCCGGCTGGAGCGGATCGGGTGAGGGCACGGGGTGCGGGAA
>NZ_JAFMPZ010000630.1 GCF_017353455.1 Streptomyces laculatispora
GAGCGGGGACAGGGGCAGGGTCCGCGAGCGCGGAGGCCGGAACCGCGGCAGCGCGGTCCGGGCCGTGCTCACGGCCGTCGCGGTTCGGGAAGACCCAGGCGCGGAAGAGCAGGAAGCGCAGCACCGTTGCCGCGAGGTTGGCCGCGATGAGCACGGCGAGCTCGGTGGAGTGCGAGGGCGCTCCGGTCGCCGCCCCCAGCGCGGCCAGCGAACCGCTGGTCAGCGCGAGGCCGATGGCGAACACCACGAGGCCCTGTACCTGGTGGCGTATGGCTCCGCCCCGGCCGCGCACCCCGAACGTGAGCCTCCGGTTGGCCGACGTATTGGCGACGGCCGACACCAGCAGCGCGCCCCCGTTGGCGATCTGCGGACCGGCACCCAGCCGGAACAGCGAGTACAGGGCCAGGTAGAAGAGGGTCGAGAGGGCGCCCACGACGCAGAACCCGACCAGCTGCCGGGCCAGTCCGCCCGGCACCCCGCCGATCCCCCGGTCGCGCGGGTCGTCGCCGAAGGGCCGGGCCAGCCGGTCCAGCGGCAGCGCGCCGACGGCCAGCGCGCGCCCGACCCGCCAGACGCCCAACAGGTCGTCGGTGGCGGTCCGCACGATGTGGACCGTCGAGTCGGGGTCGTCGACCCAGTCGACCGGCACCTCGTGGATGCGCAGCCCGGCCCGCTCGGCGAGCACCAGTAGCTCGGTGTCGAAGAACCAGCCGGTGTCCTCGACCATCGGCAGCAGCCGCTGCGCGACATCGCGGCGGATCGCCTTGAACCCGCACTGCGCATCACTGAACCGGGCGGCCAGCGACGAGCGCAGGATGATGTTGTACGCCCGCGAGATGAACTCCCGCTTCGTCCCCCGCACCACCCGCGAACTGCGGGCGAGACGCGAGCCGATGGCCAGGTCGGAGTGGCCGGAGATCAGCGGGGCGACCAGCGGGAGCAGCGCGTTCAGATCGGTGGAGAGATCCACGTCCATGTACGCGAGGACCGGGGCGTCCGAGTGCGACCAGACCGTGCGCAGCGCCCGTCCCCGGCCCTTCTCCTCCAGCCGGAAGGACCGCACCCGGGGAAGCACCGCCGCGAGCCGCCGCGCCACCTGCGCGGTCCGGTCGGTGCTCGCGTTGTCCGCGACCGTGATCCTGAAGTCGTACGGGAAGGTGCGCGCCAGATGGTCGTGCAGCCGCAGCACACACGGTTCGAGGTCCTTCTCCTCGTTGTAGACGGGTACCACCACATCGAGTACGGGGGCACCTGCCACATCGCCCGCGCCGGCCAGGAGGTGTTCCCGGGCCGGCAGGGTGCCCCAAGGAGTGTCGGTTCGCATGACATCGACACTCGCCAACCGCGCTGTCACACCCGTGTGCTGAGCCTGTGGTCCCCCTGTGAGTGCTCCGGGCCGCCGCCCGCGCGATGTTCTGCCAGGGCGTTCGCAGGTCCCTGGACCGGGCCGTCCCCGTACCCGGGGTCCGCCGGCAGATGGACGGCGAACACCGTGTCCCCCGGCACCGAACGCACCTCGGCGAGCCCGCCGTGCGCGGCGGTGACGGCCTGCACGATGGCGAGACCGAGCCCCGTCGACCCGGCGTGCCGGGAGCGCGAGGCGTCCCCGCGCGCGAACCGTTCGAAGACGTGCGGCAGCAGCTCCGGCGGGATGCCGGGCCCGTTGTCCTGGACCTCCAGGGTGACCCACGGATACCCGGCCCCCGCGCGCACCCGGGCCGTGACCGTGGTCCCGGGCGGGGTGTGCGTACGGGCGTTGGCCAGCAGGTTGACCAGCACCTGCTGGATCCTGGTCGGATCGGCCCGTACGGTCGCGGGCACCTCGGGCAGCTCAAGGCGCCAGTGATGCGTGGGTCCGGGCCCGTCCGGGGAGGCCGTCCGGCCCGCGACGCGGGCGTCGCTCACCGCGTCGATGACGAGCGGTGACAGATCGGTGCTCTCGTACGAGAGCGGCCGTCCGGCATCCAGCCTGGCGAGCAGCAGCAGATCCTCCACCATGCCCGTCATGCGTTCGGCCTCCGACTCGATCCGCCCCAGCGCGTGCCGGGTGTCGGGGCCGGTGCTCTCCCGGCCGCGCCGGGTCAGTTCGGCGTATCCGCGGATCGAGGCGAGCGGGGTGCGCAGCTCGTGGCTGGCGTCGGCGACGAACTGCCGGACCCGCATCTCGCTCTTCTGCCGCGCGTCCAGGGCCGAACCGACATGGCCCAGCATCCGGTTGAGCGCCGCGCCGACCTGGCCGACCTCGGTCCGCGGATCGGCCTCCGCCCCGGGAACCCGTTCGAAGAGCGCGACCTCGCCGCTGTGCAGCGGTATTTCGGAGACGCGCGTCGCGGTGGCGGCCACCCGGCGCAGTGGCCGCAGGGCGACCGTGACCATGGCGGCGCCCGCGATCCCGGCGGCGATGAGCCCGGCCCCGGTCACACAGACCTCGACGAGGATCAGGGTGCTGAGGGCCTTGCTCACCTCGGCGGTGGGAATCCCGACGAGGACGGTCGTGCCGTCGCTCATGGGGACGGCCTCCACCCGGTAGCCGCCGAGTCCGGGCAGCTCGACGTCGTACGCGTTGCGGTCCGCGCGGACTCCGGCCGCCTCCAGGACATCCTGCTGGGCCCCGGTCAGCGGCTCGTTGCTCGGCTGCACGCCGGGCCCGCCGTCCTTCACGACCACCGAATCGGTGACCGCGCCGTCCGCGAGGACGACGCCGAACGTATTGAGGGGCTGGCCTCCCCCGCCGATGAATCCGAGCGGTTCCTTGCCCTTGAGCCCACCGGGTACGGGCGCACCCGGCATCCGCTCGGCCCGGACGGCGATGTCACGCAGCTGGTCGTCGAGCTTGCCGTACATATAGCTGTGGAAGGCGATGGCGGTGACCGAGCCGATCACGGCCGCGACGACCGCGATCAGCGTCACCGCGGAGACGACGAGCCGGGTCCGCAGCGTCCACGGCCCCTTCCACAACCTCACCAGCCGTTTCACCGGGCTGCTCGCGGGGCTGCTCTCCCACCTACTCACCGGGCTTGATGAGATACCCCGCCCCGCGCCGGGTGTGGATCATCGGCGTCCGGCCGGCGTCGATCTTCTTGCGCAGGTACGAGATGTAGAGCTCGACCACGTTGGCCTGGCCACCGAAGTCGTAGTTCCAGACCCGGTCCAGGATCTGCGCCTTGCTCAGCACCCGGCGCGGATTGCGCATCAGGAAGCGCAGCAGCTCGAACTCGGTCGCGGTGAGGTGGATGTTGGCGCCGCCCCGGCTCACCTCGTGGCTGTCCTCGTCCAGCATCAGGTCGCCGACGGCGAGCGTCGACTCGCTGCGCACCGCCGCCGTACCGGAGCGCCGGATCAGCCCGCGCAGCCGGGCCACGACCTCCTCCAGGCTGAACGGCTTCGTGACGTAGTCGTCGCCGCCCGCCGTGAGCCCGGCGATCCGGTCCTCGACGGAGTCCCGCGCGGTCAGGAACAGCACCGGTACGTCGGAGAGCTCCCGGCGCAGTCTGCCGAGGACGGCGAGCCCGTCCATGTCGGGCAGCATCACATCGAGGACCACCGCGTCGGGCCGGAAGTCACGGGCGGTACGGACGGCACCGGTGCCGTCCCCGGCGCTGCGCACCTCCCAGCCCTCGTAACGCAGCGCCATGGAGAGCAGTTCGGCCAGCGGGGCCTCGTCGTCCACGACCAGGACCCGGACGGGGCTGCGGTCCGGCCTGAGCAGTTCGGTACGCCCCTGGGGCGAGGTCGTCGTCGTCATGCCCCAACCCTGTGAGACGCCTCTGAGAGAGTTCTTTCCCGATTCTGTGAATTCCCTGAGAAAGGCGCGGGAAGAGGGACCGCCCTGGGCCCGCGGCCCAGGCCCGCACCGCGTCAGCAGTCGAACAACGCCTTCGCGTTGTCGTGGCAGACCGCCCGCAGCCAGTCGTCCCCGAGCTCCAGCCGCTCCAGGGCGTGCAGTTGATGGGCGTACGGATACGGGATGTTCGGGAAGTCCGTCCCCAGCAGGATCCGGTCCCCGAGGGCCGCGAGCCGCCCCCGCTCCGCCACCGGGAAGGGGGTGAAGTCCTCCGTGAAGTCGGTGAACACCATCGTCGTGTCGAGCCGCACCTCCGGGTACGCCTCCGCGAGCGCCAGGAACTCCGTGTACTCCGGCATCCCCATGTGCGCCACGATCAGCCGCAGCCGGGGATGCCTGGCGAGCAGCCGGCCGACCGGTTGTGGCCCGGTGTGCTTCCCGGGCGCGGGCCCGGACCCGCAGTGCATCACGACCGGGACCCCGGCCTCGGCGAGCAGCCCCCACACGGGTTCCAGCAGCGGATCGTTCGGGTCGTACGCCCCGACCTGCAGATGCGACTTGAAGACCCGCGCCCCGGCCCCGACCGCCTCCGCCACGTACCGCTCCACGCCCTCCTCGGGGAAGAAGGTGGCGGTGTGCAGACAGTCGGGCACCCGGTCCGCGAACCCGGCCGCCCAGCCGTTCAGCCAGGCCGCCATGCCCGCCTTGTGCGGGTAGAGCATCGAGGTGAACCGGAGCACGCCGAACGAACGGAGCAGCGCGAGCCGCTCGTCCTCGTCGTGCCGGTAGGCGATCGGCCACTCCATCCCGGTCAGCGGACCGGCTGAGTCGAAGTAGGCCCAGACCTTGCGCAGCACCTGCTCCGGCATGAAGTGCGTATGGACGTCGATGAGCCCCGGCAGCCCGAGCCGTTCCCAGAACCGCACCACTCCATCGCGGCCTGCAAGGTCATCACTCATCCGGCACCCTCTCCCATCCATGCATCCATCCGACCGCCGCTCGCCCGACCACCCGATCACCCGATCGTTCGCCCGTTCGCCCGTTC
>NZ_JAFMPZ010000376.1 GCF_017353455.1 Streptomyces laculatispora
TCGCAAAGGTTAAATCTTAAGTTATAGAAGCCGTCGATGTATTCGAAGAGCGTGAGGTTGGCCTCGGATCGGGTGGTGAAGACCCGGCCGCGGATGCACTCCGTCTTGATCAGCATCCAAAGATTCTCCGCGAGGGCGTTATCGTACGAGTCCCCGATCGAGCCCATGGACGCCTGGATCCCCGCTCGCAGTAGGCGAGTTGTGAGCTTGATCGACGTATATTGGCAGCCGTGATCCGCGTGATGAATGAGCTGGAGCGGCTCGTCACCCGACTCCTGGCCAAGGACCCGGCGCAGCGGCCGACCTCCGCTGGAAAGGTCTGGGCCGCACTCAACGAGATCAACGACCGCCATTTCGGGGCCACACCACCCAACCGCGGCCGGGACATCGCACACGACATATCTGTCAGCCGGGCGGAAGCCACAGACGGAGCGATCATCCCGCTGCGGATCACCGCCCACAAAGCCTGCCCCGTGTGCGCCACCAGGACAGACGAGAAAACGGCCCGGGCCTGCACCACCTGCAAGGGGGAGGGCAGTGTCGTCCGCGAGCAGGGCACCTGCAAGGTCCGCATTCCTGCGGGGCTCCGGGACGGCAAGGAGATCCGGATCAGGGAGCTGGGCGAGCCGGGGAAGCACGGCGGCGCGCCGGGGGACATGTACGTCACCATGCACATCGACCGCTGAGCCTACACGCGGCCATTCGCTACCGGCCTCGCACGGCGACGGGCTGACAAACTCGCGCGGCAACAGGCCTGACCGCCCTGTTCAACGAGGACCACAAGCAGGGCAGCGAGCTAACCCGCGCCGCCCTGCTCCACGCACGGGTGATGCCGCCTCGCGCGCGCTGAACTCGACACGAGGAGCTCCATTCCACTTGCAGTACCCACCCCGACCGTGCTCAGCGAGGCGGTTCGAGAAGGTCGACGGTGGCCAGGCCGGTTTCGCCGTCGACGAGTTGGAGGGCGACTTCGGCGCGGGCGGCAAGGTCGAGCGGGTCGAGTTCCTCGGTGTAGGAGGCGTGGACGATGCGGTCGAGGCCGGCGCCCAGAAGGGGAGCGGCTGTTCGTAGGGAGGCGTCCAGGGCTACGCCTTGGGTGGCACCGCCGTGGAGGATGATGTTGCGGGTGCGGTAGAGGCGGCGCATGGCGATGCGGAACGCGTGGTTGACCTCGGCGAGTTGCTTGCCGGGATTCTGTACGAGTGCAGCCATGCGCTGGGCGGCGGCGGTGTACTTCAGGGCGAGGGCTTCGGGGCCTCCTGCGCGTAGGGCGTCGGCGACGAGGCGGGCGCGTTCGCGGTTGGCGGTGCAGGCCGCGACGGCCTCGGAGAGGGCGTCTGGCTGGGCTGGGGCGTGGCGGTGGGCCAGCGTGGTCAGCTCGGCGCGGGGCCAGGAGCAGGCGATGATGGACGCCATCCGGTCGGCGGCGACGGCCTTCCCGGATCGTTCTCCGTCGCCCCGGGGGTCGTCGGGGTGGACGAGGAGGGACTCAACTGCTGCCCAGCCGCCGGCGACGGCTGGTGCGAGGGGCCCGCGGTTGCTGACGGCGGCGAGTTCGAGGGCGTCGTCGATGCGTTCGCGGCTGTCGACCTTGTAGAGGTGGCCCTCGTAGACGAGGGAGAGGACGTCGACGCCGCGGGCCGGGGGCTCGAGCGGTACGGGGGTGTCGTACCCGGCGACCCAGATGAACGGCAGCGGCAGTACGCCTCCGCGGCGGCCGCGCAGGAACTCCGAGCGGGCGGTCATGCGGTCCAGGAGCTGGCGGGCCTGGTCGGCCGCGCCGAGGGGATCGAGCGCCTGGAGCTGGTGGACGAAGCCCCCGCCGGTGCGGAAGCCCGCGGTGTTGTGGCCGTGTTCCCGGAGCCAGGCGCCGACCTTGCCCTTGTCGAGCCAGTTCGGCAGGGGCTCGGCGAGTTCGCGGTGGGGCACCTTGTCGAGGGCCACCAGGACGTCGAAGGTCTGCGTGCGGGCACGGGCGAGTTCTGCCGCGCTCTCGGCGATGTCGGTGGCCGTCACCCGGGCGGTCTTGAGGCCGCGTGCCCAGTTGCGCAGGTGGAGGCCGCTGTAGCCGAGGTCCAAGAGGTGGGCGGCCACGGTCCGGGAGAACCGTTCGGGCTTGACCCGATTGGCTTCCTCGACGGCGATCGCCGTCACCCACCGGTCCAGATAGCCGGGGCGCAGGTGCCCGATGACCTCCTTCAGCCGGCGCCGCTCCGGGCTGGGGTCGAGGAGGGGCTTGCTGAGGAGGTTCGTGATCTCCCTGCGGAGATCCTTGTCGCCGAGGCCGGCGTCCCGGCCGAGGATGGCCTTGAGCTCATGGTGCTGCCAGTCGCACGCCGAGGACGAGAGCACGTTGTGGGCCTGCCAGTGCCCGGCCTCCCACAGTTCCTCCAGCGCGAGGACGGAGCCTATGTCCCACAGGCGGCGGGGCCAGGGCGTACGCTCGTCGGCCAAGAAGTCGGACATACGCGCGAGGACGTGACGAGCGTAGGGGTCCTGGTCTGTGGAGACCATTTGGGCACCCTATCGGAGCCTGACCAGCAGAAACTGGCGAACGTGTCTGCCGTGCTAGAATCACTGCAGACTTGAAGGGGCACTCGCCATCTATGGCCACTGCCCCACTTTTCTTTTGGTCCGCACGCCGGTCGGCGTGCGGACCATTTTTCTTGCCGGGCCCTGGTGCCGACGGAACACACGACGGCCCCGGACCAGCTCGCGGGCCGGGGCCACCAGCCCACCAACCCGGTCCCCCTGCACCCACAGCAGTCCGGCCTCACGCGACAGCGCGTGAGGCCAGGACCTGAAAGGTCGTTACCGGCTTGGCCAGGGGTAGGCCGGATCCGCGGTGATCCGCACCTGTTGCGGGGCGTTTCGGGGGAAGGTCCAGATACGGCCCAAGGTGCTGGTGGCGGTCACCGAGGTCGCGTCCAGCGTGACCTCGGCGAACGGATTGGAGGTGCCGGAGACCGCCAGCCACTCCAGGGTGCCCTCGTCGTCGCCCCGGGCCAGGGCGACCCAGCCGATGCTCCCGTGGGCCGAGGCCTCGCCGGCCAAGGCACGGCTTCCGGCGTGGGTGCACGAGGCGAACTCGGTATCCACGTCCACCCAGTCGCTGGGGGTCCACGCAGTGGCCCGCAGGAGTTCCCGCCACTGCCACGTCTGGGCGCGCGGGTCGTGGAGCCGGTCGTGCGGGGAGGATCGGACGAGCTCCATCACGGACAGCGAACCGTCGGAGAACATGATGAAGTCTCCGTCCGGTGCCTCCCTGGCGCGCCAACGTTCGTGCACCTGGTCGGAGTTGGGTATCGCAGGGAGGGAATCCATGCCCACCATGGTGACAGAGGGGAGCGCACCTCACGCCGGGGGAATCCATTCGTCGCTGGACGCGTCGCAGTGAGATGACTGCCCCCGAGGTTCCTGCAAGGTCCCTCAGCGTCCGAGTGCGGCCAGCTTCTCGCGGAGTTGGGCGACCGGCTCAGGCCCCACCTGTCGGCGGACACGCTGCTGTCCCACATCGTCGCCGCCGACACTCTCTACCTCCTGTTCTTCATGGAGGAGGTGTCCGCCCGGCTCGGGTGGGCCTGGGAGCCGCGCGAGGTGACGCCCGGCCGACGGCCCGTCATGGACATTGCTGGGATCGACCAGCGGCTCATCGGCTGGCAGTCGACCCGCCGCCAGCAGATCTAGGACGCGCTGTCCGTCCTGGTGAGCGACTACGAAGAAGAGCACGGGCATGCGCCGGGGGAGCGGGCCGGCTACGCGCTGGCCTGCCGGGCCGCCGACCGGACGCGCCCGCCGAAGCGCAAGGAACTGCGGTCGCTGTCCGAGCTGCGCGAGCGATGGCGGGAGTCAGCGATCACCGCGTTCGGCGCCGACGTCATTGACCGAATCTCGGAACGGGCGCGGGCGGCAGCCGCGGCGGTGTGGGCGCGGGTGCGGCCGGTGGTCGACGTCGTCCTGGCTGCCGTCGCTGCGTGAGCGCCGCACTCGCCACCGGTGACCAGGGCTGGGTTCAGGCGTTAGGACTGCGTGACCACGACGACGATGCGGCCAGTCCCGGCCACCGGCCGCCCCGAGCCGACTCCGGCACCGGAGGGTGAGCCGATCTTCGCGGCGCTGGCCGCCCATTGGAGGGCGGCGGGGCGTGTCGTGCCCGGTCAGACGGACCGGGAATGGGCCATGCTGGCGGGCAACTGCCCGTGGCCCGTCCCATAGAGCCAGCGCGGTGCGGCGGTCGGTCGCCCACGGCCCGCACCCGCTGTACCGGCCGGCAGCCTCGAAGCCTGCCCGGCCACGAGGCTGCCGGACCGGCCGGTCAGGTTGGGCCCCCTTCACGGTCCGGCGGCCCTCATCGGAACCCAAGGGGACCTGAGTCGCCATCAGGGCCGGTCAGCGAGCCGCAGCTTCCGCAGACCCAGGCGATACGTCCCGAGCAGGCGGGGCATCCGTCGCCTCCGGTGCAATCGCGCCATCCACGGTGCGGGAGCGCGACCCCGGGGCAGCTCAGGCCGAGGGTGCACGAAACATGGAGCCGTCCCTGTGGTCGAGCTGGTGGCCGCCGCACCCGTCGGTCCAGGTCTTCTGGGGATCGGCCATCGCCGGGCGAGGCTCTTACCAGCCGTAATGCGGCATTCTGGCGGCTTGGGCAAGGTCCTCGGGGTGCGGCGGCCGCTGGCGGCTGCGACCGTGAGAGCGAAGGCCGGTCCAGATGGGCGAGGACGGAAGGCGGCACGCCATGGTGAGGGCGCATCCTTCGCTCCTGCGGGAGCTGGTCGATCGGTGCGAGACGCTGAGGCGCCTGCCTGCCGACGGCGGCGCGGAGGCCGCACGGCAGCTTGAGGACGCGACCTACACGCTGTGCGTGGTGACGGGCACTCGCCAGCTGGAGTCGGCCCTGTACGTGGCCCGTCAACAGCTGGCCGGCGCCACGGCGAAGGAGCAGCCGCTGCGACACACTGCCCCTCGGCAACTTGTGGTCGGAGGTTTCTCTGGATACAGCCCCGCCCAGGGTCGTGAGGTTCGAAGGGGGCGTCGGTGTACGGCACGATCCAGGCGGAAGCCCACGCCACCGGGCCCGACAGCTGCCGGGTGACCGTGCCCTGCGGCCATTTCATGGTGGAGGAAGCCGCAGGGAACGCCGGGCAGTCCCTTCGCGCAAGCCTGGGATCAGGCGGCGGCATGGGTGAGTTGGGCGCGGCCGAAGAGCAGGGCGTAGCCGGTGGGGAGCTGGGTCAGGATGCGGGTGATCAGGCTGGGGCCGGCGTAGGCGTTGACGGCGGTGAGGACGGAGCCGGTGTCCCAGCGGGTGGTGGCCAGGCTCGCGCCGGTGCGGGTGGCGAGGTCCTTGACGAAGGCCCAGCCGGTCAGCGGCTGGGTGTCGGGGATCTGCGCGGTCAGTACGCGTGCAGCCTCCAGGGGGAGGCAGGCGGCCAGGTCGACGCGCTCGTCGCCGGTCAGCTGGCGTCCCAGTCCCGAAAGGACCAGGCGGACGGCTTCGTCGGCCCGCTCGCGGGTGGGGTAGGTGCCCTCGTAGCGGACCTTCTCCAGCATCTGCGCGTAGGCCGTCCCGTACGGCTGCTGGTGCTCAAGCGGTACGCGCACGTTGGTGATCACTTCTGCATGCCTTTCGTAGTGCCGGGCGAGGTGGCACCGGCGAGTGCCATCGGGGTCCAGGGCGGTGCCGGTGCCCGATGGGGTGCGGGCACCGGCGCGGGTGAGGTGGTCAGGTGGGTTGGGGGCGGCCGAAGAGGAGGTCGTAGCCGGCGGGGAGCTGGAGCAA
>NZ_JAFMPZ010000377.1 GCF_017353455.1 Streptomyces laculatispora
AACGGCCCCGCGGCCCTGTCCCTGCGCGCGGTCGCCCGCGATCTCGGGATGACGGTGCAAGCGCTCTACCACTACTTCCCGAGCCGGGAAGCTCTCGTCACGGAGCTCATCACCAAGGCGTACGGTGACTTGGCCGATGCCGTGCAGGCTGCCGTCGACACCGCGGCGGACGACCCGGCCCTGCCGCGCCTGGTGATCGCGGCCGAGGGCTACCGCCGATGGGCCGTCGCCCACCCCGAGCGCTTCCAGCTTCTCTACGGGACGCCGCTGCGGGACTACGCGGCCCCCGTCGAGGGCCCGACCACCCAGGCGATGCGCCGGATGAGCGCGATCTTCGAGCGTGAGATGTTCGCCGGGTTCACCGAGGCGCAACTCGCCGCCGCCGAGACCCCCGCGCTCTCACCCTCGCTCCGGAAGTATCTGGAACAACTGCCCCACTACGGTCTGGGATATCTGCCGTCGCCCGCGACCGCTCTCCTGCTGAGCGCGTGGGGGCACCTGAACGGCCTCGTCATCCTGGAGGTGTTCGGGCACACCGCCTTCCTCGGCGACCACCAGGCCGAGATCTTCCGCATCGCGATGCGGAACCTGCTGGACGACGTCCGCCGCCAGATCCCCGCGAGTGTGGGCGCGGACGTGAAAGGCGACGTGGACGTGGGTGTGAACGTGAGCGCGCCGCGTGCGCCCGTGCCGAACGGACCGGCTGACGCCACGGCCCCATACCCGGGGCTGCCGCTCGGCGAGCATGGGGATTGCGGCCCCAGGGCTTTCGCCACGAGACCTTCCGTCGGGTGAACTGTTATTTCTCAGCGAGGATCAGCGCGCGCCACTACGGTGGACCGATGGCGTCGATCAAGCAGTTCCAGGTCACCTTTGACTGCGCAGAACCTGAGCGCGTCGCTCGCTTCTGGTGCGAGGTGCTGGGGTACGACGTACCTCCGCCGCCGAAGGGGTTCGCTGCATGGGACGACTTCGATCGCTCGCTGCCGCCTGAGCGTCAGGGTGCGGCGTTCGTTTGCCATGATCCCTCGGGTGTGGGCCCGCGGCTGTTCTTCCAGCGCGTCCCCGAAGGCAAGGCCGTCAAGAATCGGCTTCACCTTGACGTGCGGGTCGGCACCGGGCTCGTGGGTGAAGAGCGCCTCGCCGCGCTCGAAGCCGAGTGCGCACGGCTGGTCGCGCTCGGCGCGGTACGTCTGTACGTACTGCTCGCCGATGGCTACGACGAGTCCTGCATCGGGATGCAGGACATCGAGGGCAACGAGTTCTGTCTCGACTGAGGGCCGCGAACGCGTCCTCCGCCGAACCGTCCGGTACCGGCCCCCGAAATGACGCCCACCCCGCGACCGGCGCAACGGCCCCCCGTGGCCGCATCCTCGAAGCGGGCCGTCGCACGCTCCGGCGCGGGACGCCGATGCCGCTCACCTGTGGCGTCCGTGTACGACCCCTCGACGTACGGTCCGGCAGGAACTGCCCCGGCCGGTGCGGCCGCCCGGCGCCCCCTCGGTGCGATCACCCGCGCGACCGGGTTCACTGGGGCAGAAGGCGAAACGACTGGGATCGCCGCGTAAGCGCCTCGGCCGGATGGGAGCGGTCGCTGTCCTTTGACAGTGAAGTTAGTCGATAGGTGGGCGCTGATCTGCGGCGACTATGTTGAATGACAGGGCCTGGGACAGACCTCGGGTCTGAGCCTTCTGTTTCGGATCATGCTCATGGGCGTGCGATAGGTTGCCCGCCATGACTGAGTTAGGACCCGTCGCCTGGCCACCTGCCCCGATAAGGACCGAGCGGCTCGTGCTCCGAGAGTCCGAGGCCCGGGACCGTGCGGCGTTCATCGAGTTATTCGCCTCGCCGGAGGTGCGCACCTACCTCGGTGGCCCTCGCCCGCGTGGCGAGCTTGAACGCGAGGTGCCTGAACTGCCCGGCCGGCGCCCTGGCCTTTTCGTGATCGATATCGACGGAGCGATGATCGGCACGATCACGCTCGATCGGCGCGACGCGGAGCGTCCGGGGCACGTCCGTCCGGACGCCGGGGAGGCCGAGCTCGGCTATATGTTCCTGCCGGAGGCGTGGGGATGCGGGTATGCCGCCGAGGCGTGCGCGGCGGCGCTCGGCTGGTTCGCCGACGCGCTTCCCGGTGAGCCGGTGGTGCTGTGCACCCAGACGGCCAACGACCGCTCGATGCGCCTCGCGGCGAAGCTGGGGTTCACCGAGGTGCAACGGTTCGAGGAGTGGGGCGCCGAGCAGTGGTTCGGCGTGTGGTCCCCGGTCATGCCGTCCGGTTGAGCTCGGACTGGGGCCTGCGCGGCGGCCTTCAAGGGCAGCGCCAGCGGATGAAGTGGCGAAGCAGCGTGTAGGACACGGAGACTTCGTAGTCGTCCATGAGCCTCAGCCATATCCGTTTCGGGCTGAGGCCTTCATCCACCATGGCCCGGACGTCCTTGATGAGGTCGCTGTCGAGGCCCGCATGGCCCCGTTCGACTCCTCGGGGAGGCGGTTGCATTGTGTCCAGGGCAAGACGGACGAGACGTCGGGGGACTTCGTGCCGCAGAGCGAGCTCCTGGATGGTGTGCCCTCTGCGGGCGTCGATGTAGATGAGCAGGGGCAGGTGTGGTTGGCCGGGAAAGAGTTCCGTCCGAGCTGTGCGCGGGTTGGGCTTCATGCGGCCGCGCGGGGAGCTGGCATCAGCGAGCGCTCGGTCCAGCGCTTCCTCGGAGCGTCCGGAAACAGTGGCCAGACGGTCGAGCTGGGGCTTGCCGAACCAGAAGGGTGGTCCGTTGAGGAAGCAGTGGAGGTAACTCGGCCTGAGATGGTTCGCGTGGGCGAGCCGACGGACGTATGAGTCGGTGATCTCGCCGGCGCAGGGGCGCACTCGAATGGGCAGCGGAGCCAGCGGGCGAGGCATTTCTGGTACTGGTCGGCTCACTTCAGCGGCCCCTTCCGCGGGGTTTCCGCTGCGTGGTCCAGGGGGATTGCGTCGAGCCCTGCCTTCGTCACGCGTTCTGTGCCGCTGAGGATCGCGTCGATCGCGGCGCCCCGGACGGCGTGGGACAACGCGCCGATCATCCCGGAGGTCCGGTTGTGGAGGTAGCGGTCCAGCCTGACCAGGCTCCCCGGTGGATGGTCGTGCAGGAGCAAGATCTCCTCCATGGTCGCCACGAGCCCCTTCCACTCGTCGCCGTAGGGGAACGGGCGGGTGGGGACGAGGGTGAATCGGCCCGCGATCTGGGCTCCCCGGGTGCCGGCCAGTAGCTCGCTGGTCTCCAGGCCGATGCCGGCGTAGACGAACGTGGCGGGGATGCGCTCGGAGAAGTACTTCAGGGTGTCGGAGACCTCGCCGCCAGCCCGGGTGACCTGCGAGACGTTGTGGATTTCGTCGACGAGCACGAGACCGGTGCGGGTATCAGTGCAGACACCGACGACGGCCTCGATGATGTCCGTCATGTTCGACCGCGCCCGGACCGGAAGGCCCAGGAAACGGGCGAACTCGGCTGCGACCATGCGGGCGGTCGCGGCGGGAGGGACCGTGATGTAGAGAACGGGAATGCGGTCGGCGACGTTGGGGTGGCGGGCCCGGTCGAGGAGTTCATGGGCGCGTCCGAGCTGGGTGATGGCGCTGGTCTTGCCCGTTCCGGGAAGCCCGGAGACCATCAGGCCGCGGCGGGCGCTGATCGCGTGGCGGTTGAGCAGGACCAGCCGACGGCCGCAGACCACGGTCTTCTCGACGAACGAGGTAGCGACCACGAGCATCCGGGCATGGTGGTCGAGCCGGTACTCGTCGTCGAGATCCCGCTCGGTCTCGGACAGCAGCTTTAGTTCGCCGGCGGACAACAGCACCGGGGGCGCGGGCGGGTCCTCGATGGACTTCCGCCATCCCTCCAAGGTGGTCAGCTGCCAGTTGGCCTCGGCGTCGATCTCGCCCAACGCGACCTGTCGGGATGCCGGGTCGGAGATGGTCACGTGCGCCTCCATGGATTGGCCAGCGGATCGAACAGCCCCAGCGGGATGACCTTCGCCACCTCGGTGTCCGCCTCGTCGGGCACGACCTCGACGTCCGAGGAGTCAGGGACCGGCCGATCGGTGGCGGTGGCCCGGGTGCGGGCGGCGATCCGCCGGCCTCGCTTTGAGCGTTTGTCCGGCCGGTCTGCTTCCGTGGCAGGGCCGTCGTGAGCCCGCCGCAGCAGGGCAGCGGCAGCATCGGCGATCTGTTCCTCGCTCCCGCCGGGCACCTGTTCACGGGCGTGGTCCCAGGCCATCTCACCGAACGGGACGCCGACGCGGTGCAGGTGCTTCCAGAACACCGTGATCCACCGGGCCGGCTCGCTGCGGCGGTCGCGCACCCAGATCCGGGAGACGTCGTAGGGGTCGTAGTGGATCTCCCATAGCCCCTTCTTCTCCGCCACCCCGGAATGCTGGCGACGCAAGGGCGCCAACTCGGATGCGTCGTAGGTGCGGTGGTTGATCCGGATGCCGTAGGCGTTGATCGCCTGCCACCGTTCGGGCAGCAACTCGATGTAGTCCTCGCCGCTGAGCGGGGCCGGAACATAGCCGCACGACTCCAACAGCGTCGCGTACTTCTCGTTTGGCGAGAACGCCCGCTTCGGAGAGTCCGGGTCCCGCAGCGCATCGTGCGGGCGGTTCTGCCAGACGGCGACCGTCCACTCCTCCAGCAAACTCTGCAACTCGGGCAAGGACCAAAGCGGTCCGTTCTCCAGCCCCCGGCCCCGGCGGTCCACCGACCGGCCGGTGTAGCCTGCGACGAACTGCGCGAACAGCGTCGCCACCGACCCCAGCGTCTTCTCGATCGCGCCCTTCTCGAAGGGTGACGCCTTGTGAGTCGGCTGAAGGCTGATGCCCAGGTAGCGGCAAGAGGCGCGGAAGTTGTTCGAGATGAAGACCTTGCCGTGGTCGCAGACGATGGTGTCCGGCACGATGACCGGCTTCGCGGCCGCGTGTTCCAGCCGCTCGTCCAAGGCCAGCAGCCGCCGGTGCGGCATCGCCGACCTCGACATCCGAAGCGCGTCCGACCAGCCAGGACGCATCGTCTCTGGGGTGATGCTCCGGGCCAGGAGAGCAGAGGCGTCGGCTGCTTTCGTCGTCGGTCGCAGCACCACAGCGGCCAGCGACCTGGTCGCCAGGTTGATCATGGCCGTCAACTCGACCTTCTCGGCGATGCCGTCGTCCAGCCGCACCAGGACATCGAGCGGAGTGGAGTCGATCTGCATCCATTCGCCCGGCGCGCAGGCGGGTACCTCCCCGAATGGGCCGGTGGGGCGCGCGTTCACCGACCGGCGCGTGGTCGCCGAGCCCGTCGCGTGGGTTCCGGCCGCCAGCCTGTCGAACAGCCGGTAGAGCGTGCGCTCGGACGGCACCTCGACACCTTCCTCGCGTGTGTTCAGGATCTGGGTCGCCCGCCAGACCACGAAGCCGATCGTCTTCGACGACGCCTCGGCGGTCTCCTCGATCGCCTCCCGCATCGCCTCGACTACCGCCGAGTCGACCCGGCCGAACGACGGCATCTGTTTCGCCGACCGGCCATCGGCCAGCCCGACCAGTCCGTCACGCTGGTAGCGCTGGCGCCGCTGCTTGATGCCGCTGGCCGTCATCGTGTGCCCGGCCGCCGTCAGCTCGGCGGTCTTGGCCCGCTCCCGCTGGGCCAGCGAGTTCCGTTCCGGATCGAACTCCGGCCGCGGTGCCGTCCCCGCAGGAGCATCCGGCGGTAAGCCGTCCAGAACCTCCAGAATGTGCCTCTCCCACCAGCGGGCCTGTTCGGCGGCGCTCTCCGGGAATTCCGCGATCCTGCCCGTCGGAGGCACCCGTCGCTCTTTCCGCGTCACCGTCCACCTCCGTCCGCCAGGCGCACGATGGTGGACGGCCCCAGCACCTCGACGGCCAGCCCCTCGGCAGCCACCTCCTGGAGCCAGAGGAGATGGAACAAGGTCGGCAGCGTCTCAAGCCGGTCACCGGCGGCATCGGCCCCGACCATCAGCGGGACCGGAGCCGAGAGAGCTGCCCGCAGCCTGGTCACGACCGGTCGGTGCAGGCACCGCGGGTGCCGGTAGCGCGACAGCCACCGAACATTCGCCAGTAGCACCGCATCGGGCACCCCGACCCGCTCGAAGCCCCATCCCGCCTGGCCGCAGGCCAGGCGCGTGACCTCGAACGCCTCGGCGTCCTGCGGCTCGATCCGTTCATCGGAGCGGACATCGACGACCACCGCCGAGCCGTCCGTGCGGCGTACGAAGTAGTCCGGAGCGTGCCGACGCTCCCGCTCGCCGTCGTGCCAGTGCAGCCAGAACGGTTGCGAGGCGATCCCCACCACCTCGGGATCGAAGTCCATCAGCAGAAGCCGGTCCCGCTCCAGCCACGATTCGAAACCGACGTGCTGCCCGGTCGTTGCCGCCCAGTACCAGCCGGAGAAGTGACGCTCACCGCGCGCCCAGCGGAACGGCCGTACGGCGGCCACGTCCTCGAACCGCGCCGTCACGCAGTCCAGCAGCGGACGCCGCCGACGCTCGCGCACGGCATCCACGTACGACAGCTCGACGTACGGCTCTGCAAGATCCACCCCGACCGGTACGGCCATCCAGCACCCCCAGCGCGTCACCTCGTACGACTAGGTTCGCTGGCAACGAAGCCGAAACGACTGGGTTCGCTGTCAAACGCCTCGATTGGATGACAGCGGTCAGTCGCGAGTGACTCGTCTCAGTGAACCTTGACCGATCTCAATGAAGTTTGACGGATGTCTGCTCTACGTTCGCAGCGGTTGGGGCTTGCGAGGGGGCGGCGGTGGCGACAGCTGTACGGGCGTTTGGTGACGAGGCACTTTCGGCGTTTGAGCTGGAGTTTTCCCATTCTGGAGGCAGGCGTCGGCTGCCGCTGGGGAAGGCCTGGAGTGTCCCGTTCGAGGTAGCCGATCCGGTACGCGAATTCCGTTGGGCGAAGGGAGGCAAGAGCTTCCCGGGCTGGTACTACGCGGTGACGACGGTCGGCCACGTGGGCTACGAGTCGTGGCTGGAGCGAGACCGTCTGATCTTGATGGACCGGGATCGGGAGGTCGTCGGTATCGCCGCTCAGCCCTTCTGGCTGCGCTGGGACGACGGGCACAAGGGGCGTCGACACGCCCCCGACTACTTCGTACGCCTTGTCGACGGTCGAGCTCGGGTGGTCGACGTCAGGTCTGCGGACCGCATGGACGAACGGACCGAGGAGTCGTTCGAGGCGACGCGGCAGGCTTGCGAGGCGGTGGGCTGGCAGTTCGAGTGGGTGGGCACGCCGGATCCGGTGTTCATGGCGAACGTTCGCTGGTTGGCCCGCTACCGCAGGGCCCGCTCGGGACGCCCGGCATCGGTCGCGGCCGCGCTGATCGATGTCTTCAACGAGCCGATGGGCATGTGGGCCGGGGCCGAGCTCGTGGGTGACCGGCTGCAGGTGCTTCCGGTGCTGTTCCACCTGATGTGGTCGGGCCGACTCGATGCGGACCTTGAATCGGACCTGCTGGACTCGGAGAGCCTGGTCTGGGCCGCAGGAGGGTCGGCATGAGCCGACTTAGGCGGCCGGGAAGGCTGACAGTCGGAGATCGGGTCCGGTTCGCCGGGCAGTTGCGGGCGGTGCTCGCCGTCTCGGCCCTGACCGCGACGCTGACCGCTGACGGACAGCCGCACCTGGTCGTCTCGTTGCTCGAGTTGTTCGAGGCCGACGACTTCGAGGTCGTGGACACCCCGGCTCGGATGCCGCTGCCGGCTGCCTCGTTGCTGGAGACCTTCCCCGAACCGGTCGTCGAGCGGGCTCTGTGGTGGGAGGAGCACATCCTGGAGGTGCTGCACGGCCTGCCACCTGGGGCCGATTCCGGCACGCTGCCCCGACACGAGTACGGCCCGGATCGCTCCCTGAGCGCACGCCAGCGGGCCAAAGCCGCTGAACTGGCAGCCGCCGGGCACAAGGTGACCGCCAGCACGGTCGCCCACCGGCGCCGCCGCTACCAGCAACTCGGGGTAATCGGCCTGGCCGACCACCGGCCCGTCCGCAGGACTCCGCAGTTCGGCGAGGTCGACGAAACGGTGGTCGACGCGGTGCGGCGGGCAATCGACGAAGGCGTCAATGGGTCCACCCGCACCGGTTCATACATTTTATGGAGGGCCGAAGAGATCCTCAAAGAGGATACCGAGGGGCAGGAGGTGAAGCTCCCCTCCCGCGCCACCCTCTATCGGCTGCTGACGAAGCTGACCGCGGGCACACACGCCCTCGCATCAGCAGAAACCCGCCGATCCAAGGCCAACGGAGCTACGACACCGCACGGGCAGCTTCACGTCTTCGCGCCGGGCGAGGTCATGCAGATCGACTCCACCCCGCTGGACGTGCTGGTCCTGCTCGACAACGGGGTCACCGGCAAGGTCGAGCTCACCGCCATGATCGACGTCGCGACCAGGACCCTGACTGCGGCGGTGTTGCGGCCGACGACGAAGTCGGTGGACGCCAGCGTGCTGCTGGCCCGCAGCGTCACTCCCGAGCCGATGCGGCCGGGCTGGACAGATGCGTTGAAGATGTCCCGTTCGGTGCTGCCGCACCGTCGGCTTCTGGCCCTCGACGAGCGTCTGGCCCATGCCGCGGCCCGGCCGGTGATCGTCCCGGAAGTGATCGTCTGCGACCACGGAAGCGTTTTCATCTCGCGGAACTTCCGTTCGTCCTGCCGCTTCCTGGAGATCGACTTCCAGCCGACGCACAAGGGTTCAGGGTTCGAGAAGGGCCACATCGAGAAAATGCTGGGCTCGGTGGCCACGCTGTTCGCCCAGTTCCTGCCCGGCTACACCGGACGCAACAGCGACCGCCGCGGCCGTCACCTGGAACGTGAACGGCTCTGGTCTCTGCTGGAGTTGCAGGAACTCCTGGACGAATGGATCGTCGCAAAGTGGCAGAACCGTCCGCACGACGGACTACGCGACCCCTCCCACCCGGGCCGGCTGTTCACACCGAACGAGAAATACGCCACCTTGATCGAGGCATGCGGCTACGTCCCGGTCGCGCTCAGCGGCGACGACTACGTCGAACTCCTGCCCGCGGAATGGCGGGCGGTCAACGAATACGGCATCCGGATCAAGAACCGCACCTACGACAGCCCCGAGCTCGGACGCATGCGCCGCCAGGAGTCCGGGATCGTGGCCAAACGCGGCCTCTGGGAGGTCCACCACGACCCCTACGACGTGTCCCGGATCTGGGTACGTGATCACCGCGGCGACAACTCATGGGTCCAGGCCACCTGGAAACACCTCGACCGCGTCCCGGTCCCCTTCGGAAACCTGGCCTGGAACCACGTCAGCGGCAAACTCCCTCGCGCCACCGAGACGGAGATCGCTGACGCGGTCGCCGCCTTGCTCACCCGGGCCCATGCCGGCCCTGAGCCCAAGCAGGGTTCCAAACCCGGCAAGCGCGACCGGCGAGTGGTCGCCCGCACGAAAGCCGCAGGTCCCCTCACTCCGGCATCCGTTCCCAGCACTCAGGCGGAACCCGAGCAGGAAGAGAGCGAGGACTCGCTCGCCGAGGTGATCCCGCTCGGACTGTTCGACCCGCTGGAAGACCCCTGGAAACGCTCATGACGCCACCGCCCGCCTTGCCCCAGGACTCCCAGCGGCACCTGACCACGATCGACGGCTGGCGCCGCTTCGTCGACGGGCCGCCGGGGCCACCGCCCCGGCTCGACGACGCTCAGTACGACTCGCTCGGCGAGGCGGGCCAGGCTGCCTTCGACGAAGCACGCCTCGACCATCACGGCCGTCTGCTGGTGGTTGCCACCTCCGTCGTCCGCCACACCGTCGCCACCGGCCGCCGCCTGGTCGTGCTGAACCGGCACGCGATCAGTGCCCGCCGGGGCCTGATCGTCTCCGGACCCGCCGGCACCGGGAAGACCATCGCGATCACCCAGCTCGGCCTGTCGCACGAACTGCTGGACCGGGCCCGGCACCCCACCGCCACCGACCGCAAGCCGGTCATCTACATCACAGTCCCGCCCGCCGCGACACCCCGCATGATCGCGGCCGAGTTCGCCCGCTTCCTCGGACTTCCGGTGATGGCCCGCATGAACATCACCGACCTCATCGAATCCGTCGTCGGCGTCTGCACCGACGCCCGCACCGGCATGATCCTGGTCGACGAGCTCCACAACATCTCGCTCACCACCCAGCACGGCGCCGAAGTCGCCGACACCCTCAAGTACTTCTCCGAGCGGATCCCCGCCACGTTCATCTACGCAGGCATCGACATCGAGCACGGCAGCCTCCTGACCGGCACCCGCGGAGCCCAGATCGCCGGCCGTTTCACTCTGATCCCCACCCAGCCGTTCCCCTACAACAGTGAATGGCGGGGTCTGGTCGCGACCATGGAGAAGACCCTCGCCCTGCGGCGCCACGAGCCCGGCACCCTGGCGAAACTCGACCGCTACCTCCACGACCGCACCGGCGGCATGATCGGCGCCCTCTCCCACCAGATCCGCGGAGCCGCGATCGACGCGATCTTCAACGGCACCGAGAAGATCACCAAGGCCGGGCTGAAGGCCGTCTCCCTGGACGTCGCCGCCGAATCAGCTCAGATCCGCAGGTCCGGGACCTCTCGATGACCCAGGAGAACATCCGCGTCCTGCCCTTCCAGGTCCGTCCCCAAGCCGGCGAAGGCGTCCGGTCCTTCATCGTCCGCCTGGCCCACGCCAACCATCTCCCGCCCAGCTACCTGCGGACCTTCCTCTGCGAACCACCCGAACACCTCGGCCTTCCCAGCTGGACACGGCTGGCCGCCACAACCGGCCGCGACCCCGAAACCCTCCTCGCCACCCTGGAAACGAGACGCTGCCTGGAGTGCGACGCCGAGATGCCGCCCTCCGACGTCATCGGACGCCGGAGTCTGCGCTGTTCCCAGGCCTGCCGCGAGAAGGCACACCGGAAACGGCACCCTCGCGCCGCCCCGCTGAAAGCCCCCTGCCGAGAGTGCGGCAAGAGCATGAAGATCCAGCCCGGACAGCGCTACCGCCTCTGCTCCTCCGCCTGCCGACGTGCCAACTACCTCAAACACCAGCAGAAATGGAACACCGAAGCAGCCCCGGCAGATCCATCCGAACCACCCCTCTGCCCCGTCTGCGGCGACCAGATGTCCACACCACGCCGGACATGCTCGGCCCGATGCCGCCAACGAGCACACCGCCAACAACTCCGGCAGCCACCTGCGAACCTATCTCCTCCGCCGCCGCAGACAGCGCGGCCCGCAGCACTACCTGAACCGGCACCCACACCGTCATCGCGACCCTGCGAAGTCTGCGAAGGACCGCTGCCACCAGGGCCTTGCCAGGAACAGCGCCGGACGTGCTCACAACGCTGCAGGCAGAAGGCGTATCGCCACCGCCGGTCAAACTCTGGTGACGGCGGGGAGTCGACGGCTCAGACAGGCAGGCCGGTCAGATGAGGTAGTCCGCGCGTCCCTCGTCATCGAGTTCGAAGGGGCCTTCGGGGATGATGCAGAACTCATTGCCCTCGGGATCTGCCATCACCAGGAACCCGCCGGGGTCGTACTCCTCCAGCCGGCGCCCGCCGAGCGCCTCGACACGCTGCTGCTCTGCGGACGGGTTGGGTGAGGTGACATCGAAGTGCATACGGTTCTTCACAGACTTGGGCTTGTCGCTTCGCTGGAAGCCCAGGCCCAGGCCGTTCTCGCGCTGCAGCCATACATACGGTCCCATGCGGCCCACGACTGGCCGGCCAAGCAACTCGGACCAGAACGCGGCAAGCCGCTCAGGGTCAGTGGCATCGACGATGAGGGCATTGATCTGCATAGGTGAGTCCGCCATCCCTTGATCCTCTCAGGGCCGCTCAGCGCCGGTCGCCACCCGAGCGGTGCGTGGCTGGCGATCCAATCTGATCGGTGACACAGACCAGCGGCGGTCAAACTTCGTTGAGACGAACCTACCAGTGGTCAATGTTCAGTGAGACCAGTCGGACTTCGTTGAGACAGGTCAGCGAGCCCTGACATGCCCCTTCCCCGGCGATGTACTAGAGTTATCTCGACATCGAGATATATGCCGAAGGCGCACAGCGGGCCGCCGCGCGGTAAGGGCTACCTAACTAAGCCTTACCTTAGCGGATGGCCGGGTGGCTGTAGGCAGCACCACGCGGCGCCCGCCGTAGTGAGGCGCGGCGCGGAGTTACGCGCACATTGATGAAGGAGACTGTCGTGTCGGCGAACAGCTTCGACGCCCGCAGCACGCTGCGCGTGGGCGACGAGTCGTACGAGATCTTCAAGCTGGACAAGGTCGAGGGCTCCGCGCGCCTCCCTTACAGCCTGAAGGTGCTGCTGGAGAACCTGCTCCGCACGGAGGACGGCGCGAACATCACCGCCGACCACATCCGGGCGCTCGGTGGCTGGGACTCCCAGGCTCAGCCCAGCCAGGAGATCCAGTTCACGCCGGCCCGCGTGATCATGCAGGACTTCACCGGTGTGCCCTGTGTCGTGGACCTCGCCACTATGCGTGAGGCCGTCAAGGAGCTCGGTGGCGACCCGGCGAAGATCAACCCGCTCGCCCCGGCCGAGCTGGTCATCGACCACTCCGTCATCGCCGACAAGTTCGGCACCAACGACGCGTTCGCGCAGAACGTCGAGCTGGAGTACGGCCGCAACAAGGAGCGCTACCAGTTCCTGCGCTGGGGCCAGACCGCCTTCGACGAGTTCAAGGTCGTCCCCCCGGGCACCGGCATCGTCCACCAGGTCAACATCGAGCACCTGGCCCGCACCGTCATGGTCCGGGGCGGCCAGGCGTACCCCGACACCCTCGTCGGCACCGACTCGCACACCACCATGGTCAACGGCCTCGGCGTGCTGGGCTGGGGCGTCGGCGGCATCGAGGCCGAGGCCGCGATGCTCGGCCAGCCGGTCTCCATGCTCATCCCGCGCGTCGTCGGCTTCAAGCTGACCGGCGAGCTCCCGGCCGGCACCACTGCCACCGACCTCGTGCTGACCATCACCGAGATGCTCCGCAAGCACGGCGTCGTCGGCAAGTTCGTCGAGTTCTACGGTGAGGGCGTCGCCGCCACCTCGCTCGCGAACCGCGCCACCATCGGCAACATGTCGCCGGAGTTCGGCTCCACCGCCGCGATCTTCCCGATCGACGACGAGACGCTGAAGTACCTTCGCCTGACCGGCCGCGACGCCCAGCAGGTCGCGCTCGTCGAGGCGTACGCCAAGGAGCAGGGCCTCTGGCTCGACCCGGCCGCCGAGCCGGACTTCTCCGAGAAGCTGGAGCTCGACCTCTCCACGGTCGTCCCCTCCATCGCCGGCCCGAAGCGCCCGCAGGACCGCATCGTCCTCGCGAACGCCAAGGCCCAGTTCGCCCAGGACGTGCGCAACTACGTCTCGGACGACGAGGAGGCGGGCAAGGAGTCCTTCCCGGCCTCCGACTCGCCGGCCGCGTCCAACGGCGTCCCGTCGAACCCGGTCACCGTGACCGCCCCCGACGGCACCTCGTACGAGCTCGACCACGGCGCCGTCACCGTCGCCGCGATCACCTCCTGCACCAACACCTCGAACCCGTACGTCATGGTCGCCGCGGCGCTCGTGGCGAAGAAGGCCGTCGAGAAGGGCCTGACCCGCAAGCCGTGGGTCAAGACCACCCTCGCCCCGGGCTCGAAGGTCGTCACCGACTACTTCGACAAGGCGGGCCTGACCCCGTACCTCGACAAGGTCGGCTTCAACCTCGTCGGCTACGGCTGCACCACCTGCATCGGCAACTCCGGCCCGCTGCCGGAAGAGGTCTCCAAGGCGGTCAACGAGCACGACCTGGCCGTCACCTCGGTGCTCTCCGGCAACCGTAACTTCGAGGGCCGGATCAACCCCGACGTCAAGATGAACTACCTGGCCTCCCCGCCGCTGGTCGTCGCGTACGCCATCGCCGGTTCGATGAAGGTCGACATCACCAAGGACGCCCTGGGCATCGACCAGGACGGCAAGCCGGTCCACCTCGCCGACATCTGGCCGACCGAGGCCGAGGTCAACGCCGTCGTCGCCAACTCCATCGGCGAGGACATGTTCAACAAGTCCTACCAGGACGTCTTCGCGGGCGACGCCCAGTGGCAGGCGCTCTCGATCCCCACCGGCAACACCTTCGAGTGGGACTCCGAGTCCACCTACGTGCGCAAGCCCCCGTACTTCGAGGGCATGACGATGGAGACGACCCCGGTCGAGGACATCACCGGCGGCCGCGTCCTCGCGAAGCTGGGCGACTCGGTCACCACCGACCACATCTCCCCGGCCGGTGCGATCAAGGCCGACACCCCGGCCGGCAAGTACCTCACGGAGCACGGCATCGAGCGCCGTGACTTCAACTCCTACGGCTCGCGCCGTGGCAACCACGAGGTCATGATCCGCGGCACGTTCGCCAACATCCGCCTGCGCAACCAGATCGCGCCGGGCACCGAGGGCGGCTTCACCCGCGACTTCACCCAGGCTGACGCGCCGGTGTCGTTCATCTACGACGCCTCGCAGAACTACCAGGCCGCCGGCACCCCGCTCGTCATCCTGGCGGGCAAGGAGTACGGCTCCGGCTCGTCCCGCGACTGGGCGGCCAAGGGCACCGCGCTCCTGGGCGTCAAGGCCGTCATCGCCGAGTCCTACGAGCGCATCCACCGCTCGAACCTCATCGGCATGGGCGTCCTCCCGCTCCAGTTCCCGGAGGGCGCGACCGCCGAGTCCCTCGGCCTCACCGGCGAGGAGACCTTCTCCTTCACCGGCGTGACCGAGCTGAACAACGGCACCACCCCGCGCACCGTCAAGGTCACCACCGACACCGGTGTGGAGTTCGACGGCGTCGTCCGCATCGACACCCCCGGTGAGGCGGACTACTACCGCAACGGCGGCATCCTGCAGTACGTGCTCCGCAGCCTGATCCGCAAGTAGGGATCAGCAGCAGCACGGCGAGAGGGCCGCATCCCCGGTGACGGGGGTGCGGCCCTCTCTCATGTTCCGGAAGGAACTAACACACGGCTCAGAAAAGGAACTTGTAGCTGTTCCAGCCGCTCGTGCCGACCTTCACCTTGGCCGCGTACGGGACGGTGGCGTTGCCGGTGCCCCTGTACAGCCACAGTGCGCCGGCCTTGTCGCGGGCGAGGAGGTCGGTCCGGCCGTCCTCGGTGATGTCACCCGTGGAGACCAGCCGGTTGAACTGGTTCCAGCCGCTGCCGACCTTGGTGCGCTTGGCGAACGGCGCCTTCTGGTTGCCGGTGCCCTTGTACAGCCACAGGACGCCGGACTTGTCGCGGGCGACGATGTCGTTCTTGCCGTCGCCGTTCAGGTCGCCGTTGCCGGCGATCTCGCTGTAGATGTCCCAGCCGTAGCCCACCTTGATGCGGCCCGTCAGCTTGCCGGTGCCGTAGCCGAGGTAGACGTAGACGTCGCCCTTGGTGTCGCGGGCGAGGATGTCGCCTGCGGCGGCGCCGCCGATGTTGCCGGGGGAGACGATCTTGTTGTAGGTGTTCCAGCCGTAGCCGGCCTGGACCGGCTTGTCGCTGCCGAACTTCAGGTAGCCGAGGTTCCCGTTGTTCTCGCGGAACCAGAGGCCGTCGCTGTCGCCGTTGCTCTTCTGCACGTTGGCGACCTGGAGCATGGCGTTGACGCCCGTCCAGCCCGATCCGTTGAGGCTGCGGGCGGTGAGCCCGCCCTTGAGGTTCGACCTGTAGGCGTAGGCGTTCCCCGCGGAGTTGACGCCGAACAGGGCGAAGTTGGGGGCGACGGCCGCAGCCGCCTTCGCGGCCGCTGCGGACGGCTGCGCCGCCGCGCTGAGCGACGGCTGCGGGGAGTCTGCGGCCACGGCGGAGGTGCCGGTGGCGACGAGGGCGGCGGTGAGCGCCGCAGCTGCCGCGCGAGCGGCTGTGCTTCGGTGGTTACGGCCAGAGGTTTTGGCCACGAAGTACTCCATGGATCGTGATCGGTCGTGGCCCGCCGCGAGTTGACGGCGGGCCACGGATTCAGCCGAATCGTGTCACGACTTTGGGCGTAAAACCTGTCCTTTTGATCAGAAGAGCAGGCGGTAGGTGTTCCAGCCCGACGTTCCGATGTTCGCCTTCGGCTTGTACGGGGTGGCGGCGTTGCCGGTGCCCCGGTACAGGTAGAGCTCGCCCGCGGCGTTCCGGGCGACCAGGTCCGCGGTGCCGTCCAGGTCGATGTCACCGGGGGCGAACACGGTGTTGTACTGGTTCCAGCCGCTGCCGATCTTGGTGCGCTTGGCGTACGGCGCCTTCTGGTTGCCGGTGCCCTTGTACAGCCACAGGACGCCGGACTTGTCGCGGGCGACGATGTCGTTCTTGCCGTCGCCGTTCAGGTCGCCGTTGCCGGCGATCTCGCTGTAGATGTCCCAGCCGTAGCCGACCTTGATGCGCTTGGTGACCGTGCCGTCGCCGTACCCCAGGTAGAGGTAGAGGTCGCCCTTGGTGTCGCGGGC
>NZ_JAFMPZ010000631.1 GCF_017353455.1 Streptomyces laculatispora
GCTCTACCCCTATGCCCATCCGGAGCTGGACTTCCGGAACGCCTTCGAGCTTCTCGTCGCCACGGTGCTCTCCGCCCAGACCACCGATCTGAGGGTCAACCAGACCACCCCCGCGCTCTTCGCCGCGTACCCCACCCCCGAGGACATGGCCGCGGCCGTCCCGGAGGAAATGGAAGAGATCATCCGGCCGACCGGCTTCTTCCGTGCCAAGACCAAGTCGCTGCTGGGCCTCTCCGCCGCCCTCCGGGACAACTTCGACGGCGAGGTGCCCGGACGGCTCGAGGACCTCGTGACCCTGCCGGGAGTCGGTCGCAAGACCGCCAATGTGGTTTTGGGCAATGCTTTCGGCGTACCTGGGATCACTGTCGACACCCACTTCGGACGGCTGGTGCGCCGCTGGAAGTGGACCGAGCAGGAGGATCCGGTGAAGGTCGAGGCGGAGATCGCGGAGATCTTCCCCAAGAGCGAGTGGACGATGCTCTCGCACCGCGTCGTCTTCCACGGGCGCCGCATCTGCCACGCCCGCAACCCCGCCTGCGGCGCCTGTCCGATCGCCCCGCTCTGTCCCTCGTACGGAGAGGGCGAGACGGACCCCGAGAAGGCCCGGAAGCTTCTGAAGTACGAGATGGGGGGCCGGCCCGGTCAGCGGCTGAGCCCGCCGCCGGAGTACCCGGGCGCCCCCGCCCCCGCCCTGGGCGCCGGCTGACCCGGGCGCCGCACCGGAACGAAATGCGTGACGACAGGCGTTGTGAGACGAGGGGTGCCCATGAAGACGCATCAACACAGCACGGACGCGAACGCCGCGCCGTCGGCCGCGCACGGGCCGGGTGCCGGTGGCGAGGCCTCGATCACCGTCACCACTGAGGGCCTGCCCGGCTGGCTGGACCCCGTCGCGCACGCCGCGCGCACCGTCGAGCCGCAGCAGCTCAGCCGTTTCCTGCCGCCCGAGAGCGGAGCGGGACGGCAGTCGGCCGTTCTCGTCCTGTTCGGCGAGGGGGCGCGCGGGCCGGAACTACTCCTGATGGAGCGCGCCGGGAGCCTGCGCTCGCACCCCGGGCAGCCCTCCTTCCCCGGCGGCTCCCTGGACCCCGAGGACGGCGACCAGGCGACGACGGGGCCGCTCAGGGCCGCGCTGCGGGAGGCCGAGGAGGAGACTGGCCTCGATCCGCACGGCGTGCAGCTGTTCGGCGTGCTGCCCCGGCTCTACATCCCTGTGAGCAGCTTCGTGGTGACGCCGGTCCTCGGCTGGTGGCATTCGCCCAGCCCGGTCGGAGTCGTCGACCCGGGTGAGACCGCGCGGGTCTTCACCGTCCCCGTGGCGGATCTCACGGACCCGGCGAACCGGGCCATGGCCGTCCATCCCAGCGGTCACCGAGGCCCGGCATTTCTGGTCGAATCCGCACTCGTATGGGGGTTCACAGCCGGCGTGATCGACCGGATTGTGCACTTCGCGGGCTGGGAGCGCCCCTGGGACAGAGCCAAGCAGGTGCCGCTCGACTGGCGCGCATGACAGGCTGACACCCGTGCTCCACTGCTCCGGGCCCGCCCGGACCCAGAGAGACGTACGGGCCCGGTGACGAATCTGTGAGGCTATAGACGGTGAACGTGCTGGACATCCTGCTGCTTGCCGGCGCCGTGTGGTTCGCGGTCATCGGATACCGCCAGGGGTTCGTCGTCGGCATTCTGTCGGTGATCGGGTTCCTGGGCGGCGGTCTCGTCGCCGTCTATCTGCTGCCGATCCTGTGGGACCAGGTGACGGACGGCTCCGAGGTCTCGTCAACGGCCGCCATCGTCGCGGTCATCGTCGTGATCGTGTGTGCCTCGGTGGGCCAGGCCTTCACCACCCACCTGGGGAACAAGCTCCGTAGGTACATCACGTGGTCGCCCGCGCGCGCTGTCGACGCGACGGGCGGCGCGCTGGTCAACGTCGTGGCGATGCTGCTGGTGTCCTGGCTGATCGGCTCCGCACTGGCCGGCACCTCGTTGCCGACGCTGGGCAAGGAGGTGCGCAGCTCCTCCGTGCTGCTCGGCATCTCCCGGGTGATGCCGCCCCAGGCCTCCACCTGGTTCACGGACTTCTCCTCGGTCCTCGCGCAGAACGGCTTCCCACAGGTCTTCAGCCCGTTCGCCAACGAGCCGATCACTGAAGTCAAGGCCCCCGATCCGGCCCTGGGGGGCAGCCCGGTCGCCGCCCGCGCCAAGAAGTCCATCGTCAAGGTCGTCGGTACGGCCCCGAGCTGCGGCAAGGTTCTCGAAGGCACCGGCTTCGTCTTCTCCGACCGCCGGGTGATGACCAACGCCCACGTCGTCGGCGGCGTCGACGAGCCGACCGTCCAGATCGGCGGCCAGGGACGGCTGTACGACGCGAAGGTCGTCCTCTACGACTGGCGGCGCGACATCGCCGTACTCGACGTCCCGGATCTCGACGCGAAGCCGCTCGGTTTCACCGACACCGACCACGACGCCGCGACCGGCAACGGCGCGATCGTCGCGGGTTTCCCGGAGAACGGCGGGTACGACGTACGGGCCGCGCGGGTCCGCGCCCGTATCGACGCCAACGGCCCGGACATCTACCACCGGGGCACCGTCCGCCGCGATGTGTACTCGCTCTTCACGACGGTCCGCCAGGGGAACTCCGGCGGACCGCTGCTGACCCCCGACGGCAAGGTGTACGGAGTCGTCTTCGCCAAGTCGCTCGACGACCCGAATACCGGCTACGCGCTGACGGCCGACGAGATCCGTCAGGACATCGCACAGGGCCGCACCGCCAACCAGCAGGTCGACAGTCAGGCGTGTGCGCTCTAGGGCCCCTCGTCCCGGCCGGGCGAGGGAGCCGGCCGGGCAGAAACCCGTGAGCCGGGAACCCGCGAGCCGGGAACCCGCGAGCCGGGGAGCGAGGGGCTCAGAGCGTGATGGTGGTGGGTGACCGGGAGGCCGTCCGCGGAGGCCGGGTGGTCATCCGCCGGGATCGTGGGGTCATCCGCGCGGGTGGCGCAGCCGCGCCGAGACCCAGCGGGCCCGGCGGCGGAGAATGCGCGGGATGCCGAGCCGGGGATCATGCAGAACATGCATAGCGTGCACCCGGCCCTGGAGGCCGCTCCCCTCATGAGTGCCCGGACCCGCCGTGGCGGTCGAGCGACGATTGCTTGCTGCGTCACCGAAGTCGTGCGTCCAGCCCATACCCCGACGTCTGCCCGTGGCTCATGGTCGGTAATCGCCCATCCGTCAGCCAATTGGCCTATGCGTCAGGCAAGTGGCTGTTCGTAGGACGTGTGTGCCCGTCGGCTAGCGGTCGGGCTCGGAATCCTTGAGCCAGCTGATGAGTTCGGCCGAGAACCCGGCCGGGTCCTCCTCGTGGGGGAAGTGCCCCAGACCGTCGAAAAGTCGCCAACGGTACGGTGCCTCCACGTACTCGCCGGACCCCGCCGAACTCCGGGTGCGTACCGCCGGATCGAGTGAACCGTGCAGATGCAGCGTGGGCACCCGCACCGGCCGCTTCATGCGCCGGTTGAACTGGATACCGTCCGGGCGGGCCAGCGAGCGCACCATCCAGCGGTACGGCTCGATCGCGCAGTGCGCCGTCGACGGAATGGACATGGCGCGCCGGTAGACGTCCACGGTCGCGTCGGCAGGGAAGCCCGCGGTCCGAGGCCCCGCCCAGTCGTGGATCAGCCGGCCCACCAACGCCGCGTCGTCCGCGACGAGCTGACGCTCCGGCACCCACGGCCGCTGGAAGCCCCAGATGTACGAGCCCGCGCGGGACTGCGCGAAATCGGAGAGCATCGAGGAGCGCCACCGCCGCGGATGCGGCATCGAGGAGACCACCAGCCGGCGCACCAGCTTCGGGCGCATCACCGCGGCCGTCCAGGCGAGGTAGCCGCCCATGTCGTGGCCGACCAGGGCGGCATCGGGCTCGCCGAGCGAGCGGATCACGCCGGTGATGTCCAGCGCCAGGTTGGCCGGGTCGTAACCCCGGGGCGTACGGTCGCTGCCGCCCACTCCGCGCAGGTCCATCGCCACCGCGCGGAACCCCGCGTCGGCGAGCGCGGGCATTTGGTGGCGCCAGGTCCACCAGAACTGCGGGAAGCCGTGCAGGAGCAGGACCAGTGGTCCTTCACCCATTTCGGCGATGTGGAAGCGGGCGCCGTTGGCCGCCACGTCGCGGTGCGTCCAGGGGCCGTCCAGGCGGACGGGGCCACCGGACCCGGCCGCGGGGCCCAGCGGGCCGGTGAAAGACGCTGAGGCCGGGGGCGGCGGTGTGGCGGAAGGGCCTGCCGGGGGACCGGCCGGCCCTTCGTGGCCCGCCCGGTCGTCCGGGCCCACTGGGCCGAATGCGCTGGAATCGGGGACCGTCATGTCGATGAGCGTGCCACAGCTGACGCCTTGTCCTGGACCGGACGGTTCTCGATGGCCTTGTCCGCAAGTGTGCTGCCGCCCGCCGGAAGGATCGCGTTCGCGGCGATGCCCGGACGCGGGTGCGGCTTGACGCCCTGGAGGACGGCGGCGGTCTGCTTCGCCGACGCGATGGACTTCTCCGGCGGCTTGACCTTCTTGAACTTGGCGTAGCCGAAGAGTGCGAGCAGGATCCCCAGCAGGATGAACGCGCCGCCCACGATCAGGAACGACCAGGCGAGGCCCAGCCCCAGGTTGTGGATTCCGTACGCGGCCGCGAAGCTCAGCACCGGGATCGCGAACAGGATCAGCACACCCGTGACGATGAACGCCACGCCGCCGGTGACGCCGCGCTTGACGTCCTGTCGCACCTCGGCCTTGGCCAGGGCAATCTCGTCGTGTACCAGCGCCGACAGTTCGGCCGTCGCCGAGGCGACCAGCTGGCCGAGACTGCGGTCGGCGCTGCCCGCGTAATTGCCGGGGTCGCTCATGCCTGACTCCCTCTCCTGTTCAACACATCCGATGTCAGATCATGCCGGACTGTCCGGCTTGTTGCTCGCTGCCCCCGCCAGTTGGGCAAGGCGGCGATGCTCGGCAGCCTTCCGCTCGTGGATCGCGGCCATCCGCAGGTGGTACTCCGGATCGTCCTGTTCATAGACGTCCGGTATCCCCGACTCGTCCTCGTCGAGCTCCTCCGCGTCCGAGAGCGCCCGGTATCTGCGTACCCGGAATTTGAGCAGTACACCGGAGAGTACGGCGGCAATCAGGGAGCCGAGCAGAACCGACGCCTTGACCTCGTTGATCATGTCGTCGTCGCCGGTGAAGGCGAGCTCACCGATCAGCAGCGAGACGGTGAAGCCGATCCCGGCGAGCGAGGCGACCGCGAAGACGTCGGCCCAGGCCAACTCCTTGTTCAGCTCCGCCTTGGTGAACCGGGTGGCCAGCCACGTGCCGCCGAAGATGCCTATCGTCTTGCCGAGGACGAGTCCCAGCACGACACCGAGTGTTTCGGGCCGGGTGAACACGCCGGCCAGTGCACCGCCGGAGAGTGAGACCCCGGCCGAGAAGAGCGCGAACAGCGGTACGGCGAAACCGGCCGACAGCGGGCGGACCAGGTGTTCGATGCGTTCCCCGGGGGAGCGTTCCTCGCCGTCGCGCCTGGTGCAGCGCAGCATCAGGCCCATCGCGACGCCGGCGATGGTGGCGTGGACGCCGCTGTTGTACATCAGCCCCCAGATGACCAGGGCGAGCGGTATGTAGATGTACCAGCCGCGGACGTTGAGACGCAGCAGCAGGTAGAAGACGGCCAGGCCGACGAAGGCGCCGATGAGCGCAACGAAGTCGATGGTGTCGGTGAAGAAGACGGCGATGATCAGGATCGCGAAGAGGTCGTCGACGACGGCGAGGGTCAGCAGGAACGCACGGAGCGCGGACGGCAGCGAGGTGCCGATGACCGCGAGGACGGCCAGCGCGAAGGCGATGTCGGTGGCCGTGGGGACGGCCCAGCCGCTGGTGGAGCCGTTGCCGAGCACCGTTACCAGTGTGTAGACGACCGCGGGCACGGCCATGCCGCAGAGTGCGGCGACGACCGGCAGGGCGGCGGCCTTCGGGTCGCGCAGTTCACCTGCGACGAGTTCGCGCTTGAGCTCGACCCCGGCGACGAAGAAGAAGATCGCGAGCAGTCCGTCGGCCGCCCAGTGCGCCACGGAGAGATGCAGACCGAGCGCCTCGGGCCCGAAGTGGAGGTGGCTGACGCGCGTGTAGCTCGATCCGTAGGTGTTCGCCCAGATCAGCGCGGCCACCGCGGCGACCAGCAGGATGACTCCGCCGACGGTTTCGGTACGCAGTGCGTCGGTGAGGTAGTTCCGCTCCGGGAGCGGTTGGCGTCCCAGGAA
>NZ_JAFMPZ010000378.1 GCF_017353455.1 Streptomyces laculatispora
GCCCCGGGCGAGCCCGGGGCCCGGTCGGCGCATACGTACAGCACGACGGGAGAAGCGGTTTCACCGTGGGGGGTCATGGGCGCCTTCTCTAGGTGGACCGGGGAGAACGGAGTCCTTGCCGCGCGTAGGGGACGTAGCGGGGGCCGGTCCTGTCCACGCCGCGTCCGCACTGTCGCTGCCGGGGCGGGTGCTTACTCGGTGCCGGCCGGCACCCGCCGCATCAGGGATAGGACGTCAACTCCGCCCAGACGAACTTGCCTTCGGTCCGCGTCGAGTGTGCGGAGCCCCAGCGGTCCGCGAGTTGCCGGACGAGCAACAGGCCTCGTCCGTTCTCCTCGCAGGGGCCGGCGAGGTGCTCGGGCGAGCGGACCGGGGTGGGGCCTTCGTCGTGGAGTTCGATACGCAGACGCCGCTCGTCGCCGGTCAGCGTGAGGCCACACAGGACCTGACCACTGTCGGTGTGGAGTATCGCGTTCGTGGTCAGCTCGGAGACCAGCAGCACCGCGTCGCAGCAGGTGTCGCCGGGCACCTTCCAGGCGCGGAGCCGGTCGCGCACGGAGTCGCGGGCGGATCTCGCGCTGGTGCGCAGGGCGGGCAGGCCGAACCAGTACTCCCGACGGGGCACGGTCCTCGCTAAGGCGGAGGCCGGGGCTGAGGGCGTGGGCAGAGTCACGGATGTTGCCTTCCAGTGCCGTCCGGGGGGCAGACGCGGTGTGGGGGTGCGGGCTGCAGCTCGAGGGGTGAGAGGCGTTGCCGAGTCAGGCGCCCTGCGGTGGGGTGCCGACGACGGCATCAGCATCACGTGTCCCGTCCGGGCCGGATGCTGCGTCGGAGTTGTGACTTGACCGCTCACATGTCAACTATGCGCGTGATCGACCTCACGCTGCAACCGGCTCCCTGATATTTTCAGGAGCGCGGGTATCAGACTGGCGTCTCCATCAAGCCACTGCAAGAATGGTCTTGTTGACGAAGCCTCAGGAGGTTGGGCGTGAGTGAAGCCCGTTCCGGCACCAGCGCACCGACAGTCCTGCGCATGATCCTCGGCCGTCGGCTGCAGGACATGCGGCTCGGCGCCGGTGCCTCGCTGGAGGACGCGGCAAAAGCACTGCGCGTGAAGACCCTGACGATCCGGCGGCTGGAAAAGGCCGAAGTCGCGCTGAGGCCTCTCTACGTGGAGAAGCTCCTGGAGACCTTCGGCGCGGACCGCCAGGAGATCGACGAGTTCGTCGCCCTGGCCGAGCAGGCCAACGAGCCCGGCTGGTGGCACTCCTACCGCGACGCCGTCCCCAGCTGGTTCACCGCCTACGTCAGCCTGGAGACCGGCGCCAAGACACTGCGCACCTATGAACCGCAGTACGTCACCGGCCTTCTGCAGACCCCGGACTACGCCCGCGCCGTGCTGCTCGGCGGGTTACCGAACGGCAGCGAGGAGGAGCTCGCGCGCCGCGTGGAGTTGCGGCTGCGCCGCCAGAGCCTGCTGGAGCGGGAGGACGCCCCCACGTTGTGGGTGGTCATGGAAGAAGCCGTCCTGTACCGGATGGTGGGCAGCCCCGACGTGATGCGGGAGCAGATCGAGCGGCTCCTGGACATGTCCGAGCTCGCGCATGTCAGCGTCGACATCGTGCCCTTCGCCGCGGGTGCGCATGTCGGGGCGTGTGCCCCGTTCACGTACTTCCGGTTCGAGGAACCCGAGTTGCCCGACATCGTCTACAGCGAACTCCTGTCCGCCTCCGTATACCTCGATCAGCGCGCGGATGTCGTCGCGCATCTCGAGGCGCATTCCCGTATGGCGCTGCTGACGTCGTCCGAGGACAGCAGGGCGCTCTTGAACCGCATGCGCAAGGAGTACTCGTGACGATCACCGACGAGGGTGTCTACAACGGTATGTCGGCTCGCGATCTCGGGGAGCAGGGCTGGGAGCGTCCCTGGAGCGGGCCGAACGGCGGTCAGTGCGTCGAGACGAAGAAGCTCGCCGACGGCCGTGTGGCCGTGCGGCAGTCGACCGACCCGGCCGGACCGGCGCTGATCTACGAGCCGGAGGAGATCGCCGCGTTCGTCCGCGGGGTGAAAGAGGGCCTGGCAGATCACTTGGCCGCCGGGTGAACCGGCGGCGGGCGGAAGGGACGGCGGCACCGGTCGCGTTCCTGGCCTGCGGGCCGACAGAGATACACATGAAGGGGAGAACATGACCGCCAGGCAGGCAGGCCGGGATCTCGACACGAGCAGGCCGCACTCGGCCCGGATGTACGACTACTTCCTCGGTGGCAAGGATCACTTCGAGGTCGACACGGATGCGGCTCTGGTCGCCGCCGACGCTCACCCCGGCATCTACGTGACCGCCCGCGAGAACCGGGCGTTCATGCACCGGGCCACCCGTGTCCTGGCGCAGGAGCACGGCATCCGCCAGTGGCTCGACATCGGCACGGGCATACCGACCGAGCCCAATCTGCACCAGGTCGCCCAGTCCGTCGCGCCCGATGCCCGCGTCGTGTACGCCGACAACGACCCCCTCGTCCTCAAGTACGCCGAACGCCTCATGCGCAGCACCACGCAGGGACGCACGGCCTACATCGAGGCCGACGTCACCCACCCCGACGCGCTGATGAGTGCCGTGGACGCCTCACAGGTGCTGGACTTCGACCAGCCCATCGCCCTCTCCCTCAACGCGCTCATGCACTTCATCACCGACCCGCACGACCCGTACGCCATCGTCCGCCGGCTGCTCGACTCCCTCCCGGCCGGCAGCGCCCTCGCGATGAACCACTGCACGCCCGACTTCGACCCGGTCACCTGGAACAAGGTCGCGGAGATCTACACCGGCTCGGGGACCCCGGTGCAGTTCCGTTCACACGGCGACGTCCGCCGTTTCTTCGACGGGCTCGACCTGATCGACCCCGGCGTCTGCTGCTGCCACCGCTGGCGTCCCGCCGCACCCGCCGACGGGACGGAGCCCACGGACGCCCAGATCGGCCTGTTGGCGGGCGTAGCCATCAAACGCTGACCGGGGTCGGGCCGACAGCCCGCGTCCGCGGCGCGGTTGACCAGTGGGAGCACGGGACGCTGTACGCGGTGCTCACCGTCCGGCATCACGCCGTGTCCGTCGGACGGCCCAGCAGGGCGTTGATGTCGAACGACTCGTCCGGCGGCGGCGTGGACGTGGGCACCGGCTTGTCGAACGCGGAGAAGTCCGCGGTCGCGTCCGCCCCGTCGCCCTGAAGGGTGAGCCGCAGGGGGTACGGCTTTCCGGTGGCCGCCACGTACAGGACCAGCGTCGTACGGTCCCGCATCCTGGTCAGCGGTACGACGGACGCGGTGCCGAGCGTGGTCTTCGGGGCCTTGTTGAGCGTGCCGGCGTCGTTGTCCGCGTTGTCGCTGACCAGTTTCTGGAAGGTGTGCGGATCGCAGGCCTTCGTCAGTGTGAGCAGCCGGGGGTCGGTGGCCGAGGCCCTCATGTAGCGGCCGTTCAGGATCGCGGCGTAGGCCGCGCCGCCGTCGGGGACCTGGTTCCTCCAGAAGTCCGCGTCCGGTCTGACCCAGACGTCGTTGCCGCGCTTGACGATCCGTACCGAGCCCTGGCTGTCGCCGAGGTCCACCGAGCCGTCGCAGTTGCCGCTCCGGTCCAGGGTGAGGTCGAGGGACATCGGCGTACTGTCCCTGCCGAGGTCCCCGTGCGTGCGCAGGTGCAAGGAGTGCGCGTCGAGCAGGGCGTCGCGGGCCCGGTCGGCGATCTGCTGGGCGGTGAGGTTGCCGATGTCGTCCGCCTGTGCCACGCCGCCGCCGACGAGGCCGCTGCCGGTGACGGAGAGCACGATCGCCGCGGTCCATGCGGCCGGGCGTGTGCCGAGGTGTGGACCGGTCACGTCGCCTCCTCGAAGGGTCGTGGCGGGGCTGTTCGGGTCTGCGGTCCGATCGTTCGAGCGTACGCCGGGACAGGGGTGGCCGCCCGACGGAGGGACGGCACGGGGGACGGGCACACAGCGTGACGTCTCGGCGGCGTTTTCGGTTATGGGGGCGGGGGACGGTTGCCACGGCACCCGGTTCGTCACGACCGAGAGGGAATCATGAAGAAGACCATGCGGAGTCTGTCCGTGACCGTGCTGCGGGGCGCCGCTGTCGCGGGGCTGACCGCGGCGTTCGCGGTCTCCACCGGCCTGGCCACGGCGGCCTCGGCCGCCGCCCCTGCGGCGACACCGCCGGGGCTGTCCTGCGAGACGGGCAAGCACGCCGTCGACGACTACACCGGCTACGCGCTGTGCCGGAACAACGGCGGCGCGGCGCGGACCTTCTGGGTGCACCTGGTGTGCGGCTGGTCCCCGGACGTCGACGGCGAGCACGTCACGCTCAACCCGGGCCAGTCCGGCCAGTCGACCGCGCACTGCGCGGGCCTCGGCACCGGAATCGGCGAGATCACGGTCCAGCCGTAGAGCCGTAGAGCCGAAGGGCTTTTGGACGTGTGGGGCCGTGGGAGCTGTGCGAGCGCTTCCGCGGCCCCACACGTTCCCGCGCCCGACGCGGGCCACGCGTCGATAGCCCGAATGCCACTCCGCCCCGCGACGGACCGCATCTGACGCCGCGTGCTGATCCAGCAGGGATTACGGGACAGCCCTCGGCCAACGGCACCGACACTCCCCGCCGAACGGTTGAGCGGACCGCTCCGACTCGTTACCCTCCAGTAAGTTCGTTCGGGCGGACAGGTGCGCGCACCTGACGGTACGAGGGAGGCGGGCAGCACATGTCCTCAGCGGATGCCATCGGAACGGACGTGGCGGTCCCGGATGGACTGGCCGACAGCGCACGGGCCCTGGCGGACGGCCGCACCACCGCCACGCGGCTGGTCTCCGCCGCCCTCGCCCGGATCGAGGCGAGCCAGGGCACGCTCAACGCCTTCCGGCATCTGCGGGCCGAGGCCGCACTCGCCGAGGCGGCCGAGGCCGACCGCCGGCTGGCCGCGGGGGAGCGGCTGCCGCTGCTCGGGGTGCCCGTCGCCGTCAAGGACGACACCGATGTCGCCGGGATGCCCACCTACTTCGGCTGCGCCGGGGAGCTGCCCGCCGCCACCGCGGACAGCGAGGCCGTACGCAGACTGCGTGCCGCCGGGGCCGTGATCGTCGGGAAGACCAACTCCTGCGAACTGGGCCAGTGGCCGTTCACCGAGGGGCCTGCTTTTGGCGCCACCCGCAATCCGTGGAACACCGACCACACCCCCGGCGGTTCGTCCGGCGGTTCGGCGGCCGCCGTCGCCGCCGGGCTGGTGCCCGCCGCGCTCGGCTCCGACGGTGCCGGGTCCGTCCGCATCCCGGCGGCCTGGACGCACCTCGTCGGCATCAAACCGCAGCGCGGCCGGATCTCGGTCCACCCCCACAGCGACGCCTTCCAGGGCCTCACCGTCAACGGACCGCTGGCCAGGACCGTCGCCGACGCCGCCCTGCTCCTGGACGCCGTCGCGGGGGCGCACCCCGACGACCCGCACCGCCCCCCGCCCGTCGAGGCCCGCGCCGCCGCCCGC
>NZ_JAFMPZ010000379.1 GCF_017353455.1 Streptomyces laculatispora
CGGCCATGACGACCCGGCCGTGCCCGACACCGCGAAGACCGGATCGCTGCCCCTGACCGAGGTCGCCTATGCGGGCGCGGGCACCACCCTGGACGTGGAAACACTGCTGAGTGGCAAGCCCGACCTCGTGGTGGCCGTCAGCTACGGCGGCGGCCAGGTCTACGGCCTCGCCCCGGAGACGGCCAAGCACCTGGAGGGGCACGTCCCGGTCGTCGTCATCGACGTGGGCCAGGCGCGCACCCTCGCGGAGACCGGTGACCGGTTCACCCGGCTGGCCCGTTCGCTGGGCGCCGAGGAGCCCGCGGCGGCCGCGCAGGAACTGGACGCCGCCCGGAACCGGCTGCGCACGTTCGCCGCACCGGATCGGACCAGGGTCCTCGCCCTGTCCCCGGCCGGGCAGCAGCAGGCGCACCTGGCCCGCCCCCGCATGTGGCCCGAACTGCGGGTGCTGGCAGAGCTCGGCGTCGACCTGGTGGAACCGGCCGACGGGCCCGGTGCCAACTGGTCCACGGTCGACTGGGCGGAGGCCGGGGCGCTGCGTCCCTCCGTCGTGCTCGCCGACATCCGGGTCAACGCCACCCCCCTCGAAGAGCTCCGGACGAACGCGGCGTGGGCGGCGATCGAACGCACCGCCCGGGTGGTGCCCTGGAACCCGGAGCCGGTGTGCAGCGCGCGGGCCCACGCCCGGTTCCTGGCCCTGGTGGCCGACGCGCTGGAGGCCTGAGGGCTGTCCCGCGGGGCCTCTGGTGCGCCGCGCGCCGATGCCCCGTACGGACGCCTGCGATCGCGCGGGACGCCGTGGTTCGCGAGGCTGGCCGGGAGTGTCCCGTGCCGGTACCCGCACGTCCCCAGGAGCAGGCCATGCAGCAGGACAAGCACCCTTCCTACCGTCCCGTCGTCTTCCGTGACCGTTCGGCGGGCTACGCCTTTCTGACCCGGTCCACCGCGTCGAGCGAGCGGACCATCGACTGGGACGACGGCAACAGCTACCCCGTCATCGACGTGGAGATCTCCGCCGAGAGCCACCCGTTCTTCACCGGGAAGGCCCGGGTGGTCGACTCCGAGGGCCAGGTCGCCAAATTCGAGCGCAGGTACGGCGACGACGGGGGCGCCGGCGCCTCCTGACCCGTTCGGGACCCGAGCCCCCGGCCTTGTCCACCGGGCCGGGGGCTCCGTCCGTCATGACCGCCCCCCCGCGCACGGGGAAGCAGTGACCCGTTCGGCCCAGTGGGCGCATCCTCGGCCGGGGCCCGGCCGTTCGACCGGCGGCGGATGCGAACGATGACGGGAGGGCCGCGGCATGGCGTGGGACGGGGCAGCAACTGTGGTGACGGGCCTGGGGCTTGTGACCCCGGCCGGCGCCGACGAGCACGCCTTCTGGGCGGGGCTGTGCGCCGGGACCGGTGTGGCCCGGCACTGTGGGGAACTGGCCGGCCTGCCGGTCGACTTCGCCTGCCGGGCCGACGCGGGGGACCTGGACGAGGCGGTGGGCGGACGCGCCGTGTTCCGGATGGCGCGGTTCGTGAAGATGGCGCTCGTCGCCGCCCGCCGCGCCGTGGCGGACGCCGGGCTCCGACCGGACCGCTGGGACGGCGGCCGGGTGGGCGTCGTGCTGGGCGTCGGCGTGGGCGGTGTCTCCGTGCTCGTCGACAACGTCCGCAGGCTGGACGCGGACGGACCGCTCGCGGTCTCCCCGCTCCTTGTGCCGATGATGATGCCGAACGCGGCCGCCGGGGAGGTCGCCATCGACCTGCGCGCCCACGGGCCGAGTCTGGCCCCGGCCACCGCCTGCGCGTCGGGCGCCACCGCGCTCGCGCTCGCCCGCGACCTGCTGACGAGCGGTCAGTGCGACGTTGTGGTGGCCGGCGGTGCGGAGTCCGTGGTGACTCCGCTGGTGGTGACCGCGTTCGCGGGGATGGGCGCACTCTCGGTGCGCACCGGCGATCCGGCGGCCGCGTCGAGGCCGTTCGCCGCGGACCGCGACGGGTTCGTCCTGGGCGAGGGCGCCGCCGTCCTCGTACTGGAACGCGCCGGGGACGTCCGGGCCCGTGGCGGACGGGCGCGGGCGGTGCTGGCCGGTGCGGGCGCTGCCACGGACGCCCACCACCCCACCGCACCCGACCCGGGCGGCCGGGGCGCTCAGCGGGCGGTCGAGGCGGCACTGGACCGGGCGGGCTGGGCCGCCCGCGACGTGGACCACATCAACGCACATGGCACCTCCACCCCGCTGAACGACGCCATGGAGTCCGCGCTGATCGCCCGGCTCTTCCCGCACCGGCCCTCGGTGACCGCACCGAAGGGCGTCATCGGGCACACTCTCGCGGCGGGCGGTGCGATCGAGGCGGTGGCCACCGTACTGACCCTGGAACACGGCCTCGTCCCGCCGATCGCCAACCTCGACGCCCCGCCGGCGGAGTCCGGCCTCGACTGTGTGACCAAGGAACCCCGCAGGCAGCGCGTCGAGCGGGCCCTCAGCCACTCCTTCGGATTCGGCGGCCACAATGTCGCCCTCGCCTTCCAGCGGGCCCCGGCACCCCGCTGAACAGGAAGTAAAGGGCTGCGAATGCCAGAATTCGGGTGTCCTGGCTGATTCCTGATCGTTCCTGTCGTGTGACCATTACGATGGATAGCCCCATGGTGACCGGAGCCGGCACGGAGCGGGTCGCGGACCGGCTCACCGCAGTGCTCCTCGGCGCGGACGCCCCCCGGGAGCACGGCTTCTGGCAGCGCATCATCGCCACCGAGCCGTTCCGCAGGCCGGCAGTCCCCCTGCCCGGCCCCACCCCCGACGAGCGGCTCGCGCTCGCCCACGCCCGGCTGCGCACGCTCAACAACGCGCTGGACAGCGGCGCCAGGCTGGCAGCCGACCCGCGCGCCCTGGCCGCACTGCACGAATGGCTCGCCCCGGTGGACCCGACTCTCGCCACCGTCGCGGGAATCCACTACAACCTCTTCCTCGGCAGTCTGCTGGACCACGACGCCGACCGGTCCCGCGATCTGTCGGACTTCCTCGCGATGCGGCGCATCGGGACCTTCCTCTGTACGGAGGTGGCGCACGGCAACGACGCCGCCGCGGTCGAGACGACGGCCACCTACGACCGTGCCCGGGACGGATTCGTGCTGCACACGCCGCACCTGGGCGCACAGAAGTTCATGCCCAACACCAGCCGGGCCGGCGGCCCCAAGTCGGGACTCGTCGCTGCCCGGCTCCTCGTCGAGGGAGCCGACCACGGGGTCTTCCTGCTGCTGGTGCCGCTCACCGACTCGTCGCAGGCCCTGCCCGGGGTACGGATCCGCAGGCTTCCGGCACGGCTGGGCAGTCCCGTGGACCACTGTCTGACCTCATTCGACCAGGTGTTCGTCGGGCGCGAGGCACTGCTCGGCGGCCAGCAGGGGCGGGTCGGCGACGACGGGGTGTTCCGCAGCGGCACCGCCGGCCGCCGACGCCGATTCCTCGCCTCCATCGGCCGCGTCACCACGGGCCGCATCTGCATGAGCGCGAGTGCGGTCGGCTCCGCCCGGGCCACCCTTGCCATCGCGGTCCGCTACTCCGGCCACCGGTATGTCTCCGGGGGCCGCGCGCTGCCGCCGTTGCCGGTGATGGCCCACCGCAGCCATCACGGCCCGCTGGCCGGGGCCATGGCCACCGTCTTCGCGATGAGCCTGCTGCACCGACGGGTCCTCGACCGCTGGGAGGCCGCGGTGCGCGGCCCGGCGGCGGAGCGCGCGGCGGCCGGGCAGCTGGTCGACATCGCCAAGGGCTGGATCACCTGGCAGGCCCGGTCCGTGATCGTCGAATGCCGCGAACGGTGCGGCGCCCAGGGACTGCTGGAGCACAACGGAATGACCGAACTCGTCACCGGGGTGGAGGGTGCCATCACCGCCGAGGGTGACAACCTGGCCATCCACGCCAAGGCGGCGGCCGAGATGGTCATCTCCGCGATGCCCGAGGCATTGGACGCGTGGGGCACCGCGGCCGGCCGGCCGGACGGCGACCTGAACGATCTGCGCTACCTCGGCCGGCTCCTGGCCCAGGTGGAGCGGATCCAGTTCGCCCGCTCCCGCGCACGCATGGCACGGGCCCCGCACGGTGGCCCGCTGAAGCGGTGGAACACGGGGTCCGGGCCCGCGCTGCGAGGCGTCGAGGCGCACGCCTACCGGCAGGCGGCCGACGCGTACGCGGACGCGGTCGAGAGCCTGCCCGAGGGGCCTGCCCGCGAGCGGCTGACCGAACTGGCCCGGCTGTTCGCGCTGCGCTGGGTCGAACGCAACAGCGGGGACCTGCTCGTCGCCGGTCACCTCACGGCCGACCAGGTCGAAGGGCTGACGGAGGCCACCGAGCAGCTCGTCGCCGCCGTCGCGGCCCACCTGCCGGAACTCGCCGGCTCCTTCGCGCTGCCGGCGGAACTGCTCGCCGACTGGCCCATCGCGGGAGCCCGCTACGCGGAGGCGTACGACGACCCGGAGGCGTCCTGGCACACGGGCGAGAGGCAGGTACCCGCCGTGGGGGATCGATGACGGCCGGGACGGGGCAGGGAGCGCCCGTGCGGCTGCGCCGTGCGGCCGAGGCGGCACAGGGCCTCGGAGTCGGTGTCGTACTCCTGGCCTTCTGGGGCACCGCGGCCGTGTTGTCGCGGTGGTGCCCGGCGGAGCGGTCCCGCGGAGGCGAATCGGTTCGCCGCAAGGCGTAACTGGACGGACGCTGCTCAGTTACTTCGGCGTCGGGGCGTGAGAGGCAGCGCTCCGGACACCCCCGCCGGACGGGCATGATGGAGAGGAAGACCATGAGCGCGATTCACCCCACGATCACCGAGGTACTCAGCCGTACCTTCAGGGTGCCCGTGGCCGAGATTCTCCCGGAATCCACGATGGACAGCCTGGACATGGACTCCCTGGCAGTCGCCGAGTTCGCCGTCGTCATGAGGGAGGCCCTCGGCGTCGAGCTGGACCCGGGCACCCTGCACAGGGACACCAGCCTCGCCGGGCTCACGGAGTTCCTCCGGGCGTCGGCCGGTGGCCAGGCACCGGTGGGCAACGCCCGATGACGACACCGGCCATCGCCGTCACCGGTCTGGGAATGATCACCCCGGTCGGCAACGACACCGAGTCCACCTGGGACGGTGTGTGCGCCGGGGTCAGCCCGGCCCGCACCGTCCCCGCACTCGCAGGGTGCGCGATCGACTTCGCCTGCACGGTCGACGGCATCGACCTGGACGCCGCGATCGGCCGCCGTACGGCCTACCGCATGGGCAGGTACGCCAAATTCGCCGTACTCGCCGCACGGGAGGCGGTCGCCGACGCGGGAGTCGACCCGGAAGGCTGGGACGGCAGCCGGGTCGCGGTCGTCGTCGGTACCAGCAGCGGCGGCTCCGCCGGTCTCACCGATCAGGCACTGGTGCTGGAACGGCGCGGGCCCGAGGCGACCTCGCCGTCCGGGATCCTGCTCACCATCCCGAACATGCCCGCGGCCGAGATCGCGATCGAGATGGGCGCCACGGGCCCCAGCCTGGCGCCCTGCACCGCCTGTTCGTCCGGGATCACCGCACTGTCCGTGGCCCGGGACCTGCTCGTCACCGGGCAGTGCGACCTGGCGATCGCGGGAGCCACCGAATCGACCCTCTTCCCGATCGCCATGACCGGATTCGCCAGATCCGGCGCGGCCGCCCGCGCGGACGGGGACCTGTCCCGGCTCAGCCGGCCCTTCTCGGCCGACCGGGCCGGGCTCGTCATGGGCGAGGGCGCCGCCGTCATGGTGCTGGAGCGCGCCGCCGACGCCGAGGCCCGGGGCGCCGAGCCGCGCGCGCTGCTCGCGGGCACCGGCGCCACCACCGACGCCCACCACCCCACCAGCCCGCATCCCGACGGCCGGGTCGCCCAGGCCGCCGTCGAGGCCGCGCTGCGTGACGCGGGCTGGCACGCCGCGGACGTCGAGCACATCAACGCGCACGGCACGGCCACCCCGCGCAACGACGCGGCCGAAGCCGCCCTCATCGGCCGGGTCTTCCCGCACCGGCCGCCCGTCACCGCGCCCAAGGGCGTACTGGGCCACTGCATGGGCGCGGCCGGAGCGATCGAGGCGGGGCTGACGATCCTCACACTCCAGCGCGGAATCATCCCGCCGGTCGCCAACCTGGACGCGCCCGCGCCCGGGTTCGACATCGACTGCGTCACCAAGCAGCCGCTGGCGCTGCCCGTCCGGCGTGCCGTCAGCCACTCGTTCGGATTCGGTGGACACAACGCCGTGGTCGCGCTCCTGCGCCCGTAGCGGCCGGGCCGGTGGAACAGGCGGGGGCCGCCCATTCCACCGGCCGCACCGCCGCTGAGCTGCGCAGAGGCTCGTGGTAACGTGCCTGGGCCAGTCGAACTCCACGTAGGGGTCAGGGAATCCGGTGCGAATCCGGAACTGACGCGCAGCGGTGAGGGGGACGGGCGGGGCCAACGGCCACTGGGAGACCCATGGGTTCCCGGGAAGGCGTCCCGACCGTACGAACCCGAGTCCGAAGACCTGCTGGCACCCGCGGTCCGGCACCGGGTCGCGGAACTCCGTACACCGGGCCCCGCGCATGGGCCCAGAGACGCCGAGGTACTTCGTGCCGCCCATAGCCGGCCACGCCCGCTCCGCCGCCCTGCTCATGGCGGGGACAGTCCTGCTGACAGCCTGCGGCGGGGGCGGGGACAGCTCCGCAGCCAAGTCCACCGGGGCCGACGGCTATCCGGTGACCCTGAAGAACTGCGGGCGCACCGTCACCGTGGAGGCGGCCCCGCGCCGTGCCGTCCCGGTCGACCAGGGGTCCACCGAGATCCTGCTCTCGCTCGGTCTCGCCGACCGGCTGGCCGCCACCGCCACCTGGACCGACCCGGTGATGAAGGGCCTGGAGAAGGCCAACGCCGGCGTCCCGAGGATCTCCGAGAACCGTCCCTCCTCGGAGAAGGTCCTGGACCAGGAGCCCGACTTCGTCAGCGCGTCCTTCGAGTCGACGCTCGCCAAGGGCGGCGTCGCCCCACGCGAGCAGTTCGAGAAGCTGGGCGTCCCCACCTACGTCTCGCCCGCCGACTGCACCGCCAAGGACAACAGCAAGGACGGCGACGGGGTCCGGACCGGAGCGCTGACCATGGACAGCGTCTACCGTGAAGTACGCGACCTCGCCAAGGTGTTCGGTGTCCCGGAGCGGGGCGAGAAGCTCGTGGCGGAGCTGCGCGCCCGGGTGCGCAAGGCCACCGACGGCGTCGACGCCTCCGGCGCCACCCTGATGTACTGGTTCGCCAACTCCGAGTCCCCGTACCTGGCGGGCTGTTGCGGAGCACCCGGCGTCATCACCGGTGAGCTCGGCGCGAAGAACGTCTTCGACGACACCCATGAGGAATGGCCGCAGATCAACTGGGAGACGGTCGCCGACCGCAACCCGGACGTGCTGGTCATCGGCGATCTGACCCGCAAGTCGGAGACCGCCGAGAGCGCCTCGCGGAAGATCGCGTTCCTGGAGTCCAACCCCGCCACGAAGAACATGGACGCCGTACGGCACAAGCGCTACGTGCTGCTCAGCGGCCAGGCCATGAACCCGTCGATCCGTACGGTCGAGGGCGTGGAGCGCGTCGCCGCCGGGCTGCGTACGTTCGGGCTCACGGGGTGACGGACACCGAACAGGCCGCAGAGGTGAGTGAGCGCGCGCTCACCCATGCCGGTGAGGGCGGACGGCCCGGCATCCGGGGCATCCGCAGCGGACTCCTGTGGGCCGGCGGGCTCCTGCTGCTAGCCCTGTCCGTCGCGGTGGCCGTCACCATCGGTCCGGCCAGGATCTCCGTCGGCGACGTCCGGGACACGGTCGCGGCCCACCTCGGGCTCGGGGACTCGCCGCTCAGCCCGATCCGGGACGGCATCATCTGGAACCTGCGCATGCCCAGGACCCTGCTCGCCGCCGTCTGCGGCGCCGGGCTCGCGGTCTGCGGCACCGTCATGCAGTCGCTGCTGCGCAACCCGCTCGCCGACCCGTTCGTCCTCGGTGTCTCCTCCGGGGCGTCGACCGGCGCGGTCGTGGTCGTCGTCCTCGGGGTCGGCGGGGGAGCGGTGTCCCTGTCGGCCGGTGCGTTCATCGGGGCTATGTGCTCCTTCGCGCTGGTTCTGCTGCTCAGCCACACCCTCGGCGGCAGCACCGACCGGGTGGTCCTGTCCGGGGTCGCGGCCATGCAGCTGTTCTCCGCGCTCACCTCCTTCGTCGTGATGACCGCCGCCGACGCCGAGCAGACCCGCGGGGTGCTGTTCTGGCTGCTGGGTTCACTCGGCGGCGTCGGCTGGACCGATGTGTGGACCTGCTCCGCCGTGCTGGCCGTGACACTGCTGATCTGCCTGGGCCACGCCCGTACGCTCGACGCCTTCGCCTTCGGCCAGGACGCGGCCGCCACCCTCGGTGTCCATGTCGGGCGCACCCGGATCGTGCTGCTCTGCACGACCGCGCTGCTGACCGCCGCACTGGTCAGCTCGGCCGGCGCCATCGGCTTCGTCGGCCTGGTGCTGCCGCACGCGGCCCGTGCGCTCACCGGTTCCGGGCATCGCAGACTGCTGCCGGTCACCGCGCTGGCCGGGGCCGTGTTCCTGGTCTGGGTCGACACCCTCGCGCGCACCGTCCTCGATCCGCAGGAGGTTCCGGTGGGCGTCGTCACCGCCCTGATCGGGGTGCCCGCCTTCGTCCTCGTCCTCTACCGCACCCGGCGGTCCGCATGACCCCGCCCGCCCGCAGCGGGCTGCGGGCCGACAGAGTCAGCCGGGAGGCGGGCGGCCGTCTCATCCTGGACGGGGTCTCACTGACTTCGCCGCCCGGTGCCACCGTCGGGCTGATCGGCCCGAACGGCTCGGGCAAGTCGACCCTGCTGCGGATACTGGCCGGAGTCCTCGCCCCGGACGCCGGCACGGTCACCCTCGACGACGACCCGCTGGCCAGGATCGGCCGCCGCACGGTGGCCCGGAGGGTCGCGGTGGTGGACCAGCACTCCCTCACCCAGGTCGAGCTGAGCGTCGTGGACGTCGTACGCCTCGGCCGCATCCCGCACCGACGCGCCTGGTCGGCGGCAACGGCGGCGGACGAGGCCGCGGTGGGCGAGGCGCTGGAGCGGACCGGTCTCACCGGCCGCCGGGACCAGTCCTGGCACACCCTCTCGGGCGGCGAGCGCCAGCGGGTCCAGATCGCCCGCGCGCTGGCCCAGCAGCCGCGCGAACTGCTGCTGGACGAACCGACGAACCACCTGGACGTCCAGCACCAGCTGGAACTGCTGTCCCTGGTCACCTCACTGCCGCTGACGGCTGTCATCGCCCTGCACGACCTCAATCTGGCCGCGATGTTCTGCGACCGGATCGTGGTGATGAACGGGGGCCGGGTGGTCGCGGGCGGGTCCCCGGCCGAGGTGATCACCCAGGAGCTCATCGCCGAGGTCTACCGGGTCAGGGCCGTCGTGACACCTGAGGGCCCCCAGGGGCGGCCCTCGGTGCGTTTTTGTCCGGGGCGGCCCTGACCCGAGGGGCCAGGCAGCGGCACGAGGGGCGGACCCCGTGGTGCGGGTCCGCCCCTCGCTCCTGTCCGGTACGGCTGGTCCGGCGCAGTGCGCGGGGTTCAGCGGCGCCGTCCCTGACCGAACTCGCCGCCCATGTCCCTGCCGCCTATGTCCTTGCCGTCCTTGGTCAGGCCGTCCGCGTAGTCGATCTGCTCCTTGCGCAGTTCCGCGGAGACTTCCTTCTGTTCGGTCACCTTCTTCGTTTCCATCCGCACCCGCTCGACCGGCACGGTCTCCTTCCGCATCGTGGCGCGCTCGGCGTGCAGGGTGACCTCCACATCCTGCTCGTTGATGTTCCCGCGCCCGGCCGCCTTGTCGCCGGGCTGGAGCGGCTCGCGCACCACGCGTACCTCTTCGTGCATCACCGGCACGGTCCTGGTGACGTTCTCGGTGACGACGTACTTGTGCAGCCGGGCCTTGCCGCTCTCGTACTCCTCGGTGCCGATGCGCAGCTGCTCCTCGGAGCGGATGAGTTCCTCCTTGCCGCCCAGGTCGGCGGACGCGGACCGTTCGGAGCCCGCTCCGGCTCCGACCAGCGGCCGGGCCGTGCCGGAGGTCTCGGCGTCCCGGTGCTTGCCCGTGCCGGCGCCCGCTGCCGCGCCGGTGGTGCCGGCCGTCGCCTTGCGCGTGGCGGCGGCGTTGGCGCCCATGGTCCCGGCTCCTGCCCCGGCGGCCGCGCCCGCTCCTGCCGCGCCCATGGTGCCGGTCCCGGACGTGGTCGGCGCACCGGCCGTGCCGACGGCCCCGGAACGCCCGGTGAGCTTGCCGCCGGTGTTCTTGGTCAGGCCGTAGTGCCGGTAGAGCTCCTCTTCCTCGGAGACGGAGAGGTGAGCGTCCGCGTCCACCCGGGGTGCTTCCTTGACGCGGTCCTTCGGATGAGAGATGTGCAGGTCGGAGCCCACGCGACGGGCTCCGGCGAGAGGCACGAAGCTCTCCTTCATACCGAACAGGCCGGTCTTCACCGTGATCCAGTCCGGTCGGCCGGTGTTGTCGTCGACATACACCCGCCCCACGTTGCCGATCTTCTCGCCCGCGGTGTCGTACACCGTCAGGCCGTCGAGCTCTCCGGAATCCGTGAAACCGTCAGCGGCTCCCATGACCGATTCCTCCTAGCCCGGGCGCGTCCTGTGGGTGGGTCCAGCAGGTGAGGCGCGTCCGGATTCCATCGCGCCTCACCCGGATGGACGCTGCAACTTCCCGGCCGGGGGGGTGGGGTGCCGTACACCCGCCGTGTGGGCGCAGGCCCCGTGCGATGCCGATGCGGGCCGTACAGCCGGGTTAGGCCAATCGGGTGATCGCCGAGCGGCTGTGGCCCGCACGGCGTGCCACCGGTGCGCAGTCTTCCGTCACCGCCCCTGAGCAGGCCGTTCCCGCCGCGCGGCGAATTTCCGGCAAACCCTTGACACCCGCTGGGCGTGGCAGCATCCTTTCGCCAGAAATCGCAACGTCGTTGCGATTTCCGCACCGACAGATGGACGAAGTGGACGAAGGAGGCCCGGCCCATGGCTGAGCGCGGCACGGACACCACCACCCCGGCCCTCGACGGACAGCAGGCCCCGGGAGTGCTGCAGACCGTCGACCGGGCCCTGCTCGTCCTGCTGACGTTCACCGAACAGCGGCCCGAGTGGGGGGTCAGTGAACTGGCCCGCCACCACGGCTGGGACAAGGCCGTCGTCCAGCGACTGCTCACCACCCTGAGCGCGCGCGGCTTCCTGCTCTGCGACGAGAACAGCCGCCGCTACCGCCCCGGACCGGCGCTGTCCCGGCTGGCCAGGGTCAGCGAACACAGCGGAGTGCTGTCCTCGATCTCCAGGCCGATACTCGCCCGGCTGCTCCGCGAGACCGGCGAGAGCATCGTCCTCAACGTCCCGCACGGCGGCAGCTACCGTTGCGAAGCCGCCGTCGACGGCACCGGACCCGTCCGCTACACGGCGATCATCGGCGCCGTCATGCCCGGTCACGCCGGAGCGTCCGGGCACACCATCTTCGCGTACCACCCCGAACGCGAGATCCGGCAGATGTTCGGCGCCAACGGGCTGACGCGCTTCAACGACCGCACCATCACCGACCTGGACGCCCTGCTCACCTGCTACGCACAGGTCCGTGCCGACGGTTACTCCATCACGCACGGAGAGTACGACGAGGCCGTCACCGCGGTCTCCGCCCCCGTCTTCCAGGGCGACGGCGTCCCCGCCTCCCTCACCGTCATCGGCCCGTCCCACCGCGTGGACCGGGCCGCCGACACCCTCGTGACGCTGGTACGCGCCGGAGCGGCAGAGATCACCGCGGCCCTCGGCGGCTGAACCAGCCCCGGCACCAC
>NZ_JAFMPZ010000632.1 GCF_017353455.1 Streptomyces laculatispora
GCATGGGGCCGGGACTCGGCGGACTCGCCGCACCCGGTGCCGCCGCCCTTCACCACGATCGCCTGGAGGCTGACCCACCTCGGCGAGATGCTGGCCGTCCGCGCCGACCACGCCGGCGGTACCCGCACGCTCACCAAGGGCGACTACCGGGTGAGCCCTGACGCCGCCGGGGCGATCGCGGGTTTCTCGGCCGCCGCCGCGGCCTGGCGCGAGGCCCTGCTCGCCGCCGACGATGTCGTGCTCGACAGGATCGGTCACTGCACGTACCCGCACGGCAGTGACCCGGAGGAGCCGTTCATCGGCATCGTCTGGTGGGTGAACCAGGAACTTCTGCACCACGGCGCCGAGATCGCCCTGCTCCGCGACCTCTACCGGTACCGGTCGTAGGGAGCGCTTCGCGGCGCTCGGCAGGCCGCCGCGGCCGGGGCGGCCTGCGGTCCTACTCGGTCGTGTGCGTGGGGTAGACCTGAACGTCGGTGTAGGCGCCCTTGATCTCCCCCGCGCCCGCGGGCCACTTCAGGCTCAGGGTGTGGGTCTCGTTCGGGGGCGTCACCAGGATGTTGGTCGGGTGCGCGAGGCTGTCGCCGCTGTTGTCGATGTCGTAGGCGAGGTTGAAGACAGCGGCGTCGCCGGGCTTCAGGGTGGTGATACGCGGCTGGGCGTGTCCGCGCTCGATGGGGTTCGAGGTGTTGTCGGCGTCCTTGATGTCGACACCCGCGAAGCCCGTCGCCGAGCAGGTGGTCGAACCCCGGTTGATCATGGTGATGTCGATCCTGCCGGACTCCTCGTCGGGCGCGGCGTCCATGGCATCGATGGCCAGGTCCTCCGTCTTGCAGAACGTGGTCTTGCCGCCGGTCGTCGTCGCGCCGTTCGCGCCGTTCGCGGCGGCGCGGGACTCGGTGTCCTCGCCGGAGCCCGACTTCGCGCTGCCGGCCTCCGAGCCGCCCTCCGACTTCGAGCCACCGCCCGAGGACGAAGAGTTCGAGGACGAGGCGGACGAGGACGAGGAGCCCTTGGCGGACGAGTCCTTCCCGGAGCCGTCGTTGCCACAGGCGGTGAGCGAGAGGGTGGCGACGACCCCGATGGCGGCGAGAGCGGTGATGCGGGTGTACTTCATGGTGTTCCCCCAGAACGAGCGTGGTGCGTGTGGTCTGCATCATTTTTATCCCGCACCGAGTTACAGGCGGTCTTCAGCGACGTTCTCGTTCTGTCACAGGCGCCTTGACCTCACGGTCCGCCGAGGCGCCACCGTACGGTCACTGGTGGGCGGCCGCCGCCGATCCCGCGGCCTGCGGCCCCTCTTCGGGCTGTGAAGGTGCTCCAGCGGCTGATCCGCGACGCGGGCGGGACGGTCGCCTGACAGACCACCGGCCCCTCCCGCTCACCCCGTACGGCAAGCACGGAGTCACCTCTCCAACGCGTCCTAGAAGGCTCCTCCGCTGTCCACCCAGGTGGTGTCCTCGCGTTCCCACGGCTCGGTGTGTATGAGGCTCGTCCTCAGCCGCCCGCGCCGTTCCTCGTCGAGCGCCGCCGGTTCGGGGTGCGGGAGTCCGGCGCAGTGGGCACGGAAGGGGTCGCGGCGGTCCGGCCAGAAGCGCAGGGCGATCCAGACCAGCGGGACGGCGAGCATCAGGCCGGTGATCACGACGAGGAACAGCCCGAAGAGGAGGTCCCCGGCCCCGGCAGGCGTCTCCTTGCCCAGGAACACCCGCTGCACGGGGTAGAAGAAGGACAGCGCGAGCGCGGTCGCGCAGGCCGCCGTGCCGAGACCGTCGTTCCTGCGGCCGGACCAGCGCGGCACCCTCGCGTCCTGCTCCCGCAGGAAGTCGCCCCGGGCTGAGCGCAGTTCGGGATTGAGCCGCAGCTCCCGCAGAGTGACCGGACCGTGCCGCCGTACGGCGTCCAGCAGGGCGGAGGTGACGGGGTGGCCGGTGTCGGTGTCGCCGCCGTCCGCCACGCTCAGCCGTCCCTCGGCGTCTATCGTCAGGCGTCCTTCGAGCATCAGGACGGCGGCCGCGTGTCCGTCGGCGTCGTGTGCCTCGCCCGCCGTGGCGACGGCATGGTACGGATCGATGTCCAGGTGTCCGAGCGAGGCGGCGGCCGCCCGGTCGGACCGGTCCCGCACCAGCCACAGGGCGGCCAGCACTCCGTACACACCCACGGCGGCCGCCAACGCGGCTCCGGAAAGCTGGAGTTGGGTCACGCTCCCCATGATGGCAGCGCCACCCGAACCGGGCCAGAAGGCATGCGCTCACGCGCCCCCGCACGGCCGGGAGGCGAGCCGTTCCGCGCGCCCGGATTCCGGCCTCTACGCTGTGCCGACGCATCCGCACCGGCACCTGGCGCGGAGGGCGAGAAGGAGGGGACATGCGAAGACATGTGCTGTGGGGCACGGTGGCCACCGCGGTGGCCATGACCGTGCTGGGGGCGTCATCGGCGCAGGCCGAAGGGCGGGGTGACATCCGTGTCACCAAGGCGGTGACCAACAACGGCAAGAGCGTCATCGTCGGCATCAGCAAGACGGTGACCTTCCCGATCAAGCTGACGATCAAGGACAACTCCGGCGTCAAGAGGCTGGAACACATCGACGCGAGCAGTACCGGCTCCACCGCGGGCGGCCCGGTCGAGTGGATCGGGACCAGCTGCAAGAAGCTGAGCCGCACCACCTCGGAGTGCACGGCGACGATGAGCATCAATCCGCACTCCTTCCCTTGGTACAGCGACACCAACGCCAACGTCACCGCCGGTGAGTGGGCCGCGTGGGGCAACGTCCAGGCGAACGACGGGGATTACTGGCTCTTCGACCGGGTCGCCCTGTTCAAGTTCAAGCGCGCCGCGACCCTGACGGCGGTCGCCACGCGCCCCAACCCCTTCAGCCACAGCAAGCAGGTCAAGGTCACGGGCACGCTGGCCCGTGCCGACTGGGAAGCGCTGAAGTACCGGGGGTACAGCGGCCAGAGCCTCAAGCTCCAGTTCAAGAAGACCGGCGCAGCCTCGTACACGACGGTGAAGACCGTGCGGACGAACAGCGCGGGCAAGGTCGCCGCCACCGTCGACGCGACCTCGTCCGGCAGCTGGCGCTGGTTCTACCAGGGCACCGCGGCCACCATGCAGGTCGCGTCGCCGGGTGCGGCCATGAGCCTGGCCAAGCCCACGCTGCACGCTGCCCCACGACTGGGTTAGCCAAGCTCCGAGGGGGCCCCTGTCCCGGCCGAACAGCAGGCCGGGACAGGGCGCGAGGAAGGCCCACGAGGAGTCGCGCCGGCAGCGGACACCGGTACGCGGTACGGGCACGTCGACCCACGCAGGGTGGTTGGCCTCCCGGAGGCGCCGAAGGCTCGGTTTTGCGCACCGGACGGCATACGTTTGGGCGGTCACCCGACCACGACGGAGGTGTCCTCGCATGCGGATCGCCACAACGATCTTCCTCACCGACGAGACGATCACACCGGTACGGCTCGCGCGCCAGCTTGAGCAGCGGGGATTCTCCGGGCTCTACCTCCCGGAGCACACCCATATCCCGGTGAGCAGGCAGACCCCGTACCCGGCGGGCGGCGAGCTGCCGCCCGAGTACGGCCGCACCCTGGATCCCTTCGTGGCGCTCGGGCAGGCCGCCGCGGTCACCGAACGCCTGGCGCTCGGCACCGGCATCACCCTGATCGCCCAGCACGACCCGATCGACCTGGCCAAGCAGATCGCCACCCTCGACCACCTCTCCGGCGGCCGCTTCACCCTGGGTCTCGGCTTCGGCTGGAACGTCGAGGAGGCCGCCGACCACGGCGTGGACTGGCGCACCCGCCGCGATCTCGGCCGCGACCGCATGGCGCTGATGCGCGCGCTGTGGTCCGACGAACCAACGGCGTACAAGGGCGAGTTCGGCTCGGTGCAGGCCAGCCACGCCCACCCGAAGCCCTTCCAGCAGCCCCGCGGCCCGGTGGTCGGCCCGCGCACCCTGATCGGCGGTGCGGCCGGACCGAAACTGTTCGCGCACATCACGGAGTACGCGGACGGCTGGCTCCCGATCGGCGGCCGCGGCCTGACGGAGTCCGTGCCGCAACTCCGTACGGCCTGGGAGTCGGCGGGCCGCGACCCGAAGGACCTCCAGGTGGTCCCGTACGCGGTCCTGCCGGGCACGGGCAAGCTGGCTCACTACGCGGACCTGGGCATCGAGGAGGTCGTCCTCCAGCTGCCCCCGGCGGGCGAGGCGGAAGTGCTGCGGACGCTGGACGCGTACGCGGAATACCTCTGAAACGGCTCACGGAAGGCTGCGGGCCGGTGGAAACCGGCTGGAGTGCCGCCGGCGGCGGTGATGGAATGACGCGATGCGAGATGACGCGTCAGCGGAGACGGTGGAGCGTGGGCGGTACCCGGACGCGGTGACGCCCTGGCAGGACCCGGCCTGGCGGGAGGCCGCCCTCGCCTGGGCGGAGCGCGGCCTCGCCGCCCACGGCCTGCGCACCACGAGACGGCTCGCGGTGCGGCTGCGGCCGTGGTCGGTGCTCGTACGGATGACGGCCGAGGGCGAACCCGACGTGTGGTTCAAGGCCAACCCGGCCGCCGCCGCCTTCGAGGCGGGCCTGGCCGAGGCGCTGGCCCGGTGGGTCCCCGGCCACGTACTGAAGCCGCTCGCCGTGGACGCCGCCCGCGGCTGGTCGCTGCTCCCGCACGGCGGCACGCTCTTCCGGGACGCGCTCTGCCGGGACCCCGCCGACGAGCGTGCGTGGGAGGAGCCCCTGCGCCAGTACGCGGCCATGCAACGCGCGCTCGGCCACCGGGCCGGGGAAATGGGTCAACTCGGCGTCCCGGACGCCCGGATGGCCGTGTTTCCCGCCACCTTCGACCGGCTGGTCGAGGAGAACGCCACCCTGGACCCCGCCACCCGCACGGCACTGCGCGAACTGCGCCCCCGCTTCAACGGCTGGTGCGACGAACTCGCGGCGACCGGCATCCCCGACTCGCTCGACCACGCCGACCTGCACGACGGACAGTTCTTCGCCCCCGGACCGGGCCGCTTCACCTTCTTCGACTGGGGGGACGCCGCCCTCTCCCACCCCTTCTGCAGCCTCCTCGTCCCGCTGCGCACCGCAGCCGAGCGGCATGGACCGCAGGTGCTGCCGAAGCTGCGTGACGCCTACCTGGACCCGTGGACGGACACCGGACTCACGCCCGCTGAGCTGCGGCGCGCGGTGAGCCTGGCCTGGCGCCTGGCCGCCGTGGGCCGAGCGTGCTCCTGGGGCCGGCTCTTCCCCGGGGCGGGCGACGCGCCGGCGACGACGGGGGACGCGGAGAGCGCACGGTGGCTGCGGGAGCTGTTCGCGGAGCCGGTGCTCTGACCAGGTGGGCCGACGCGAAAGCGCCCCGCCCCCGCGGATCCGGGGTCAGGGCGCTTCGGGCCGAACGGAGGGCTCAGGACAGGAGGTTGTAGATATCCCAGCCGTAGCCGATCCTCACCCGCTTGGCGATCGTGCCGGTGCCGGTCGGGGTTGCGTCGTGCACGCACCGCGGCGGGCTGCCGGTGGCTGCTTCGGGCCGAACCTGCTGACCGGCCTGGCCGCAGTGGACTGGGCCAACCTGAACCACGCCCACGGAACGGCCACCAAGTCACCGAAGTGCCTTAGGGTGCGGCCATGGCCACCACC
>NZ_JAFMPZ010000380.1 GCF_017353455.1 Streptomyces laculatispora
GCCGACCGGACCTTCCGGTCGCCCGCCGGGCTGGTCGGGGGCGCCCTGCTGCTCCTGCTCATCCTCTGGATCGGCCTGGACGCCGCGATCCGGGGTGAGGGCCGGGTGCCGTGGCTGGCGCTGGCCGGACTGCTGACCGCGGTCCCGCTGGTGGTCGCCTTCACCCTGCGCCCGGCGGTGTTCGCCAACGACCGGCGCATCCGGATCCGCAACCCGTTCCGCACGATCACGCTGCCCTGGACCGGTGTCGCGGACGTGCGGGCGAGCTACTCCAGCGAGCTGTTCACGCAGGAGGGCACGAAGTACCAGCTCTGGGCGGTGCCGGTCTCGCTGCGGCAGCGCAAGAAGGCCGCCCGCCGGCAGTCCCGCCAGTCGATGGACGACCCGTACGGCAAGACGTCGGTGACCGCCGACGTGCGCGCCACCAAGGCCCTGACCGCGGGCGCCGACCAGGCCGTGGTCGACCTGCGGGAGCTGGCCGAACAGGCGGGCGAGACGCCCGTGGCGGGGGACGCCGTCCTGTCGGTGCGCTGGGCGTACGAGGTGATCGCGCCGGCCGTGGTGGGCGCGGTGCTGCTGGTGGTGCTGGGCGCGACCGGCTGAGAGCGGCCCGCCGCGGCGCCGCTCACAGCCAGCCGCTGCGCTGCGCCTGCAGGGCCATCTGGAAGCGGTTCGCGGCGCCCAGCCGGGCCATCAGGATCTGGATGCGGCGAAACAGCGTGCGGCGGCTGATGCCCATCTCGCGAGTGATGGCGTCGTCGCTCGCGCCGCCCGCCAGGAGCCACAGCAGACGGCGGTCGGCGGGCGGCAGACCGCCCGGCCGGGCGGTGCGGCCGTGGAACGGCAGGGCGTTCTGCCAGGACTGCTCGAACAGGGCGATCAGCGCGGACAGCAGCCCGCACGGCTGCACGACCAGCATGGTGTTGTGCACGTCGGCCTCTTTGATCGACAGCGACACGAGCGCGTACGCGTCGTCGATGATCACGAGCTTGACCGGCACGGACGGCAGCACCCTGGCCTGCTCGCCGGCGTTGACGCACGGTTCGATGACGTCCTTCAGATGGCCCGGATGCTCCAGCGACTCCCGTGAGTACACGACGCGCTGCGTCACACCGCGGGCGAGCGTGGCCAGCGCGTCGTCCGTGGCGCCGGGCAGCGGGAAGTACGGCGGCGACTCGAACTGCCGGATCTGATCGCGGGCGCTCGCCCAGGCCTGGCGAATCCGGGGGCCGACGGCTTCGCCGGTGACGACCTCGACGAGATGGTCGTTGTACGCCGCGAGCCGCTGGCGCCGGAACGACTCGAACGCGCCCCCCACGGCGATGCGTGACTCCTCGACCTCACTCGCCCGGTGCCGGGCCAGGATCTCCAGGCCCGCGGTCGGCGGCACCGGGGCCACCACGTCCTCGCCCTCCCCGGCGGTGCTGGCCAGACCGGCGTCGACCAGCGCGCCGTACGCCGCGTCGAGTTCCGCTCCGCCCAGACCGGCCGCCCGGCCGATCGCGCCCAGCGGCGCGGGAGCCAGATCGAGCAGCGCCAGATAGACCTGGCCCGCCGCGTGATCGAGCCCCAGAAGCCGCAGGGCCTCGCCGAGTTTCGCGTTCGTCATGCCCCTCATTATCCAACGGCTCCCGTCCGGACCCTGGCCGATTCGTGCCAGTGGCACTCCTTGGCACCGGGCGCGCGCGGTGCGCGATAGCGTCCGTGCGGCTCCGCCGGCCCTCGCCGCGGAGGAAACCCGGCCAGAAGAAGGTGCAGACATGGCGAAAGGCCGAAGGAATGGTCTCTACTCAGGGATCTCCGAGGAACTGTCCGCATTGATGCGGACGGGCTGGGCGGACACCGAGCGGCACGACCTCCAGCTCGGCGAGCAGGCCCCGTTCGCGGCCGGCCGCCGCGCCGCGCTCTCCGCGCGCTTCCCCGGCGAGCGCCTCGTGATTCCCTCGGGGAACCTCAAGGTCCGTTCGAACGACGACGGCTACGCGTTCCGCCCCTACACGGGCTATGTGCACATGACCGGCGACCGGGCCCGGGACGGCGCTCTCGTCCTCGAACCCCGTGCGGACGGCGGCCACGACGCCTACTGCTTCCAGCTGCCGCGGGACAGCCGGGACAACGACGAGTTCTGGACCGGTCCCACGGCGGAGCTGTGGATGGGCCGGCGCCGCTCGCTCGCCGAGTCGGAGCTCGTGCTCGGTCTGCCCTGCCGCGACGTCCGCACGGCGGCCGACGGCCTGGCCGCCGGTTCGGACGCGCCGACCCGGATCGTCCGCGGTATCGACCCGTCCCTGGAGGACGCCGTCACCACCGAGGAGGACCGTGACGCCGAACTGGAGGAGGCGCTCAGCGATCTCCGCCTCGTCAAGGACGACTGGGAGATCACCGAGCTCCGCAAGGCCGTCGACTCCACCGTGCGCGGATTCACCGATGTGATCGGTGAACTCTCCCGCGCGGTCGCCTCGTCCGAGCGGTGGATCGAGGGCACGTTCTTCCGCCGCGCCCGCCTTGAGGGCAACGCCGTCGGCTACGGCTCGATCTGCGCGGCGGGCGAGCACGCCACGATCATGCACTGGACGGACAACGACGGCCCGGTGCGCCCCGGCGACCTGCTCCTGCTCGACGCCGGCGTGGAGACCCACACCCTCTACACCGCCGACGTCACCCGCACCCTCCCGATCAACGGCACCTTCACACCCTTGCAGCGCAAGGTCTACGACGCGGTGTACGAGGCCCAGGAGGCGGGCATGGCCGCCGTGAAGCCGGGCGCCGCGTACCGCGACTTCCACGAGGCGTCCCAGCGTCACCTCGCGGACCGGCTGGTCGAGTGGGGCTTCATCGAGGGCCCGGCCGACCGCGCGTACGAGCTCGGCCTCCAGCGCCGCTTCACCATGGCGGGCACCGGGCACATGCTCGGCCTGGACGTCCACGACTGCGCGCAGGCCCGGAACGAGGAGTACGTCGACGGCGTGCTGGAGCCGGGCATGGTGCTCACCGTCGAGCCCGGTCTGTACTTCCAGCCGGACGACCTCACCGTGCCCGAGGAGTGGCGCGGCATCGGCGTCCGGATCGAGGACGACCTGGTCGTCACCGAAGACGGCCACGAGAACCTGTCGGCGGGTCTGCCCCGGTCGGCGGACGAGGTCGAGGCGTGGATGGCCCGGTTCGCCGGCTGAGTGCGCCGCACCAGGGGCTCCGTTCCGGACCGCTGGGTTTCGGCGCACTGACGGGGAGGGCACCCGCCCGGAGCGGAGGGTGCCCTCCCCGTCGGTCCGCCGGTCAGGGGGCCGGCGGGGCCTGCTCGGTACGTCAGTAGCGCGGGCACCCTCGGCGGGTCGAGGCGTCGAGGCCGTCGCGGAGGGGGACCTCGATCAGGATGTTCCTCCCTCTGCCTCAGATCCCGGCCGCGGCGGCCAGGTCCCGCTTGATGCCGGTGAGCAGCTCCGCGCCCCTCGCGCGGGCCGCGGGCAGCTCGTCGGCCGAGGCGACGGGCACCACGACCTCCAGGTAGCACTTGAGCTTCGGCTCGGTGCCGCTCGGGCGGACGATCACCCGGGCGCCCTGAAGGTGGTAGCGGAGCCCGTCGGTGGGCGGCAGCAGTCCGGTGCCGTGCGACAGGTCCTCGGCCGAGGTGACGGCGAGGCCGGCGAGTGCGGTCGGCGGCTGCTCGCGCAGACGGCGCATGGCGTCCGCGATGACGGACAGGTCCTCGACCCGGACCGAGAGCTGGTCGGTGGCGTGCAGTCCGTGCTCGACCGCGAGGTCGTCCAGCAGATCGGGCAGTGTGCGGCCCTGCTCCTTGAGCACGGAGGCGAGTTCGGCGACGAGGAGGGCGGCCGTGATGCCGTCCTTGTCGCGGACGCCGTCCGGGTCGACGCAGTAGCCGAGTGCCTCCTCGTAGCCATACCGCAGACCGTCCACCCGGGCGATCCACTTGAAGCCGGTCAGCGTCTCCTCGTAGCCCAGCCCCGCCTTCTCGGCGATCCGGCCCAGGAGGGACGACGACACGATCGACTCGGCGAGGACGCCGGTGACACCGCGGCGCACGAGGTGCGCGGCGAGCAGCGCGCCGACCTCGTCGCCGCGCAGCATCCGCCATCCGCCGTCGGCGGCCCGGTCCGGGACGGCGACGGCGCACCGGTCGGCGTCCGGGTCGTTGGCGATGACGATGTCGGGGTCCGAGCGGCGTGCGGTGGCGAAGGCGAGATCCATCGCGCCGGGCTCTTCCGGGTTGGGGAAGGCGACGGTGGGGAACGCGGGGTCCGGCTCGGCCTGTTCGGCGACCAGGACCGGGGCGGGGAAGCCGGCCCGGTCGAAGGCTGCGGTGAGCACGGAGGTGCCGACGCCGTGCAGGGCCGTGTAGACGACGCGGGCGGTCCGCGGCGATCCGGCGTCGAGCACGGTGTCCGTACGCGCCAGATAGGCGTCCAGCACCTCGTCGCCGAGGGTCTGCCAGCCGTTGCCGGGGCGGGGCACGGTGTCCAGCGGGCCGACCGCGGCGATCGCCGCGGCGATCTCGCCGTCCGCCGGGGGGACGATCTGCGAGCCGTCGCCGAGGTAGACCTTGTAGCCGTTGTCGCGCGGCGGATTGTGGCTCGCGGTCACCTCGACGCCCGCGACGGCGCCCAGGTGCCTTATGGCGTAAGCGAGTACGGGGGTGGGGAGCGGGCGGGGGAGCACCGCCGCCCGCAGCCCGGCGCCGGTCATCACGGCCGCGGTGTCGCGGGCGAAGTCGGTGGACTTGTAGCGCGCGTCGTAGCCGATGACGACGAGGCCGCCGGCCTGTCCCTGGTCCTTCAGGTACGCGGCGAGTCCGGCGGCGGCGCGGATGACGACGGCGCGGTTCATCCGCATCGGACCGGCGCCCAGCTCACCGCGCAGGCCCGCGGTGCCGAACTGGAGGGTGCCCGCGAAGCGGACGGCGAGCTCGTCGAGGTCCTCGGTCTCGATGAGCTTGGCCAGCTCGTCGCGGGTCTCGGGATCGGGGTCCTCGGCGAGCCACGTCCTGGCCCGGGTGATGAGGTCCTGCTGCAGCACGGTGGTCCGCCTTTCCGGGGTGAAGCTGTCGTGTGTGGTGGGGCTCCGCCCCGGAAACGGGTGGGGCCGGGTCAGATACGGTCCAGCAGGCGGGCCAGCAGCGAGCCCATCCGGGTCGCGGAGTCGCGGCCCGCCTGGAGCACCTCTTCGTGGTTCAGCGGCTCCCCGCTCAGCCCGGCGGCCAGATTCGTCACCAGCGAGATGCCCAGCACCTCGGCCCCGGCCTCCCGGGCCGCGATGGCCTCCAGCACGGTGGACATGCCGACCAGGTCGCCGCCCATCACCCGGACCATGTTGATCTCGGCCGGCGTCTCGTAGTGCGGGCCGGGGAACTGCACGTACACGCCCTCTTCGAGGGTCTCGTCGACCTCCTTGCACAGCGCCCGCAGCCGCGGCGAGTACAGGTCGGTCAGGTCGACGAAGTTGGCGCCGATGATCGGCGACGCCGCCGTGAGGTTGATGTGGTCGCTGATCAGGACCGGCTGCCCGGGGCGCATGCCCTCGCGCAGCCCTCCGCAGCCGTTCGTCAGCACGACGGTCCCGCAGCCCGCCGAGACAGCGGTACGCACCCCGTGCGCCACGGCGGCGACGCCGCGGCCCTCGTAGAAGTGCGTGCGGCCGAGGAAGACCAGGGCGCGCTTCTCGCCGATCCGGTACGAGCGGATCGTGCCGCCGTGGCCCTGGACGGCGGGGGCCGGGAACCCGGGCAGGGCGGTCACCGGGAACTCGGCCTCCGGAATGCCGAGCGCATCGCCCGCGGGTGCCCAGCCGGAGCCCATCACGAGTGCGACGTCGTGGGTCTCGGCTCCGGTCAGCTCGCGCAGGCGGGCGGCGGCGTCGGCGGCGGCGGCGCGCGGGTCGCCCTGGATGTGGTCCGGAATAACTGATGCGTTCACGCGGATGAGCGTAACCGCTGATTCCCTACGCGCGTAGATGTTCCCGTACAGAGTCTGGGGGTATTCGTTCGTGTGTTCGCACAGCGCTGGGGCGGTGATCCCGCGGAAAGGGCAGTTCGCGGGCGCTGTCCGGGCTCAGCAGGGGCGCTTGCGGAGCTCCATCGCATAGTCGTGCGGGGCGCCCGCCGAATCGGCTGCGTCCGCGATCTCGCCGAGGTAGCGGGCGGAGGGCAGCCCGCCCTCGTAACCGTTCAGCACGTACATCCAGGCCGGCTCCTCGCCGTCCAGGGTGTGCACCCGGACCCGCATCCGCCGGTAGATGTCGAGGCCGACACCCTCCCAGCGGTCCATGGAGTCCTCGTCCATCGGAGCCAGGTCGTACAGGGCGACGAAGACCTGGGAGCGCGGCGCCTCGACCACCGTGGCCAGCGCGCCCTCCCAGCCCATCTGCTCCCCGCCGAACGTCAGCCGCCAGCCGTTCAGCCAGCCGGTTCCGCGCAGCGGCGAGTGCGGTGCGCGGCGCGTCATCAGCCGCGCGTCGAGGTTGCCGGCGTATGCGGCGTAGAGCGACATGGGGTCGAGGGTACGGGAGGTGGCCGCGGGGAGGTCGATTCCGGGGAGGAAGACGCCCGCTCGGGGTGTCCGCCGCCCGCGGCGCGGCCCCCTTTTCCAGGGGCCCGGTGCACGTATGGAGGGCCCCGGGGCGAAGCACCTTGGCGCGTGCGGGACAATGAGGTACGTACTGCATTCCCCCGGGGCGGCCCCCCGGACCCCGGCCGGGACAGCAGACGGCCGTGGGACGAGAAACGCGAGGCGGACTTTTCGTGACCCGGATCGTGATCATCGGCGGCGGACCCGGCGGGTACGAGGCGGCATTGGTGGGCGCCCAGCTCGGCGCGGAGGTGACCGTCGTCGACTGCGACGGCCTCGGCGGCGCGTCCGTGCTCACCGACTGCGTGCCCTCGAAGACCCTGATCGCGACGGCGGAGGTGATGACCACCTTCGACTCCTCGTACGAGGAGCTGGGCATCATCGTCGCGGACGACACGCCGCACATGGAACAGGCGGCGCGCGTGGTCGGCGTCGATCTGGGCAAGGTCAACCGACGGGTGAAGCGCCTGGCGCTCGCCCAGTCCCACGACATCACCGCCTCCGTCACCCGTGCGGGTGCGCGGGTGATGCGCGGACGCGGCCGGCTGGAGGGACTCCAGGCCGCCGACGGCTCCCGCCAGGTCGTGGTGACCGCGGCCGACGGCACGGAGGAGACCCTCTCCGCCGACGCCGTGCTGATCGCGACCGGCGGTCACCCCCGGGAGATCCCGGACGCGCTCCCCGACGGCGAGCGGATCCTGAACTGGACCCAGGTCTACGACCTGGACGAGCTCCCCGAGGAGCTCATCGTGGTCGGCTCGGGCGTCACGGGTGCGGAGTTCGCCGGCGCCTACCAGGCCCTCGGCTCCCGCGTCACGCTCGTCTCGTCCCGGGACCGGGTGCTGCCGGGCGAGGACCCGGACGCGGCCGCCGTCCTGGAGGACGTCTTCCGGCGCCGCGGCATGAACGTGATGGCCCGCTCCCGCGCCCAGTCCGCCAAGCGCGTCGGTGACCGCGTCGAGGTCACCCTCGCCGACGGCCGGGTCATCTCCGGCTCGCACTGCCTGATGGCGGTCGGCGCGATCCCGAACAGCGCGGGCATGGGCCTGGAGGAGGCCGGGGTCAAGCTCAAGGACTCGGGCCACATCTGGACCGACAAGGTCTCCCGCACCAGCGCGCCGGGTGTCTACGCGGCCGGTGACGTCACCGGGATCTTCGCGCTCGCCTCGGTCGCCGCGATGCAGGGCCGGATCGCGATGTACCACTTCCTCGGTGACGCGGTGACGCCGCTGAACCTGAAGACGGTCTCCTCGAACGTCTTCACCGACCCGGAGATCGCCACGGTCGGCTACAGCCAGTCCGATGTCGACGGGGGCAAGATCGACGCCCGGGTCGTCAAGCTGCCGCTGCTGCGCAACCCGCGCGCCAAGATGCAGGGCATCCGGGACGGTTTCGTCAAGATATTCTGCCGGCCCGGTACCGGCATCGTGGTCGGCGGCTGTGTCGTCGCACCGCGGGCGAGTGAGCTGATCCACCCCATCTCGATCGCGGTCGACAACAATCTGACGGTGGAACAGATCGCAAACGCCTTCACTGTGTATCCGTCCCTGTCGGGATCGATCGCCGAAGTGGCCCGTCAGTTGCACACCCGTAAGCAGGCGGGCGAAGCCTAGAACGCCTCCGGGAACCCGGCATTCCCCGGCAACTCCCGGCGACTCGGGCCGTCCGACGACCGCTCGCGATCAGGAGAGAACAACAACGGGGCCGCCTATACCACTCGGCGGCCCCTTGTATGTACAACTTCTGCTATTCGGCGCAAACTGCTGAAAACTCTCGGGCGGTCGCGTTACTGTCAGTTTCGTGTTCGCTGCAGAACGTCGTCAATTGATCCTCGAAATGGTGCGTGCCAACGGGGCGGTATCGCTCCGTGAGCTCGCCCGCGTCGTCCAGACCTCCGAAGTGACCGTACGGCGGGACGTGCGGGCACTGGAGGCAGAAGGACTCCTCGACCGCCGGCACGGCGGTGCGGTTTTGCCGGGCGGTTTTACGCGGGAGTCCGGTTTTCCGCAGAAATCCCATCTCGCCACCGCGGAGAAGACGGCCATCGCCGATCTGGCCGCCGGTCTCGTCGAAGAGGGCGAGGCCATTGTGGTCGGCGCCGGTACGACCACGCAGGAGCTGGCCCGCCGGCTCGCGAGGGTCCCCGGCCTGACCGTGGTCACCAATTCGCTGCTGGTCGCCCAGGCGTTGGCCCATGCCAACCGGGTGGAAGTGGTGATGACCGGGGGCACCCTGCGCGGTTCCAACTACGCCCTGGTGGGCAGTGGGGCCGAGCAGTCGCTCCAGGGGCTGCGGGTCTCGCGCGCGTTCCTGTCCGGGAGCGGCCTCACCGCCGAGCGCGGGCTCTCCACGTCCAACATGCTCTCCGCGAGCGTGGACCGGGCGCTGGTGCAGGCGGCGGGGGAGGTGGTGGTCCTCGCGGACCACACCAAGCTCGGCTCCGACACCATGTTCCAGACGGTGCCGACCGACCTCATCACCCGCCTCGTGACGGACGAACCGGCCGCGCACGACGACCGTGCCGCGGCGGAGCTGCAGGCCCTGGCGGACCAGGGAGTGCAGATCGCCGTGGCCGGCGCCTCAGGCGCTCAGTCCTCGGCCGACCCCGCGCCGCCCGGCCGGACCAACCGCCGTGAGATGCCCCTGCCGGGGCAGCGTCGGACGCACGGGGGCGGGCCGCAGTCGTTACGGGCCTCGGCGGTGCTGGCGGAGCAGAGCCAGGGAGACCGGGACCGGGCCCGGGTGGCGGACCTGCGGCGGCGGTAACAGTCCGGCCCCGCCGGCGTCCGAGGCGCGGGGTCCGGGGCGCAGCCGCCGGGGGCGGGCGTCAGCCCGACGCCCGCAGCCCCTGCACCGTCAGCGTCAGCAAGCGCCCCGCCAGCCCCGGATCGTCCGGCGACTGCTCCGCGGCCAGCGCGATCGCGTTCGTGAGCTGCATCAGGTCGTCGATGGAGACATCCGGCCGCACCGCCCCGCCCGCCTGCGCGCGGGCCAGCAGTACCGAACCCGCCTCGCGCAGCGGCACATTGCACCGGGACAGCGCCGAAGTCTCGTCCCGGCACGTCGACATGAGTGCCTGGGCCAGGCCGCGGTACTCACCCGCATGAGTGATGATCGCGCCCAGCCATTCCACCAGCCCGTCGCACGGCCGCTCCGTCCCGGCCAGCTCGCGGGAGCGGGCGATCAGGTCGGCCACCGCCTCCTGGAAGACGGCGCTCATCAGCGCGTGCCGGGTCGGGAAGTGCCGGTACAGCGTGCCGATCCCCACCCCCGCGCACCGCGCGACATCCTCCAGGGACGCCGTCGTGCCGTGCTCCGCGAAGGCGGTACGGGCCTCGGCCAGCAGCCGGTCGTGATTGCGGCGCGCGTCGGCGCGCATGGGCCTGGCCGGTGTCGCTGCCGTGCTCATCGCCATCGCGCAGTCCTCCCTGATTCCGCCGCGGGGGTCCAGGATGCCATCGCGCGTCCGGCGGAGTGTTCCGCAGGCGGCGTCCCGGCGGCCCATGACCGGCGCCCCTGCCACGTCGTACGACATGACAGGGGCGCCGGTGGAACGCAGGAGCGAGGGTCAGTCCTTGATCTCGCAGATGACGGCACCGGACGAGACCGAGCTGCCGACCTCGGCGGCGAGGCCCTTGACCGTGCCGGCGCGGTGCGCGTTGAGCGGCTGCTCCATCTTCATGGCCTCAAGGACGACGATCAGGTCGCCCTCCTTGACCTCCTGGCCCTCTTCCACGGCGATCTTCACGATCGTGCCCTGCATCGGGGAGGCGAGGGTGTCGCCGGAGGCCGCGGAGCCGGACTTCTTCGCCGCGCGGCGCTTGGGCCTGGCACCCGCCGCGAGACCGGTGCGGGCCAGGCTCATGCCGAGCGACGAGGGCAGCGAGACCTCGAGGCGCTTGCCGCCGACCTCGACGACCACGGTCTCGCGGCCGGACTCCTCGTCCGCCTCCGCGTCGGCGGGAGCGGCGAACGCCGGGATCTCGTTGACGAACTCCGTCTCGATCCAGCGGGTGTGAATCCGGAACGGGGCGGAGGTGAACGCCGGGTCGGCGACGACCGCGCGGTGGAAGGGGATGGCGGTGGCCATGCCCTCGACGTTGAACTCGGCCAGCGCACGGGCCGCGCGCTGGAGCGCCTGCTCACGCGTCGCGCCGGTCACGATCAGCTTCGCCAGCAGCGAGTCCCAGGCGGGGCCGATGACCGAGCCGGACTCGACGC
>NZ_JAFMPZ010000381.1 GCF_017353455.1 Streptomyces laculatispora
CTGCTCGCCTCCGGGATCGACCCGGAGCAGGAGGCTGTGCAGTTCTGGCTCGACCTCGGCGCCGACCCGGACGCCTCCGCGCTCGCGCACGCGCTCTACGTGGGGACCCGCGTCGCCGCGATTTCCCACCGCCGCGTGGAGCTGGCCGTACGCGGCACCACGGGGCTGCGGTTCTGGCCCATCGAAGCCGACGGCTCCCTCGCGGACGTCACCCCGGCCACGAGCGGCGGCTGGGAGCAACTGCGCCGGGCCGTCGACGCGTACACCCGGGCGGTGGACCGGGAGGCCGCGGCCGTGGCGGCCCAGCAACCGCTGGACGCACGCCTGCCGGACCTGCGCCGGCAGGTCGCGGAGGCGGACGGGAACCGTCGGCAGCGGCAGCTCCGGATGGAGGAGGCGGAGGCACTGTACACGGCCGCCCACGACACGCACACCGCCCTCGTCACCGAGTGGAACACGCGACGGGAGGAACTGGAGCAGGCCGGACGCGACCGCACGGAGCGGAAGAACGAGGTGACCGCCGCGGAGCGCGACCTCGCGGCCGCCGACGAGGACGTGCGCGCGGCGACGCGGGCCGTCGTCCCCGCACCCGACGGCACGCCCGCCCCGGAGACGGCCGCGCACGCCCTCCAACGCGCCGAGGGCAGGCAGCGCGACGCGGTGCGCGCGCTCGGCGCCAGGGAGGAGGGGGAGCGGACCGCGCGGCGCGAGGTCGACCGGCTCACCACCGCGGTCGGCGGCCTGGACCGCGCCCTCGCGAACGCCGAGCGCGTCATGGACGACAACCGGCAGGAACGCGACAGGGCCCGGGGCAGGCACCGGGACGCCGTCGCACGGTACGAGACCCGGGACCGCGAACGCGCGCAGGTGGAGGAGCGCTTGGGGGCCCTGCGCGGGGACCAGCAGGCCCACGCCCAGCAGGCACGCGACGCCTGGGCGAGCATGCCGGGCCCTGCCGGGCGGCTCAGCGCCGACCGCTGCGCCGAGCGGACCGGGGGCTCCGGCTTCCCGCTCGACACGCTCACCCCGCGGCCGCGCGGGCGGTGAGCCGGGGCGGGCGGCCCCGGGGTGAGCCCCGGGGCCGGTGCGCCGCGCGGTCGGCGCCGGGCGCGTCGTACGCGAAGGCCCCGGCGGGAGATCCCCGCCGGGGCCTTCGCGGCTGCCCGGGTGGTGAACCCGGGCCTATGCCGCCGGGTCAGCCGACCACGGTCCAGCGGCTGTCGGGGTCCGTGCCGCAGTCGTCGAGCTGGAGCTGCGTGGCACGGGCCATGGAGTCGTCCTTGACCTCCATGCACAGGTTGTTGCTCGCGGCGTTGCGCACGCGCACCGTGCCGTCCCCCACCGGGTCCAGCCACCACAGCTGGTTGTCCCGCGTCGAGCCGTCGCAGCGCGCCTCGATGAGCTTCGTCGCGGGCGGCTGCGCCCCGAACATCGGGACGTCCAGGCACAGGCCGTCCTTGACGTTGGCGAACAGCACAAGGTCGGCGCCGCCGGGCCCCTGGCCCGCGCCGCGCACCGACATGCTCCAGAGCTGGTTGTCCTTGTCGGTGCCGTCGCAGTAGTACTGCATGATCGGCTCGTTCACAGCGCCCTTGCCGTAGCCGGAGACGTCGGCACACATGCCGCTGTGCGCGTTCTTCAGCAGCACGCGGGAACGGCTCGAGTCCGCGAGAGTGCTCTGCTTCTTCTCGTTCGGCGCTTCCTTCTCCTCCTCTTTCTCCTTCTTCTCCGCCTCCGGAGACGGGGAGGTGACGGTGCCCGCGCGGGGAAGGGCTGCGCCCGCCCCCGCTCCGGCGCCGGCTCCGGCGGGGTGCTCCGCCGGCGCCTTCTTCCCGGTCTCCCGGCCGCCGGTCGGTGAGGAGGAGGCCGAGGGGCTGATCCGCCGCTGCTGGGCGGCCTCCTGCGCGGCCAGGTGCTGTTTCTTGCCGTCCTCGTCCGACTGGTAGCTGCGCCACGCGCCGAGGCCCAGGGTGGCGCCCGCGGTGAGCGCGAGCAGGGCCGTGGCCCCGGCGATCCTGGTGCCCACGCGGGAGCGTTCGCCCGGTTGCTGGGCGGTCTTCGTCAACGCCTCGACGAACCGGGCCCGCTGTCGTCGCTTTGCGTCGTCCTGCTCGGTGTCACTCAACGCTCTTCCCCAAGTCAACGATGGTCCAACTGTCGGCAGCCGGCCGCTTCCGCTTCCGTCGCTGCCGCCCCGCCCCCGTCCGGTCCGTGCGTCAGTCAACCAGCGCGCCCGCCGCCCCGGGTGGCACGCCGGACGTGTTGGGCACGGAATGGGCACGACTTGGACAGGGCCCGCGCGGCACGCTCGCCCCGGGGGCGGGGCGCGCGTCCTTCCGCGCGAATCCGCACGGGGCGAGTCTTTCACGGACCGCGCCCCCGGCGCGGCCGGGCGGTGCCCGGTACGGCCACCCCGCGTTCACCGCGCCGCCGTCCCGTACAGCGCCCGGTCCCGGAGCAGTTGGGCCGCCTTCGTCAGCGCCGCCGAGAGCCGCCGCCGGTAGGTGCTGAAGGACAGTCGCGCCCGGCTCGCCGCCGCCTGCTGGCTGCGCGGCCCGCTCGGAAGCACGCCGTTCATTCCGAAACGAACTGCACCTCTTCCAACTACTCCCCCGCACCGTCACCGACATCCAACCCCGTGACCCGGGCGGCCCAGGCGCCGGCACCCGCGCCGCGCACCTCGCACCGCGCCGCGGGCTGAGCCCCGCACGCCCCTCACCCGCCGCGCGGACGGAACGGTGGGCGGCTCTCAGCTCCGCCGCAGCCGGCTCCGGACGGCCGCCAGCGCGGCGCTGACCTCGGTCAGCCGCAGCGGACGGGCCAGCAGCGCCACCACCAGGAGGAGGACCGCGACCCCCGCGGCCGCCGCGCCGAAGTCCCCGAGCCCGGAGCCCTCCGTGTCGACGGCACGGGCCGTCGCGTACGCCAGCAGCCCCGCGGGCACACAGGCGGCCACCAGCCGCGCGTGCGCCCGCACTCCGGACGAGCGCACCAGCGAGGGCCGGTCCGCGCCGCTTCCGGAGACCCTTCGGTGCAGTACGTACGCGGTGACGGCGAAGCCGGCGAACAGCGCGACGGAGTACGCCCCGGCCATTCCCGTGACCGCCCAGCGCGGTGGCAGCACCAGGTACGCGGCGACCGCGAGGCCGGCGTTGAGCGCCGCGATGACCAGGTTCAGGAAGAACGGGGTCCGGGTGTCGCTCATCGCGTAGAACCCGCGGGAGAGCACGTACTGCCCGGAGTAGGCGATGAGCCCCGGCGCGAAGGCCGCCATCATGCCCGCCATCACGGTGATGTCGGCCGGGCCGGTCTCTCCGTGGCCGAACACCGCTCCCATCACCCACGGCGCGAGCGCGAGCAGCGCGGCGGCGGCCGGGATCACCACCGCGGCCGAGGTCCGCAGCGCGTACGAGATATCCCGCCGCACCCCGGACAGATCGCCCTCGGCCGCCGCCCTGCTCATCCGCGGCATCAGTGCCGTGACGAGGCTGACGGTCACGATGCCCTGCGGCACCACCCACAGCTGGAAGGCGTAGGTGTACGCGGTGTAGCCCGCGCCGCCCGCCACGTTCTGGTCCACGGCGTGCTGGCCGGTCGCGGTGGAGAGCCGGGTCACCACCCAGTAGGCGGCCTGGTTGGTCAGCACCAGCATGACGAGCCAGCCGGCCGCGCGCAGCGGCCGGGTGAGGCCGCTGCCGCGCCAGTCGAACCGCGGCCGCCAGCGGAACTTCGCGGCGCGCAGGGCGGGTACGAGCGCCAGGGTCTGTACGGCGATCCCGGCCGTGGTCCCCCAGCCGAGCAACTGGGCCTGTGCGGAGGTCAGACTGCCCTCCGAGCCCGCCGCGGTCCAGAGGTAGAGCCCGAACACGGCGATGATCACGACATTGTTGAGGACCGGGGTCCACATCATCGCCCCGAACCTGTTGCGGGCGTTGAGCACCTGCCCGAGCAGGGTGAAGAGCCCGTAGAAGAGGATCTGGGGCAGGCAGTAGCGGGCCAGGGCGATGGTGAGTTCGGCCTGGTCCCCGTGGTACGTGGGGGCGTACAGGGAGATGATCAGCGGGGCGCCGACGACGGCGAGCGCGGTGAGGGCGAGGAGCCCGGCCGTGCAGAGGGTGAGGAGCCGGTCGGTGTACGCGGCCCCGCCGTCGGCGTGTTCCTTGGCGACCCGGACCAGTTCGGGGACGAATACGGCGTTCAGGGCGCCGCCGATCAGCAGCATGTAGAGGATGTTGGGCAGGGTGTTGGCGACCGTGTAGCCGTCGGCCGGCAGTCCGGTGCCGAGCGCGGCGACGACGACCGCCGAGCGTATGAATCCCGTGGCCCGCGAGACGACGGACCCGGCGGCCATGACGGCGCCGCTGCGCAGTACCGAGCCCGAGCCCGGCTGCTCGCGTTCCCGCGTGGCGACCCCGGTGCCCGCGTCCGCGGCCGTCACCGGTGCGCCGGGCAGGGCCGGAACGTCCGGTACGGGGTTGTGCCGGGCTGCTCCGCGCACCGATGTCTCCCACTCTCCGAGGGCCCCCACGACCTCCTCGCCGGTGCCGGCTTGCGGCGCGGCGGTGCGAGGGGGCGGTCGTCGGGATCGAAGGAGGGAGGATATCGGACGCGGAGAACCCGGCTGTTCACCGGTGTGCATGAGCGGACCGTGGACCCGCCGGCGCGTTCCGGGCGGACGCCGGGCCGGCCGTTCCCCGTGGTTCCGGAGTTTTCCTCCGGCTCCCACGGCGATCCGGCCGGTCACCGACGCGCCCTGACGGCCGACATGGTCGGCCCGTTGCGCACCGAGCACAGCCCGGCCGGCTCACAGCTGACCTTCCCCTCGCCGGCGCGGACCGGCGTGCGGTCCGTGCCGTTGCGCGAGAAGTGATCACCGGCTGCTGCCGGGCGGGCACCGCTCCCGGGTACCGCCTCGCGGCGGTTCCCGGCTACTGCGCTCCCGGCAGGAGCGTTCCTGGATCGGCCGGTGCAACGTCCACCGCCTCGGTCCTCGGATTGCGCCGCTGCCGCTTGGCCACCCAGGTGGCGAACCAGGAGAGCAGCATGCACATCCCGATGTAGATCGGCGAGATCACCATCACCACGGGGATGAAGGGAAGATCGTAGTCGAGGTTGGAGGCGATGAGCTTCCCGGCATGGAGGAATTCCTCGTATGTGATCAGATAGCCGAGCGAGGTGTCCTTCAGCGCCACCACCAGCTGGCTGATGATGGTGGGCAGCATCGCGCGCACCGCCTGCGGGGCCAGGACGAAGGTCGTGACCTGCGTCTTGCGCATGCCCAGGGCGAACGCCGCCTCGTGCTGGCCGCGTTCCACCGAGTTGATGCCGGTACGGAACACCTCGGCGAGCACCGAGCCGTTGTACAGGGTCAGCCCGGCGACCAGGGCCGGCAGCGGCTGCACCTTCAGCGCGACGAAGATGAAGAAGATCATCACCAGTACGGGCATGGCGCGGAAGAACTCGACGAGGACCGTGGCGACCCAGCGCACCGGCCGGTGGTCGGAGAGCCGCCCGACGGCGAGGACGGCCCCGAGCGCCAGCGAGAGCACCGCGGCGAACGCGAATGCCTTGAGGGTGTTGCCGAGGCCGCGCAGCAGCAGTTCCTGGATGCCCTTGTACTCGAAGGGCGACCATTTGGCGCTGGTGAACTGGCCGGTGTCGAAGAGCAGGTAGATGACCCAGCCGACCAGGGCGAGGATCAGGACCGTCGAGGCGACCCCGTAGACGAGGTGCCGTCTACGGGTCAGCGGTCCGGGGATGTCGTAGAGCGCGGTGGCGGAGTGGGTGGTCATCGGGCGACTCCCCAGCGCTTCTCCATCACGTTGAACACCGCGCTGATGGACAGCGTGATGATCAGGTAGCCGACGGCGATCCAGACGAAGGTCCAGATGATGCTGTATCCCAGCTCGTTGAGGGTCTTGTAGGTGCCGAGCAGCTCGGTGACGCTGAACGCCCCGGCGATCGCCGAGTTCTTGGCCAGCGCGATGAGCGTCGAGCCGATCGGCGGGATCACCGAGCGGAACGCCTGCGGGAGCACCACGTTGCCGAGCGTCTGTCCGAACGTCATCCCGAGGCTGCGTGCCGCCTCACCCTGGCCCTTGGGCACGGTGTTGATCCCGGAGCGCAGCACCTCGCAGATGAAAGCGGAGGTGTAGCAGCCGAGAGCGATGACCGCGAAGACCTTGAACGGCAGCACCAGGCCGAAGCGCGGCAGACCGAGCAGCACGGCGAAGAAGAGCAGGGTCAGCGGGGTGTTGCGCAGCACCGTGACCCAGACCGTGCCGAGCACCCGCAACGAGCCGACGGGCGCCACCCGGCAGGAGGCCATCACGAAGCCGATGACCATCGCCAGGATCGAGGCGTAGACGGTGAGTTCGAGGGTTCCGAGGAAGCCCTCGCCGTACAGCGAGAAGTTCTCGGTGAGTACGTCCATGGTTCTGGTCGTCCTCTCAGGTCGCCGGGTAGCGGTCGATGGGCGGCGGCTTCGGTGCGGGCACCCCGGAGAGGCCGAGCGTGGCCTCGAAGGCCTTCTTCCAGTTGCCGTCCTTCTCGTTGGCCTCCAGCGCGTCGTTGAGCGCGAAGCGCAGCGCGTTGTCGCTGCGCGGGACGCCGATGCCGTACGGCTCCCGGGAGAACGGCTTGCCGACGACCTTCATCTCGTCGGGCGCCTTGGCCGCGAAGCCCAGCAGGATCGCGTCGTCCGTGGTGACGACGTCGACCTGGTAGGTCAGCAGGTTGTCGACGCAGATGGAGTACGTGTCGTAGGCGACCAGATCGGCCTTCGGGTAGTCGGCGGCGATCCGCTGGTACGGGGTCGAACCCGCCGCCGAGCAGACCGTCTTGCCCGCCAGGTCCTGTGGGCCGTGGATGTCGTTCTCGTCCGTGCGGACCAGCAGCCCCTGTCCGGCCATGAAGTAGGGGCCGGCGAATCCGACGAGCTTCTTGCGCATGGCGTTGATCGTGTAGGTGCCGACGTAGTAGTCGATCTGCCCGTTCTGCAACGCCGTCTCGCGGTTGGCCGAGGCGATCGTCTTGAACTGGATCGTCTTCGGGTCGAAGCCCAGCGAGGCCGACATCATCCGGGCGATCTCGATGTCGAAGCCGGAGTAGACCCCGGTGGCGGGGTCCTTCTCGCCCAGGTAGGGCTGGTCCTCCTTGGCACCCACCCGCAGGTATCCGCGTTTCTTGGCCTTCGTCCAGGTGCTGGAGTCCGGCAGCCGGAAGCCGGTGTCGACCTGGTAGACCGGCAGCGCTTCGGCCTTCGGCCCCTTCACCGGCGGGCTGCCCTCCTTGCCGCAGCCGGCGGCGAGGACGGCCAGCAGGAGGGCGGCACAGGCGGCCAGTACTTTCCTCGTACGCAACACAGGGCCTCCCGTCAGTGCTTGAGGATCTTGGACAGGAAGTCCTTGGCGCGGTCGCTCTCCGGTGCGGTGAAGAAGTCCTCCGGGGTGCGGTCCTCGATGATGCGGCCGTCGGCCATGAAGACGACCCGGTTGGCGGCGGACCGGGCGAACCCCATCTCGTGCGTGACGACGACCATCGTCATGCCCTCCCGGGCAAGCTGCTGCATCACTTCCAGCACCTCGTTGATCATCTCCGGGTCGAGCGCCGAGGTGGGCTCGTCGAAGAGGAGCGCCTTGGGGTCCATGGCGAGGGCGCGGGCGATGGCCACGCGCTGCTGCTGGCCGCCGGAGAGCTGGGCCGGGAACTTGTCGGCCTGCGAGGCGAGTCCCACCCGTTCCAGCAGTTCGCGGGAGCGCTGGTCGGCCTCGTCCTTCTTCCGCTTGCGGACCTTGAGCTGGGCGAGCGAGACGTTCGCCAGTACGGTCTTGTGCGCGAACAGGTTGAACGACTGGAAGACCATGCCGACTTCGGCTCTCAGCTGCGCGAGTCCCCTGCCCTCCTCGGGAAGGGGCCTGCCGTCGAGCGTGATGTGGCCCGACTCGATCGTTTCGAGCCGGTTGATGGTCCGGCAGAGCGTTGACTTGCCTGAGCCGGAGGGGCCGATGACCACCACCACCTCCCCGCGGCCGACGGTGAGATTGATGTCCTGCAGTACGTGCAACTTTCCGTAGAACTTATTGACGTCACGCAGCTCGATCAACGGATCGACGGCCATACGCTGCCCTACCCACTTGTCGCTTGGTCGAGGTCAGCGCAAACTATCCATCCCGGCAAGGGACTTCACACCCGACACGCGTAAATGGGGTATAAGGCGTTTTATCTCGTCGCAGTGCGGATCCGGGCGGGGACCACCCCGATCCGGACGGCCGCCTCAGCCCTCGGCCGACTCCGAGTAGATCTGGGACAGCTCCGGGCTGCCCGACATCGCCCAGCCCAGACCGGCCTCCACCACATCGATCTCGCGTCCGGAGGCGAGCCGCACCACGGGCTGGCCGCTCGGCCAGATGTGCCAGAGCGCGCCGGGAACGTTGCGCACCAGGACCGTTCCCAGGTAGAGCCCCGCGTCATTGCCCAGCCAGGGCAGCTCCTCCGGGTCGTCGCGCCAGCGCGGTGGTAGCTGGTCCAGTGCCGCCAACGAGGCCGGGCTGTCGTCGAGTTCGAGCCCGCGCTCCCCGGCCCGGACGCGGAGCAGGTCACATTCGGCGAGCAGTTGGGCCACGCCTTCCGGATCGGCGTCGACGGCGGCGGCCAGCCCCGCCTCCCGCGTACCGTCGTGACGCTTACGCCAGTTGTCCAAGAAAGGGATGTTCATACCGCTCAGGGTCGCATCCCGGCCCTGATCCGCACCACAGGACGCGCGGTCTGTCGTTCGAGCACGGAACACCTGATGTACCTCGCACGTTCACCCGGACACGTCCGGCGGCCGCGGACGCGGGCCGGGAAAAGGGGTGGTGACATCCCGCCGCGCGCTGATAGGTTCACGATCATGTGCAGCCCCGAATCGGACAGAGGCTAGCCACCGGTCCCCGGTGGCTTCCCGACCGGCCGGACCTCGTCCGCCCAGGTCACACAAGGCTGCCACCCCGGACCCATGCGGTTGCGGGTTGCGCTTCGGCGTACGCACAAGGGTGAAGATCCCCCGGCCGTCACAGCTCCGCCGATGTGCCGTGTCACGGCCACGATCGCAGTGACCGTTCCGCCGCGTTGCCGCTCGTCATGCGAGCGGGTGCGGCCCGCATCCCCAACCGGTTCTGTCCATCAGCCGTCCATGGGGTTCCTTCATGCCATTTTCCGTATACGCGCTCGGGCTCGCCGTCTTCGCCCAGGGCACTTCCGAGTTCATGCTGTCCGGCCTGCTGTCGGGCATCTCCGATGACCTGCATGTCTCCATCCCCGCCGCAGCCCTTCTGACCTCGGCGTTCGCCGTCGGGATCGTGATCGGGGCGCCGCTGATGGCGCTCCTGGGGCGCAATTGGCCCCGTCGGCGCGCCCTGTTGTTCTTCCTCTGCGTCTTCGCGGCCGTCCATGTCATCGGCGCGGTCACCAGCAGCTACGGTCTGCTGCTCGCGACGCGGGTCGTCGGCGCGCCGACGGGGCCAATT
>NZ_JAFMPZ010000382.1 GCF_017353455.1 Streptomyces laculatispora
GGCGAGCGTGGCGCCGACGCCGCCGGTCCCGCCGGTGATCAGTACGGTGCCGTCGGTGCGCCAGGGGGCGGCGTCGGCGCCACGCTCGCCCGGCACCTGGTCACCGCGCACGGCGTACGCGGACTGCTGCTCACCGGCCGCCGGGGCGCGGACGCCCCCGGCGCCCAGGAGCTGCGGTCCGAGCTGACCGCACTCGGCGCCGAGGTCACGATCACCGCCTGCGACGCCGCCGACCGCGACGCACTGGCCGAGGTCCTGGCCGCCGTACCGGAGCGGCTGCCGCTGAGCGCGGTGGTGCACGCGGCCGGAGTGCTCGACGACGCACTGGTCGACTCCCTCGACGACACCCGCCTGGACACCGTCCTGCGGCCCAAGGCCGACGGAGCCTGGAACCTCCACGAGCTCACCCGTGACAGCGACCTGTCGGCGTTCGTCCTGTTCTCCTCCACCGCCACCCTCCTGGACGGTGCGGGGCAGGGCAACTACGCCGCCGCCAACGTCTTCCTCGACGCCCTGGCCATCCACCGCGCCGCCCACGGCCTCCCCGCGACCTCGCTCGCCTGGGGGCTGTGGACCGGCACCGGCGGCATGGGCGGCGCCCTCGACGAGGCCGCGCTGCGGCGCATCGAGCGCCTCGGCCTCCAGCCCCTGTCCGTCGCGGAGAACCTCGCCCTCCTGGACCGCGCGATCACCACCGAGGCCCACCCGGCCGTCGTTCCCGTACGGCTCAACCTGCGCACGCTCAATGCCCGCGCCGACGAGGCCCCGGCCCTCCTGCGGGCCCTGGTCCGTCCGCCGCGCCGCGCCGTGGGGGGCGGCGGGGTCAGCGTCGAACAGTCCCTCGCGCGCAGCCTGGGCGGCCTGACCCGCCCGGAGCGCGGCGAGGCCCTCCTCGACCTGGTCCGTACCCAGGTGGCCGCCGTCCTCGGCCACGACGGGCCCGAACGCGTCGTCACCACAAGGGCGTTCAACGAGATGGGCTTCGACTCCCTCGCGGCCGTCGAACTCCGCAACCGGCTCGGCTCCGCCACCGGACTGCCGCTGACGGCCACGCTCGTCTTCGACTACCCCTCGCCCGCCGCCCTCGCCGACCACCTGGCCTCCCGGCTCGGCGGCGACGCGGATCAGCGGGCCGGGCGGCCCGTTCCGGCCGCCGCCACCGTCTCCGACGACGACCCCATCGCCATCGTCTCCATGGCCTGCCGCTACCCCGGCGGCGTGTCCTCGCCCGAGGAGCTGTGGCAGCTCGTCGAGGAGGGACGCGACGTCGTCTCGGCGTTCCCCACCGACCGCGGCTGGGCCACCGACATCCACGACCCGGAGCCCGGCGCGCCGGGCAAGAGCCTCACCGACCAGGGCGGATTCCTCCACGAGGCCGCCGACTTCGACGCCGAGTTCTTCGGCATCAGCCCCCGCGAGGCCCAGGCCATGGACCCCCAGCAGCGGCTGCTGCTGGAGATCGCCTGGGAGACCGTCGAGCGCGCAGGCATCGACCCGCACGCCCTGCGCGGCAGCGACACCGGTGTGTTCGCCGGTGTGATGTACCACGACTGGGGGCTGCGGCTCGGCCCGCTGCCCGAGCACGTGGCGGGGTACCACGGCAACGGCAGCCTCGCCAGCGTGGTGTCCGGCCGGGTCGCCTACACGCTCGGCGTCGAAGGCCCCGCCGTCACCGTCGACACCGCCTGCTCGTCCTCCCTGGTCGCCCTGCACTGGGCGGCCCAGGCCCTGCGCCGGGGCGACTGCGCGCTCGCCCTCGCGGGCGGCGTCACCGTCATGTCCACCCCCGACACCTTCGTCGACATGAGCCGGCAGCGCGGCCTGGCCGCCGACGGACGGTGCAAGTCGTTCGGCAGCGGCGCCGACGGCACCGGCTGGGGCGAGGGCGTCGGCATGCTCCTGCTGGAGCGGCTCTCCGACGCCGAACGCAACGGCCACCGCGTGCTCGGCATCGTCCGGGGCTCCGCCGTCAACTCCGACGGCGCCTCCAACGGCCTCACGGCGCCGAACGGCCCGGCCCAACAGCGCGTCATCCGGCGCGCGTTGAGCGTCGCCGGCCTCACCCCCGCCGACGTCGACGCCGTCGAGGGCCATGGCACCGGAACCGTCCTGGGCGACCCGATCGAGGCCCAGGCACTGCTGGAGACCTACGGCCAGGAGCGCCCCGCGGACGGCAGCCCGCTGCTGCTCGGCTCCATCAAGTCCAACATGGGCCACACCCAGGCGGCCGCCGGGGTGGCGGGCATCATCAAGATGGTCCAGGCGATGCGCCACGGCACCCTGCCCGCGACCCTGCACGCCGACGAGCCGTCACCCCAGGTGGACTGGGACTCCGGCGCCGTCGCCCTGCTGACCGGCCCCACCGCCTGGCCCGCGCACGGCCGCCCGCGCCGCGCGGGGGTGTCGTCGTTCGGTATCAGCGGCACCAACGCCCACGTGATCATCGAGGAGCCGCCCGCCGCCACGCCGCAGGACGCGCCCGAGCCGGCCGGGACCACGTCCGGCCCGGTCGCCTGGCCGCTGTCGGCGAGGACTCCGGACGCGCTGAGCGCCCAGGCGGCGCGCCTGCTCAGCCACCTCGCGACCGTCCCCGACGACGCACTCGCCGCGACGGGCCACGCCCTCGCGACGACCCGCGCCGCCCTGGACCACCGCGCCGTCGCACTCGGAGCCGACCGGACGGAACTCAGCGCGTCCCTGGAGGCGTTGGCCTCCGGCGCGGGGCCGGTGCGGGACACCGTCAGCGAGGGCAAGGCCGCGTTCCTGTTCACGGGTCAGGGTGCGCAGCGGTTGGGGATGGGCCGGGAACTGTATGAGACGTTCCCGGTGTTCGCGGAGGCGTTCGACTCCGTGGTTGCCGAGCTGGACGCGCGGTTGGGGCGTTCGTTGCGTGAGGTGGTGTGGGGTGAGGATGCCGAGGTCCTGAACGGGACGATGTTCGCGCAGGCCGGGTTGTTCGCGGTGGAGACGGCGTTGTTCCGGTTGGTGGAGTCGTGGGGGGTGCGTGCGGACTTCTTGGTGGGTCATTCGGTGGGTG
>NZ_JAFMPZ010000383.1 GCF_017353455.1 Streptomyces laculatispora
GCCCAGGTCCACACCCCGCCGACGGGTGGCCGGACCAGGGCCCGGATCTCCACGGCCGCGGCACCGTCGACCACGACGGAGGGCTCCACGATCCGGCCGGACAGCCGGTGCTCGGCGTGGAGTTCGGCCCCGCTCGCGTCGAGCAGCCGTACGAGCACGCCCGGTTCCCCGGACCGGGGATCGCGCGACCAGTCCCGGCCGAGGGGGCGGGGCCGGGACGGCAGTGGCAGTCCCGGCCGATGGGTCACCCTCGCGCCCCCGCCCAGCGCCTCCTGGATCCCTGCCAGCGGAGTCACCACCGAGTCGGGAAAGACCTCCGCGCTGCCGCCGCCCTGAATGCGTACCGCCGTGGCGTGCGGGCCGATGACCGCGACCGAACGCAGCCCCGCCGGATCGAGCGGGAGGAGCTGCCCGTCGTTGCGGAGCAGTACCGAACCGGCGGCGACGGCGCGGCGCAGCAGCGCCCGCTGGGCGGCGGAGGCCACCGCGGGCCGCCACACCGGCCGGGGCGAGCCGAGCGCACCCACCCGCCGCGCCAGCCGCAGCAGCCGCCGCACCTTGTCGTCGACCACCTCGGCGGAGACCAGTCCCTGCTCCAGAGCGGCGAGCAGGCCCGTCGACCAGGGGCCCTCGGGGCCGGGCATCGCCAGGTCCTGTGCGGAGCGCGCGGTGTCCAGGAGGGTGCGCACACCTCCCCAGTCCGAGACGACGGTTCCGTCGAACCCCCAGAGGTTCTTGAGCGGGTAATCCAGCAGGGGGGAGGCGGACATGGTGGCGCCGCCGACCTTGTTGTACGCGGACATGACGGCCCAGACCCCGGCCTCCACCGCGGCCTCGAAGGGGGCGAGGTAGACCTCGTGGAGGGTCTGCTCGTCCATGCGGACATCGACGCTCAGCCGGTCCGTCTCGGCGTCGTTGGCTACGAAGTGCTTGGCGGTGGCCGCGACCCCGCCGGACTGGATGCCCCTGATGAGTGCTGCCCCGGTCCGCCCGGTGAGCAGCGGGTCCTCGGAGAAGCACTCGAAGTGCCGCCCGCCCAGCGGCGAACGGTGCAGATTCAGGGTCGGCGCGAGGAGCACGTCCACGCCCTTGCGGCGGGCCTCGGCGGCGAGCAGCGCGCCGAGATCCGTGAGCAGCCGCTCGTCCCAGGAGGCCGCCAGTGCGGTCGGGGAGGGGAGTACGAGCGAGGTCTCGCGCTCGTCCCACGTCTCGCCGCGCACCCCGGCCGGTCCGTCGGAGAGGGTGAGGGGGCGCAGTCCGACAGCCGGTTCGGGGTACGTGCGCCAGGTGCTCCCGCCGGTCAGCAGGCGTACCTTCTGCGCCGCGTCGAGCTTCTCCAGCAGCGGATCGATCTCTTCGTCCGTCATGACGGCCATGCCCCTTCAACCCAGCGCCTTCCACCTGGAGAGCGCTCTCCCGACGTGCCTGGCTCAGCGTCGCTGGCCGACTGAGCCGTGTCAATGGGGAACGGTTGCACGGGCGTTGATGCGGGCAACCGCGCGCGCTCTTGTCATCACCCGTTGTCAGCACATAAGTTGACCGCTTGCGACGTGTCCTACTGTCAGTGGGGGAGCCAAGTCATGGCCGCGAACGGACGGCACCGCAGATATCAGCCGAGCCGCATCAACCGTGCCTCGATGCTGGTCACTGCGGGTGGTGCGGGACTAGCCCTCCCGCTGATCACCGCCGCATCGGCGGGTGCCGCGTCAGGAAGTGTGTGGGAGAAGGTGGCCGCGTGCGAGTCCACCGGCAACTGGCACATAAACACAGGCAACGGCTACTTCGGCGGGCTTCAGTTCACCCGGTCCACCTGGGCGGCGTACGGCGGCGCGGACTACGCGCCACGCGCTGACCTGGCCAGCAGGGACCAGCAGATCGCCATCGCGGAGAAGGTCCTGAAGGGGCAGGGGCCGGGTGCCTGGCCGGTCTGCTCCGCGCGGGCCGGACTGGCGCGGGGCGGTGACTCTCCCGACATCAGCCCGCAGACCGGGCGGACGACCAGTCCCGCGACGCCGAAGCGGGCGGCCGCCGATGGCAGGACCCCGGCGCCCAGGAAGGTCCAGGCGAGGCAGACCCCGGCAGCCGCCACACCGACGACGGTGCCGGGCAAGCGCGACTCGTACACCGTGGCGAGCGGCGACTCGCTCTCCGGGATCGCGGCCGACCGCGACCTCGGCGGCTGGCAGCGGCTCTACTCGGCGAACCGCAAGGTCGTCGGTGACGACCCGGATCTGATCTTCCCCGGCCAGCGGCTGAGCCTCGACCTGGCCGGGACCCCGAGGGCGAGCACCAAGACCGCCCCGAAGGCGGACCCGAAGCCCGCGGCCCGGCAGGCCGCGCCGAAGCGGGCAGCGCAGCCCGAGCCGAAGCGGCCGGCGCACCCGAAGCAGGCGGCTCAGCCGAAGCAGCAGGCCAAGCCGAAGAAGGCGGAGACCCACAAGGCCGGGCACACCGCGAAGCACACCGGGATCACCGCCCCGATCGAGGCCCGCACCGGCACCCAGTACCGTCAGCCCGGCTCCTGGTCGAGCGGTTACCACACCGGCGTCGACTTCCCGGTTCCCACCGGCACCTCGGTCAGGGCGATGGCCTCGGGCACGGTCGTCACGGCCGGCTGGGGCGGGGCGTACGGATACCAGATCGTCATCCGGCACAGCGACGGCAAGTACAGCCAGTACGCCCACCTGTCGGCCCTCCATGTGCGCGCCGGACAGCAGGTCGGCGCAGGCCAGCGCATCGCGCGCTCCGGCGCCACCGGAAATGTGACGGGTCCGCATCTGCACTTCGAGGTCCGTACCGGCCCCGAGTACGGGTCCGACGTCGACCCGCTGGCCTACCTCAGGGCGGGCGGCGTCAAGGTCTGAAGAGTCCCGCCCTGCCCGGCGTCATCGGCCGTCGCGGCTGTCGCGTCGGCAGCGGTGGGCAAGGTGGTGGACCCGCCGGGCAATCCGCCGCGTCGTGCGGTGCGAGTGTGCGGCCGCGGGGCCGGGCCGAACCCGACCTGCCCCAACCGGCGCTCCGGCGCTGTCCGTACAGACAGCGACAGCGGCAGCGGGCCGGGAAACGTTTCCGGTGCCGAGGGCCCCGGCCCCGCGGGCTCGGGAAACGCCACCACGGCCGATGCCGCCCCTGCCGGTTGCCGCCGAGCGCCCACCGGGTCCGGCGAGCCGGCGGGC
>NZ_JAFMPZ010000384.1 GCF_017353455.1 Streptomyces laculatispora
CCAGGGCCAGCAGCAGGCCACCGCCGCCGAACCAGCCGGCCAGTTTCTGAGTGCCGTGCGCGGCCAGCACCGCGCCGGTGCCGACGCGCAGGAGAAGCAGGCCGAGGTCACGACGGTTCACGATGCCCATGGGGTCTCCGGAAGGTTTCGGGGCCCGCTACGAACGAAGGGCCTGGGGTGCGGTGCGCTACGTGTCCACTCTCCGCGCCGCCGCGTTCCGGCGGGTCACGTTGTTACGCCGGCCGGGCTCGGCGAGGCCGGCGGTGGCCTGCTGCTGGCCCTGGGCCTCGCCACGCCGGCGGCCGGCGCGGCGGCGGCCGGCGCCATGGCCGGAGCCGTGGCCGTCCACGCGCCCGCCGGATTCTTCGCACAGGGCGGCGGCTACGAGTATCCGGCCTTCCTCGGCTTCACCGCTGCCGCGATCGGACTGACCGGCCCCGGCCGCTACTCCGTCGACCACGCCACCTGCCACGCGTTCAACCAGCCCTGGACGGTGGCTCTGGCCTTCGCGGGCGGTGCGGTGGCGGCCGCTGCCGTCGTCGGCAAGCGGGCCAAGGGGCAGGTCTCGGATCCCGGCGAATCCTGATCCGGCGGGACCCGCCGTCGGCCGGCTCGGTCAGCTTCGCGATCTCCAGCGGCCGCCCTTCGACGCCGCGACCAGCGCGGGTACCGTGGCGAGTTTGACCCGCGGGCGACCCTGCTCGCGGCCCCCGGCCAGTTCGGCCCGGTCGATGGCCGCCAGCCCCCGGGCATCGACGACGTCGCGGCCGCGGCTCCGGACGAGGCGGTGGAATGCCTTGGCCGTGGGCGCGGGGGAGGGCAGCACGCCCACGACGGCGTCGTCCAGGAGAGTGCCGACGGTCTCGGCGGCGCAGGTGCGGTTGGCCCCGATGCCGCCCGACGGGCCACGCTTGATCCAGCCGACGACGTACGTCGCCGGCAGGCCCGTCACCCGGCCGCCCTCGTGCGGGACGGTTCCGGTCGACTCGTCGAAGGGCAGCCCCGGCACCGGCAGACCGCGGTATCCGATCGCCCGCAGGAACAGACCCGCCGGTATCTCCTGCTCGCCCTCGCCGGCCGTCACCCGCACGGCTTCGACGTGGTCGTGGCCGAGCACTTCCACCGGGGCCGAGTGGAAGCGGAAGACGATGCGCCGTCCCGCGGCCGGAGGCAGCGACCAGTCGACCGCCTCCCGGGGTGTGTCCCGCAGCAGCGCGGCCTTCTCGCCCGGTGCCGCACCGTCGATCGTCGTACCGGTCCTCGGGTCGTGGTCGTCGACGACCAGGCCCACGCCCGGCAGGTGTGTGAGGGCGAGCAGTTCGGAGGCGGTGCAGGCCAAGTGCCCGGGTCCGCGCCGTCCCAGCAGCACGACCTCGCGCACCTTCGAGTCCCGCAGGGCCGTCAGCGCGTGATCGGCGATGTCCGTGTCCGCCAGCGCGGCCGGATCCGTGACGAGGATGCGTGCGACGTCGAGAGCGACGTTGCCGTTCCCCGTGACGACCACCCGCTCCGCGGTCAGGGCGACGGTCTCCGGCGGGGTTTCGGGGTGCGCGTTGTACCAGGACACGAACGAGGTGGCCGAGATGCTGGCCGGCAGGTCCTCGCCCGGTACGCCGAGCCGCCGGTCGGCGCGGGCGCCGACCGCGTAGATCACCGCGTCATGGTGTGCGGCGAGCTCCTGCGCGGTGAGGTCCCTGCCCACCTCGACGCCCAGGGCCATCCGCACCCGAGGGTGCGAGTGGAAGCGTGCGAACGTCTCGCCGGCCTTCTTCGTGGCGGGGTGGTCGGGTGCGACGCCGTACCGCACGAGGCCGCCGGCCACCGGCAGCCGGTCGATCAGTGTCACCTCGGCGTTGGTGTGCAGCAGCAGGTCCTCGGCGGCGTACATCCCGGCGGGTCCGGTGCCGACGACCGCCACCCGGATCGGCGCGAAGCCGGACGGCAGGCTGCGCGGGAACGAGGGCTCGTCCCAGGCGTGGAAGTTCGGTCCGGCGACCGGCTCCGGCTCCCGGCCCTCGAAGTAGGCGGCGTTGATCGCGGCGTACTCCCTCTGTGCCCCGAAGAGGCTGTCGACCGGGAAGACCGCGTCGACCGGGCAGGCATCCGCGCAGGCGCCGCAGTCGATACAGGTCGCCGGGTCGACGTAGAGCATCTCGGTGCTGCCGAAGGCCCGTTCCCCGGGCGTCGGGTGAATGCAGTTGACGGGGCACACGGCGACACAGGTGGCGTCGCTGCAGCAGGTCTGGGTGATGGCGTAGGTCATCTCGTCAGCTCGCGTCGGTGGGCTCGGGTCAGATCAGTGAGGCACGCTTGTAGAAGAACAGGGCCGGCTTGGTGAGGAGCCGCGCTGAGGCGAGGAACTCCATCAGGCCCGAACAGCTGGACCGCATGAGGGACTTGTGGTGCTCGTTGGCCCCGGCCTCGGCGCGGGCACGCTCGCCGTCCAGCCCGGCGTTCGCGTAGACGTCCCGGTTCACCATGCTGGTGACGATGTAGTACGAGGCGATCGCGACCACGAGGGAGTTGATGTGCCGGCGTACCGGACCCGCGTCCCGCAGGTGCCTGCGGGTCTCGTCACGGGCGAACTTCATGTGCCGTGACTCCTCCACCACATGGATGTTGTTGATGGTGCGGACGAACGGCGCGACCCGCTCGTCCCGCATCCAGTCGCGCTGCATCACGTCGAGCACCTCCTCGGCGACGAGGATCGCGGCGTACGCGGCCTCGCCGAAGGCAAGGGTCTTGAAGGCCCTGCCCAGTTCGACCACCGCACGGTGCGGCCGGTAGGCCGGGGCGCCGAGTTTCGCGGCGCCCCGGGCGAACATGATGGAGTGCCGGCACTCGTCGGCGACCTCCGTGAGCGCCCACTGGAACCGAGGATCGGTCGGGTCCTTGGCGTACATGTCGCGCAGCACCATCTGCTGCAGGATCATCTCGAACCAGATGCCCGTGCTGGCGACGGACGCGGCCTCCTGGCGGGTCAGCGCCTTGCGCTGGGCTTCGGTCAACTCCTGCCAGTACGCGGTCCCGTAGAGCGTGCTCCACTCGGGGCTGGCGCCGTGGTGGTCCCTGTTCAGGGGAGTGTTCCAGTCCACCTCGGTGGCCGGGTCGTACGACAGCTTCGCGGCCGAGTCGAGCAGACGCCGGGCGACGTCCTGCCCGGCTGGCCACTCCTGGTTCCGGTCCTCCGGCCGAACAGTGCTGCTTGCCATGCTGCGGCTCCTTGAATCGAGAGAGATCGACCCGACGCCGCCCGGCCGGTGCCTCATCCCGTGCCCACTCGATGAGACGGATGGCCGCCGAACGCCGCCCTCGCTTGTTAGACGTCACGTCTAGCAAGCTGTTAGACGGAAGGTATAGCAAGAGGAGGCGGGGGCCTACCCCCGCGCAGGAAATCCGTACGGTCTCTCCATGGCGCGACAGCACCACTGCCGCAACTCCGCCCGGCCGCAGGGGTGGTCGG
>NZ_JAFMPZ010000385.1 GCF_017353455.1 Streptomyces laculatispora
CGTTCGACGCTGATCGATCAGGGTGTTGAGGAGCGCGGCAGCGGTCGCCGAGTCATCGACGGTCACCGCGAAGTCCCGTCCGCCGGAGAGCCTTGCCACGATCCCCTCGCCGGAACGGATCATGACGCCGGTACGCCCGGGGCTGATCCGGTAGCCCCAGCCCCCGTACTCGGCCAGGGCCTTGATGTTATGGCTGCTCGCCGCCTCGATCCTGTCGAGCGGGACTTTTATACGCGGCCACGGCAGCACCCCGGACACCGTGATGCCGCGCCGGTCCACCGATACGTACGGACGGGCGAAGCTCGCGAAGAGCACCCCCACGAGAAGCGCCGGAACCGCCGCGATCCAGCTCGCGGTGAACATCAGGGCGATCCCGCCCCCGAGCACGACGAGCGCGAGCGGCGGCAGCCACCAGGTCCCGGCACTGCGCGCCCACCCCGCGACCTCCCCGTCGGCCAGCGCGATCCGTGCGCCGTCACCGGCCGGCCCGCCACCGGCGGGCTCCTCCGGTGCGGGAAGGAGGGCGGCGAGCAGCAGACCGAGCCCAAAGGCGAGCGCGGTGACTCCCAGGGCCGCGGCCATGTGCCACATCGGGAACGAGACACCCTGCGCCCGGCCCTGCGCGTCCTCGGTGGCATCCACGTTGACGAGCATGACGACCGCCATCAGGTAGCCGAGGCCTCCGGCGAGGGCATAGCCACTGGCGACGAGCGTCCGGTACCCGCGGGCGGTGAACTTCCTCGCGACCGACATCAGGGCCCACAGGGCGCCGGTCCCGACGAACAGGACCGCGATGACCGCGACGTACGAGCCCTGGCTCGCATGGTCGTCCACTTGGCCGTCGCCCACGAAGTGGCTGGCCAGCTGCGCGGGCAGCCGGTCACGGCGGGCGGCGAAAAGGATGAGGTCGGCGGCGGGAGCGAGCACGAACGGCAGCACGGCAACGGCCACACGGCCGACATTCCTACGATTCATCGAAACCTCCATTGTTTGCATGTTAGTAGAACAATGGAGGTGTGGCAATGCGGAACCCGCCTGACGGTGACGCACTGTCAGGCGGGTTCGGGTGGTGAGTCGGTTCGGGCGCTGAGCGGTCGGGCGGTCGGGCGGGTTCGAGCAGTCAGGCCAGTTCGAGCGGGAACGCACCGCGGTGGCCGGTGCCCGCGCCCGCCGCCGGCCTGGGCTCGAACTCCGGGCAGCTCCAGGTCTCCTGGACGAAACCGCTGCGCCGGTCCCAGAGATCGAGGACATCGCCCTGGCCGTCCGCGCCGCGGTAGGCGTCCTTGGCACCCCGGAAGCAGGCGAGACCGCCGGAGAGGCCGCGGCCGGGCGCCGGGAAGTAGTCCGAGAAGGCGCAGGCTATACAGGTCTGGAGCCGTACTCCGGGCGGAAGAACCCGCTGGATGGTGGCGAGTGCGGACCCGAAGTCGCTCTCGGCCCGATGGGACCGGAAGCCCGCTCCGCCGAACTGCAGCTCCAGGTAGAGGTACGGGTCCGGCCTGCGCAGGGACAGCAGGCAGCTGAGCCTCGCCTGCTGGGCCACCCCGTCCGCGATGACCGGGAACGGCAGGTCCCATTCCAGGACGCAGTCGTTGAGCACGCCGTCCGCCAGGGCGAACATCTCGCCCTGGTCCGGCGTACCCGCCACGGGGCGGAGACCGTCGAAGCTTTCGCCCTCGAAGTCGACGCCCCGGATACGGAGGCGGAGTTGCTGTCCGTCGGTGGTGAGGATGACGGCATCGGATCCCTGCCGGTCCCGGTACCACCCTGCCCACGACTCATCTGTCATGGGCAGGGACTGTAGCCCGTGCCTCCGACACTCCCCCTGCCGCCCTCCACTTCCCCGCGCGGGCCCTGTGACCTCGGCCGATCATCAACCCGCCCGCCGGAGTCCGCCCATCGCGTCCCGCTCCTTCGCCTCACGCCCCTTCACATCACGTGGCTTCACATCACGTGGCTTCACATCACGTGGCTTCACATCACGTGGCTTCACATCACGTCCTCCACGTCACGCCCCTTCGTTCAGTGCGCCCGGCGGGTGACGAACTCCGCCAGGGCCAGGAGATCGCCCGCCGCGGACAGATCGGGCACCGCGCGGGACAGGTGGTGCACGGCGCGGGCCATCCGGTCCGCTGCGTACATCTGCGCCCAGTCACGGCCGCCGGCCCGGTCGACGGCGTCGGACGCACGGCTCACCTCGCCGGCCGTGTTCATGGCACCGCGGTAGAGCGCGGCGAGCTCCATGGCCGCCGGGGTGCCGGAATTGAGTGCGGCGACCACGGGCAGCGACTTCTTGTGGGCGGCGAGATCGGCGCCGACCGGCTTCCCGGTCTGGGCCGGGTCACCCCAGATGCCGATGAGGTCGTCGATGAGCTGGAAGGCCAGCCCCGCCTCCCGGCCGAAACCGTCCATCGCTCCGACGCCCCGCTCGTCCGCGCCCGCGTAGAGCGCACCCAGCGCGCAGGCGCAGCCGAGCAGCGCGCCCGTCTTGGCCGTGGCCATGACCAGGCACTCGTCCAACGAGATCTCGTCCGGGCCGCGTTCCTCGAAGGCGCAGTCGGCCTGCTGGCCCGCGCACAGCTCGATGACGCAGGTCGAGAGCCGGGCCGAGGCGCGCGACGACACCGCACGGGCGTCCTCGGCGAGCAGCCGCTGGGCGAGGGCCAGCATGGCGTCGCCCGCGATGACGGCGTCCGGGATACCGAAGACCGCCCAGGCCGTGGCGCGATGGCGACGGGTCCGGTCCTCGTCGATGACGTCGTCGTGCAGCAGGGTGAAGTTGTGGGCCAGTTCGACGGCGACGGCCGCCCGCACGGCGTCCCGGGGGTCGCCTCCGAGCGCCCGGGTGGCGGCCAACACGAGCGCGGGCCTGATCGCCTTGCCCGCGCCGCCCGCGGCCGGGCTTCCGTCGGCGTGCTGCCAGCCGAAGTGGTACATGGCGACGCGCCGGATCGATCCGGGCAGCGAGGCTACCGCCGCCCGCAGGTGGGGGTCGACGAGGGATCGGGTGTACTCCAGAAGAGCTGCGGCCTCGTTGCCCTCGGTCGCGGCATCCGTATGGGTCATGGTCAATCGGTCACCCCGGTCGTTGTCGTCCCGGCCGGGTCGCTGTCGCTCCGGGCCGGGGACGTGGGTGGTTGCTGTGGGTACTGCGGACCGTGGCCCGTGG
>NZ_JAFMPZ010000386.1 GCF_017353455.1 Streptomyces laculatispora
TATGCGTTCATGGGCGCCGCCCACTCGCAGGGGTGGCGCACCGCCGGCCACGTCTTCGAGCTGCCGATGAGACCGGCTCTCGCCGCGATCTGCGGACGCGACCGCAGGGCGGTCGAGGCCGCCGCCGACCGGCACGGCTGGGCGGCCGCGGAGACCGACTGGCGGGCCCTGATCGCCCGGGACGACGTGCAGCTCGTCGACATCTGCACCCCCGGCGACAGTCATGCGGAGATCGCCATCGCGGCCCTGGAGGCGGGCAAGCACGTGCTGTGCGAGAAGCCGCTCGCCAACACGGTCGCGGAGGCGGAGGCCATGACCGAGGCGGCGGAGCGCGCCGCCGCCCGCGGCCAGGTGGCGGTGGTCGGCTTCAACTACCGCAAGGTCCCCGCCATCACCTACGCCCGGAAGCTGATCGCCGAGGGGCGGCTCGGCACCCTGCGGCACGTCCGTGCCACCTACCTCCAGGACTGGCTGGTCGACCCCGGGTCGCCGCTCACCTGGCGGCTGGAGCGGGAGCACGCGGGCTCGGGCGCGCTCGGCGACCTCGGGGCGCACATCGTGGACCTCGCCCAGTTCCTGGCGGGGGAGCTGCTGGTCGGGGTGTCGGCGGTGACCGAGACCTTCGTGCGCGAACGGCCCCTGCGGGCAGGCCCGTCGGCAGGCCTGTCCGGGGCGGCGGACACCGGTGCGCGAGGGGCGGTGACGGTGGACGACGCGGCGCTCTTCACCGGCCGGCTCGCCTCCGGCGCACTGGCCTCCTTCGAGGCGACGCGGATGGCGGCCGGACGGAAGAACGCGCTGCGGCTGGAGATCAACGGAGAGCTGGGCTCGCTCGCCTTCGACCTGGAACGGCTCAACGAGCTGTCCTTCCACGACCACACCGAGCCCGCCACCACGGCCGGCTTCCGGCGCATCCTGGTCACCGAGCCCGAGCATCCCTACCTGGAGGCCTGGTGGCCGCCGGGGCACGCGCTCGGATACGAGCACACCTTCATCCACCAGGCCCGCGACGTGGTCCGGACGATCGCCGAACGCACGGCTCCCACACCGTCGTTCGCGGACGGACTGCAGGTGCAGCGGGTGCTGGCGGCGGTGGAGGAGAGCGCCGCCAAGAACTCCGTGCACACTCCCGTCCACACCACCGCACAGCTCTAGGAGGTCCTGCGCATGCCCCGTCCCTTCACCCTCTTCACCGGTCAATGGGCCGACCTGCCACTGGAGGACGTCTGCCGGTACGCACGCGACTTCGGTTACGACGGGCTGGAACTCGCCTGCTGGGGCGACCACTTCGAGGTCGACAAGGCACTCGCCGACCCGGGTTACCTGGACGGGCGCCACCAATTGCTCGACAAGTACGGCCTGAAGTGCTGGGCGATCTCCAACCACCTGGTCGGACAGGCCGTCTGCGACAACCCGATCGACGAGCGCCACCAGGGCATCCTGCCCGCCCGGATCTGGGGCGACGGGGAGCCCGAGGGGGTGCGCCGCCGGGCCGCCGAGGAGATGAAGGACACCGCGCGGGCGGCCGCCGCCTTCGGGGTGCGTACGGTCATCGGGTTCACCGGTTCCTCGATCTGGCACCTGGTGGCGATGTTCCCGCCGGTTCCGCCGCACATGATCGAGCGGGGGTACGAGGACTTCGCCGAGCGCTGGAACCCGATCCTGGACGTGTTCGACGCGCAGGGGGTGCGCTTCGCCCACGAGGTGCATCCGAGCGAGATCGCGTACGACTACTGGACCACGCACCGCGCGCTGGAGGCCGTCGGCCGCCGGCCCGCCTTCGGGCTGAACTTCGACCCGAGCCACTTCGTCTGGCAGGACCTGGATCCGGTCGGCTTCCTGTACGACTTCCGGGACCGGATCTACCACGTGGACTGCAAGGAGGCCCGCAAGCGCCTGGACGGCCGCAACGGCCGGCTCGGCTCCCACCTGCCGTGGGGCGACCCGCGGCGCGGCTGGGACTTCGTCTCGGCGGGGCACGGCGATGTGCCGTGGGAGGACGTGTTCCGGATGCTGCGGTCCATCGAGTACGACGGGCCGGTCTCCGTGGAGTGGGAGGACGCGGGCATGGACCGCCTGACGGGCGCGCCGGAGGCGCTGACGTCGCTGAAGCGGTTCGATTTCGACCCGCCGAGCGCGTCGTTCGACGCGGCGTTCGGCGGCAAGGACTGACCGGGCCCGGGGGCGTCGCCCTTGCGGGGGCGCCCCCGGACCCCCGCTCCTCATTCACCGGAGGGGCCTGATCGCGCACCGCTCGCGGCACACCGCACGCCGTCGGGCCGGTCCCCGCTGCCCTCACCCTCCTTTGTCCTGACCAAGGAAAAAGTTCAACAACACCGCTGCACAAGGGCTTTCCGTCCTGGACGAACAGGTCTACCGTCCAGAACGTGTACACGACATAACTCCCGTCACGGGAGCCACACAGGCCCCGACCGACCTGCGCGGCAGTCCCCGCGCGACACGGCACGGCAGCACCCGCACCCGCCCGTACCACCGGCACTCTCCGGAGGACACTCGTGCACAGAACCCGAAGCAGGACCGGAACCAGACTCCGCGTCCGCAAATCCCTCGCCCTGTTCACCGGCGCCCTGCTCGCCGCCGCGACCCTCACCCTGGGCGGCACGCCCACAACGGCCGCCGCCCACGAGGAACCCGCCCCCGCCCCGGCCGCCGAGGACTTCCAGCAGGTCACCCTCGCCAAGGGCGCCGCCGAGACCGGCGAGCCCATGACGCTGGCCGTCCTCCCCGACCGCAGCGTGCTGCACACCTCGCGCACCGGCGAGCTGCGCCTCACCGACAGCTCGGGCAACACCAGCGTCGCCGGCACCGTCCCCGTCTACTCGCACGACGAGGAAGGCCTCCAGGGCGTCGGCATCGACCCGGACTTCGCCGAGAACCGGGCGATCTACCTCTACTACGCACCTCCGATGGACACCCCCGACGGCGACGCCCCCGAGACCGGCACCGCCGCCGACTTCGCCAAGTTCGACGGCGTCAACCGGCTCTCCCGCTTCGTCCTCAAGGAGGACGGCACGCTCGACCTGGGCAGCGAGAAGAAGGTCCTCGACGTCAAGACGTCCCGCGGCATCTGCTGCCACGTCGGCGGCGACATCGACTTCGACGCCGACGGCAACCTGTACCTGTCGACCGGCGACGACTCCAACCCCTTCGCCTCCGACGGCTACAGCCCCCTCGACGCCCGCCCCGACCGCAACCCGGCGTTCGACGCCCGGCGCTCCGCCGGCAACAGCAACGACCTGCGCGGCAAGATCCTCCGGATTAAGGTGGCCGACGACGGCTCGTACACCGTCCCGGACGGCAACCTCTTCGCCCCGGGCACGGACAAGACCCGCCCCGAGATCTACGCCATGGGCTTCCGCAACCCGTTCCGCTTCAGCGTCGACAAGGCCACCGGCATCGTCTACGTCGGCGACTACGGGCCGGACGCGGGCGCGGCCGACCCCAAGCGCGGACCGGCCGGACAGGTCGAGTTCGCCCGGGTCACCAAGGCCGGCAACTTCGGCTGGCCGTTCTGCACGGGTGACAACGACCCGTACATCGACTACGACTTCGCCACCAAGACCTCCGGCGCCGCCTTCGACTGCGCGGCCCCGAAGAACACCTCGCCGCACAACACCGGCATCGTCGACCTGCCCCCGGCGCAGGCCGCCTGGATCCCCTACGACGGCGGCTCCGTCCCGGAGTTCGGCACCGGATCCGAGTCCCCGATGGGCGGACCGGTCTACCACTACGACGCCGACCTCGACTCGCCCGTGAAGTTCCCGGAGGCGTACGACGGCGACTTCTTCGCCGGTGAGTTCGGCCGGCAGTGGATCAAGCGCATCGAGCAGGACGCCGACGGCGCCGTGCAGTCCATCAACGACATCCCGTGGTCCGGCACCCAGGTGATGGACATGGCCTTCGGACCCGACGGGGCGCTCTACGTCCTGGACTACGGCCTCTCCTGGTTCGGCGGCGACGAGCACTCCGCGCTCTACCGCATCGAGAACGCCACAGGGGGGCGCTCCCCGATCGCGGAGGCCGCGGTCAACAAGACCTCGGGCACCGCGCCGCTGAAGGCGAAGTTCTCCTCGGCCGGCACCTCGGACGGCGACGGCGACGCCCTCACCTACGCCTGGGACTTCGGCGACGGCGGAACCTCCACCGACCCCAACCCCACGTACACGTACAAGAAGAACGGCACCTACACCGCGACCGTCACCGCGCAGGACCCCTCCGGACGCACCGGTTCGGCGAGCGTCCATGTGACCGTCGGCAACACGGCCCCGACCGTGAGCCTCGAACTCCCCGGTGACGGGCAGATGTTCACCTTCGGGGACGCGATCCCGTTCAAGGTGAACGTGACCGACCCCGAGGACGGCACGATCGACTGCTCCAAGATCGAGGTCCGCTTCGTCCTCGGTCACGACAGCCACGGCCACCCGATCACCTCGGCGCACGGCTGCACCGGCACCATCAAGACCGACATGGACGGCGGGCACGACCCCAACGCCAACATCTTCGGGGTCATCGACGCCTCGTACACCGACGGCGGGGGCGGCGGCCAGGCCGCGCTGACCGGCCACGACCAGTCGCAGCTCCAGCCGCGCCACCGCCGTCGGTGTACGAG
>NZ_JAFMPZ010000387.1 GCF_017353455.1 Streptomyces laculatispora
TGGCCGCCCAGGGCGAAGAAGCTGTCGTCGACGCCGACGCGTGGTACGCCGAGCACGTCGGCGAACAGTCCGGCAAGGATTTCCTCAAGGCCGCCGCGTGGCGTCCGGCCTGTTGTGCCGGGCGGGGTGGCGGGTGCGGGCAGGGCGGCCCGGTCGAGCTTGCCGTTGGGGGTCAGTGGCAGCGCGTCGACCGGTTGGATGACGGCCGGCACCATGTAGGCGGGCAGGTGGAGTGCGACGTACGCGGCGAGCGGCCCTGGTTTCGGGGTGTGTCCGGGGGCGGGGACGACGTAGGCGATGAGGTTCCGGTCGCCGGGCAGGTCCTCGCGGACCAGTACGCAGGCGGTGCTCACGGACGGGTCGGCGCGGAGCACTGTCTCGATCTCGGCGGGTTCGATGCGGTGGCCGCGCAGTTTGATCTGCTGGTCCGCCCGGGCCGTGTAGTGCAGCGTGCCGTCGATGCCCCAGCGCACCAGATCGCCGGTGCGGTACATGCGTGCGCCGGTGCCGGCGAACGGATCGGCGACGAACCGGGTGGCGGTGAGGCCGGGCCGCCCCACGTATCCGCGGGCGACGCCAGCGCCCGCGACGTACAACTCCCCTTCGGCGCCCGGCGGCACGGGTCGCATCGCCGCGTCCAGGACGTAGGCGCGCATGCCGTCGAGCGGTCGGCCGATCGGGGCCGCGCCGCCGGGGGCGGTATCGGGGCGCACGCGGTGGACGGTGGCGAAGGTGGTGGTCTCGGTGGGCCCGTAGACGTGGAGGACGACAAGGTCCGGGTGGGCGGTGGCGATGCGTTGTAGGACTCCGGGCGCGGCGGCCTCGCCTCCGGTGGCGACCAGGCGCAGCAGGCCGAGGGAGTCTGTGTCGGTTTCGGCCCATACGTTGAACAGGGCGGTCGTCAGGAACGCCGCGGTCACGCCGTGCCGGGCTATGAGGTCCCGGAGCACGGCGGGCTGGAGCGTGCCCTCGGGTGCCACGACGACACGGCCCCCGTTGAGGAGGGGGGCCCAGATCTCGAAGGTGGAGGCGTCGAAGACGTACGCCGAGTGCATCAGAACGGCGTCGGCCGCGCCGTCGCTCCAGTTCCTGTCGGCCCCGAGTGCTGTCACGTCGGCGTGAGTGACGCCGACCCCCTTGGGCAGTCCGGTGGATCCGGAGGTGAACATCATGTACGCGAGCCGGTTGCCGCCCGTGACAGCCGGGAGGGCACCCGGGGTGTCCGGGCCTCCGTGCCGGACGGTGCCTGCGGCGTCTACGGTCAGCACGGTTACGCCCGGGTCCAGTTGACGTATCCAGGGGTGTGCGCGAGTGCTCACGTCGACGATCACGACGCGCAGGGCGGCCACCTCGGCCACACGGTTGAGCCGCTCGGTGGGCCAGCGCGGGTCGAGCGGCACATAGACGGCACCTGCGCGCAGGACTCCCAGGGAGGAGGTGACCGTGGCGGTCGAGCGGGCCACGAGGATGCCGACGGTGTCCTCGAATCCGGTCCCGAGCCCGGTCAGGGCGCCGGCCAGGCCGTCCGAGAGATCGCGGAGCTGCCGATAGGTCAGTTGCTCGCCCGCTCCGGACACGGCCACCACGTGCGGGTGCCGGGCGGCGCGTGCGGCCAGGGTGTCCGGGATACTCAGCTCCCGTGTTTCGCAGCGGAGTTCGGCGCCGGTTCCCTGGGAGAGCAGCATCTCGCGCTCGCTGTCCAGGAGGAGGGGAACGGCGTCGGCGGGGCGGTCGAGTCCCTGTGCCATCGCCGTCAGCAGGCGCCGCATACGGGCGACTGTGCGGGCCACCTCTTCGCGGTCCAGGACGGCGGCCCGGTATCCGAAGGTGATCCTCAGAGCGTTACCCGGCGCGATGGTGAGGGTGAGGGGGTAGTGGGCCGCGTCCGTTCCGCTGAATCCGGTGACGGCCAGACCGGGCAGTCCCTGTTGCGCGGTGCGCAGGGCCTCGTCGTCCATCGGGTAGTTCTCGAACACGGTCAGGGTGTCGAAGAGTTCGTCGAGGCCAGTGAGACCCTGAATCTCGGTCAGGCCCAGGTGCTGGCTGCCGAGGAGACGGCCCTGTTCGTCCTGAAGCCGGGTCAGAAGTGCGGCCAGGGATTCGCCGGGTGTCGGGCGCAGCCGTACCGGCACGGTGTTGATGAACAGGCCGACCATCGACTCGATGCCGGGAATCTCCGGCGGGCGGCCGGACACGGTGGCGCCGAACACGACGTCGAGGCGTCCGGTGAGGTGCCCGAGGACAAGGCCCCATGCACCCTGGACCAGGGTGTTGAGAGTGAGCCGGTGGGCGCGGGCCGTCTCGCGAAGCCGGTGCGTCGTGGCGGTGTCCAGGTCGAGGAGGAGGGATTCGGGCAGTTCAGCTGAGGCGGGCGCACCCGTTTTGCCGGGCCCGGCGAGCAAGGTGGGGGCCTCGATGCCGGCCAGGGCGGTGGACCAGGCCTCCCGAGCGGCGGTTCGGTCCTGTTGCGCCAGCCAGAGGAGGTAGGTGCGATAGGGGGTGACGCGCGGCAGGGCACTGTCGTCGCCCTGCGACGCGTACAGCTCGAACAGTTCCCGCACGAGGAGGGGCATCGACCATCCGTCGAAAAGGATGTGATGGCTCGTCAACACGAGACGGTGGCGCTCTGGCGCGGTGCGCAGCAGGGCGAACCTCATCAGCGGCGGTGTGGTCAGGTCGAAACGCCGGGTGCGGTCGGTGGCGAGGAAGTCGGTGAGGCGTTCCTCAGTCGTGCCGGTGCTCTGCGTAGCGGTGAGGTCCAGTTCCTCCAGCGGCACGGAAACCTCGGCGGCGACAGCCTGTACAGCCTCGTCCAGATCCTCGTGGAGGAACCCGACTCGCAGGTTGGCGTGCCGGCGCAGCAGGCTGCCGATGGCGGCGCGCAGGGCGGGAACCGAGACGGGGCCTTCGAGTTCGAAGACGAACTGCGCGGTGTAGACGTCGACGGCGTGGGAGTCGTACAGGGCGTGGAAGTGCATGCCGGCCTGAAGCGGCGTCAACGGCAGTACGTCTTCGAGTTGGAAACCGGTCACTTGCGGCCACCCCACTTGTTCTGCAGTCGGTCGATCTGTGCCTGGTTGAGCGAGACCAGGGGAAGGTCGGACGGCGTGTAGCCGCCCGCGTCGGGGCGTTGCACGTGTTCCGCGATGGTGCGCAGCGCGCGGACGAACGCCTCGGACAGGGCGCCCACGTCCTCCTCCTTGAGAAGGTCGCTGGGCCAGGTCCAGCGGGTCACCAGGCGTGGGCCGTCGGGCAGGTCCTCGGTGTGCGCGTTGATGTCGATGACGTGGTGCACGGGCATGTCCGGGTCCTGGCTCCGTGGCCCGCCGCCGTCGAGCAGGACGTCCCAGTCGGCGCCTTCGGTGTTGTCCGCCGGTTCCTGCGAAGCGGCGTACCTTCCCAGGTAGTTGAAGCCGATCTGGGGCTGGGCCGCAGTGGCCAGCCGGGAGCGCGTCGCCGGGTTGAGGTGGCGCAGCATTCCATAGCCGACGCCGTGGTCGGGCAGGGTCCGAAGCTGCTCCTTGACGCGTTTGACGGCGCGTTCGACGATGCCGGCGTCAAAGCGTCCGGGGTCTCGGGCGTCGAGGGGTCCGGGATCGAGCCGAACCGGGTAGAGGCTGGTGAACCAGCCGACCGTACGGGAGAGGTCGAGGCGCTCGGAGATCTGCTCGCGGCCGTGGCTCTCCAGGTCGAGGAGTACGGCGGTGCCTTCCGGCCGGGGCCCGCCGAGGCGGGTGGCCCGATTTGCCCGCCAGGAGCAGACGGCGAGGGCCAGGCCGGTGAGCAGGACGTCGTCCACTCCGGCGTGGAAGGCGCCGGGGGCGGTGGTGAGCAGGGACTTCGCCCAGGTGGCGGGCAGGTGTGTGACCAGGGTGCGTGTCCCGTCGGCGGTGTCCAGGTGAGGGTCGAGCGGCCGGTATCCCAGCTGTGGATCCGGCGTGCTCAGCACGCTCTGCCACAGAGGGAGTTCGGCTTCCCGTGCGGCGCCGCGCGCCTGGGACGAGAGAAGGTGCGCCCATGCCCTGTAGGGCGTGGTGGCGGAGGGCAGCGCTGTGGCCGGAGCGGGGCGCTCACCCCGGTCCGCGGCTTCCGTGACCATGTGCCAGGTGCTGGCCAGGTCGGTCGCGAGGACGCGCCAGGAGACCGCGTCGACGGCCAGGTGGTGCACCACGAGCAGCAGGCGCCCGCGGGCGTGCCGGCCGGCATCGCACCAGACGGCCTCGATCACGTTCCCGTGCGTGGGCCGCAGACGGCCGCGCGCCTGCTCGCCCGCCTCGGTGACGGCGGCGCGGGCGGCTTCCACGTCGAGGCCGGCGATGTCGACACGGGTGAAGTGGCGGCGGGCCTGCACGGCGCCGGGCGGCAGGGCTTCGAGGACGGGTTCGCCGCCGGCCGGGCCGCTGATCCGCAGACGGAGCATGTCGTGGTGGTCGATGAGCAGTTGGAGGGCGGCGACGAGCCTGTCTCCGTCGGCGCCCGCGGGCGTGCGCAGCACCCCGGACTGGTTGTAGCCGTCCGTGCTGCCGGGCCGTTCCAGGAGCCAGGCGGCAATGGGCGTCGGCGGCATCTCGCCGGTGCGTTGTTCGGCCGGTGCGGTGGCGTTGTGGCCGAGTGCGGTGGCGACGGCCGCGATGGCCTCGGGGGTGCGGTGGACGAAGACGTCGCGCGGGGTGATTCCGAGCCCGGCCTCGCGGACGCGGCTGACGAGTTGGATGGAGAGGATGCTGTCGCCGCCGAGCGCGAAGAAGTCGTCGTCCGTGCGGACGGCCGGGCTGCGCAGGACCGAGGCGAACACGTCGCACAGGACGCGTTCCTGTGCGGTGCGCGGCTGCCCGCCCGGCCTGGTGGCGGCGGGGCGCTCGGGGACGGGCAGGGCGCTGCGGTCGGTTTTGCCGTTGGGATGGAGCGGCAGCGCGTCGAGGGTGACGAAGACGGCCGGCACCATGTACGAGGGCAGGGCCGATGTCAGCCGGGTGCGCAGTTCGCTGTCGGCCGGGCTTGCGGCGCGCCTGTCGGGAACGATGTAGGCAACCAGGCGCCGCTTACCCGGCCGGTCCTCGCGAACAACCGCGCAGGCGGCGGTGATGCCGTCGAGCGCGGTGAGAGCGGCCTCGATCTCGCCGAGTTCGATACGGAAGCCGTGCAGCTTGACCTGGTCGTCGGCGCGGGAGACATAGGTGAGCAGGCCGTCGGCATCCCGTCGGACGAGGTCGCCCGTGCGGTACATGCGGCTGCCTGCGGGGCCGTACGGATCGGCCACGAATCGCGCGGCTGTCAGGCCAGGGCGCCTCAGGTAGCCGCGCGCGAGGCCGTCGCCCGCGATGTGGAGCTCGCCGGTGACGCCCGGCGGAACCGGCCGGAGCCCGGCGTCAAGGACGTAGGCGCGGGTGTTGTCGACGGGGCGGCCGAGCGGCACTCCCCCCTCCCCTGAGACGGTGTCCGCCTCCCCGCCGCGGTGATGATGGGCCGTGGCGTCGATCGTCGTCTCGGTGGGTCCGTACAGGTTGTGCACCTCGACCCGCCAGGCCTGCCCCGCGCGCGCCGCCAGGGACCGGGGCAGGGGTTCACCGCCGCACAGGACGGCCCGCAGGCTCGCGGGCGCCTCGTGGGGACCGGTCTCGGTGAGGAGGAGCGAGAGGTGCGAGGGCACGAACTGCACCAGGGTCGCGCCCGCTTCGCGGATGCGGGCCACCAGTCGGGCCGGGTCGTGGTTGAGCGCGGGCGGCACGGGGCAGGTGGAGCCGCCGTGCAGCAGCGGCAGCCAGGTCTCCCAGACCGAGGCGTCGAAGCTCGGCGAGGTACGTGCCAGGACACGGTCCTCGTCGGTGAGGCCGAGGTGGCCGGCCATCCACGCCATGTGGTTGACCAGGGACGCGTGGGTGACGACGACGCCCTTGGGGCGGCCGGTGGAACCCGAGGTGTAGATGACGTACGCGGCGTCCAGGGGGTGCGGCGCGGCGGTGGACGGTGCCGCGCGCCCGGTGGACCATGCGGCCCGGTCGTCGAGTGCGAGGTAGGCCACGGTGGGGATGTTCCGCGCGGCGCTGAGGGTGCTGTGGGTGAGAAGCAGCGCCGGGCGGGCGTCGTCGAGCATGTAGCTGATCCGGGCCTCGGGGTATTCGAAGTCGACCGGCAGGTAGGCGGCCCCCGCCTTGACCACCGCCAGCATCGCGACGGCCTGGTCGGCGGTACCCTCCAGGGCGAGGGCGACGAGGTCGCCGCGTCCGATGCCCCGCCCGTGCAGGTGGTGCGCCAAGTCGTCGGAGAGCGCGTCCAGTTCACCGAATGTGAGCCCGTGCGACCCATCCCGTACGGCGATCGCCTCGGGGGTTCTGGCGGACTGTGCGCGAAACGCCTCGGGTGCCGTGCGCGCCGCCGCGGCCCGGAGCGGGCCGTGCGCGGCCCGCTCCAGGCTCCTCTGCTCCGCCGCGTCCAGAACGCCGGCTGAGTGAACCCGCCGGCCGGGGTCGGCGGCGAGCGCGGCCAGCAGGCGGGTGAGGCGTGCGGCCAGGGCGTGCGCGGTGGTGCGGGCGAACAGCTCGGTGGAGAACTCCAGGACTCCGCCGAGGCCGGCGGGCCGGCCCGCGCCGTCGCGTGACTCGGTGAAGGTGAAGGTCAGGTCGAACTTGCTGATCCCGGTGTGCACGGGCTGTTCCGTGACCGTGAGACCGCGGAGGCCGATGGTGGTGTCCGCCTGGTTCTGGAGGACGAGCATGGTCTGGAACAGCGGGTGGTGGTTCTGCGCCCGTACCGGGCTCAGGGCGTCCACCAGCCGCTCGAACGGCACGTCCTGGTGGGCATAGGCGGCCAAGTCGAACTCGCGTACCCGGTCTATCACTTCTTCGAAGGTGGGGTCTCCGGACAGATCGGTGCGCAGGACGAGGGTGTTGACGAAGAAGCCGACCAGGTCGTCGAGGGCTTCGTCGGTGCGTCCGGCGACGGCCGTGCCGAGCGGGATGTCCTCACCGGCGCCGTGCCGGGACAGGAGCACCGAAAGGGCCGCCTGGAGCACCATGAAGAGGCTGCATCCGCGGGCTCGGGCGAGATCCGCGAGTGCCCGGTGGGTGTCCGCGTCGACGGGGAAGGCGAACGCGTCGCCGCGGTACGCGGTGACGGCGGGGCGCGGCCGGTCGTACGGCAGGGAGAGCAGGGCGGGGGCGTCGGCGAGTGCGGTGCGCCAGAAGTCCAGCTGGCGGGCGGCCTGGCTGGTGGGGTCGTCGTCGGCTCCGAGCAGTGCGCGCTGCCACAGGGTGTAGTCGGCGTACTGGACGACGAGTTCCGTCCAGGAGGGTTCCTCGCCCTCGGCGCGTGCCCGGTAGGCGTCACCGAGGTCGCGGGCGAGCGGGGCGAGGGACCAGCCGTCGCCCGCGATGTGGTGAACGAGCAGGACGAGAACATGGGTCTCGGCGCCGAGCCGCAGCAGCCTGGCCCGTACGGGCAGGTCGGCACTCACGTCGAAGGTGTGCGCGACCTCGGTGGCAAGGACTTCGTCGAGGCGGCCGGGGTCGGTGTCGCGGGGCGCCAGGTCGAGGTCGGCGCCACTGGCGTCGAGGACCAGCTGGCGCGCCACGCCGTCGGTCTCGGGAAAGACGGTACGCAGACTCTCGTGGCGTTCGACGACGTCCGCCAGGGCGCTCTGCAGGGCGTCCGCGTCGAGCGGGCCTTCCAGGCGGAGCACCATCGGCACGTTGTACGTGGCGCTGGGCCCTTCGAACCGGTTGAGGAACCACAGGCGCTGCTGGGCAAAGGACAGCGGCAGCGGATCGGGCCGCCGCCGGGCCCGCTCCAGCGGGGCCCTGGCTTCTTCTGCGCCGTGCAGAGCGGCGGCGAGGGCGGTGGGGGTGGGGTGCTCGAAGACGGCCCTGACCTGGACCTCCACGGCGAGCGCGGTCCGGATGCGTGCGGCGAGCCGGGTAGCGAGCAGGGAATGGCCGCCCAGGGCGAAGAAGTCGTCGTCCGCGCCCGCCGCGTCCAGGCCGAGCACGTCAGCGAAGAGTGCGCAGAGGATCTCCTCGCGCGCGGTTCGGGGGGCACGCCCGCGGCCCGGAGCATGGTGCGCGGGCACTGGCAGGGCGCGCTGGTCCACCTTGCCGTTGACGGTGAGCGGAAGCGCCTCGATCAGGACGAACGCGGAGGGCACCATGTAGGCGGGCAGGGACCGGCCGACAGCCCGGGCGAGATCGGCGGATTCGGGACGCGCCCCGGTGGCGGGCACCACGTACGCCACGAGCCGCCGGTCACCGGGCGCGTCCTCGCGGACGACGGCGAAGGAGTCGGCGACACCTTCGCAGCAAGCCAGCACACCTTCGATCTCGCCGAGCTCGATACGGTAACCGCGCAGCTTCACCTGATTGTCCGCGCGGGCGACGTAGGCGATCTGCCCGTCACGGGTCCACCGGACGAGGTCTCCGGTGCGATACATGCGCCCGCCCCCGGCGTCGAACGGGTCGGCCACGAAGCGTGCGGCCGTCAGGCCAGGAAGCCCGATGTATCCGCGCGCCACGCCGTGGCCGGCGAGGTACAGCTCGCCCACCACGCCCGGCGGGACCGGGCTCAGGGAGCCGTCGAGCACGTAACTGCGCAGGCCGTCCAGGGCCCGTCCGATGGGCGGCGGGCCCGACGGCAGGTCGGCTGCCACGTCATAGCGGGTAGCGAAGGTGGTCGTCTCGGTGGGTCCGTACACATGGAGGACGCGCACGCCTGGCGCTGTGCCGGCCACTCGCTGCATCGCGTCCGGCGAGGCCAGTTCACCCCCGGCGCACACGAGCCGGAGGCCGGCGAAGGCGCCTGGATCGGTCTCGGCGATCACGTTGAACAGGGCCGTCGTCAGGAAGACGGCGGTCACGCCGTGCTCACGGACGGCATCGCCGAGGACAGCGGCCTCCAGGACGCCCTGCGGTGCGACCACGACCCTGCCGCCACGTAGCAGCGGGGCCCAGATCTCGAACGTGGAGGCGTCGAAGACATAGGCCGAGTGCATCAGCACCGCATGGGCGGCGCCGCCCTGCCAGGCCGAGTCGGCCGTCAGCGCCACCACGTCGGCGTGCGTGACCCCGACACCCTTGGGCAGACCGGTCGAGCCGGAGGTGAACATCACGTAGGCGAGGGTTCCGGGGCCCGGCACGGCAGCGGGGCGGCCCGGCTGCTCCGGTGCGCCCCGCAGGATCCGGCCGACCCGGTCCACGACGACGACCGGTACCTGCTGGGCCATTGCGGCCACCCACGGGGAGGCGAAGGCGCCCTCGTCGAGGACGAGGACGCGCACGGCCGCCACCCCGGCGACCTGTTCGAGCCGCTCCCCGGGCCAGCGCGCGTCCAACGGGACGTAGGCTCCGACCGCACGGACCGCGCCGAGCGACACCGACACCACGGCCGGCGACCGGGCGAGCATGACGCCGATCGCTGACTCCGGGGCGATGCCGAGGCCTGCCAGCGCGCGGGCGAGGTCTGCGGAGATCCGGTCGAGTTCGGCGTACGTGAGGGTCGTGTCATCGCCGGCGACGGCCACCGCGTCCGGGGTGCGG
>NZ_JAFMPZ010000633.1 GCF_017353455.1 Streptomyces laculatispora
TTCCCGCACCCCGTGCCCTCACCCGATCCGCCGGCTGGAGCGGATCGGGTGAGGGCACGGGGTGCGGGAACGGCGGCGGGGGCGGACCGGGTGACGGTAGGGGGTGCGCACAGCGCGACGGGAGCACGGGCCGTGGCGGCGGGGGCGGCCGTGGTGACGGTCGCGGCCGGGCTCGGCGTCCGTACCGTCGCGGACGGCGCTCTCGCCAAGTACGCCGGGGACGCGCTCTACACGGTCCTGGTCTGCGCCCTCGTCGCGCTGTGCGCACCCCGCGCCCGGCCGCTCGCCGTGGCCGGCACGGGGCTGGTGCTCAGCTGGGCGGTCGAGCTGCTCCAGCTGACCGGGGTGCCCGCGGAGCTGTCCCGGCACAGTGCGGTGGCGCGGCTGGTGCTGGGCTCGACGTTCAACGCACCCGATCTGCTCTGGTACGCGGTGGGCGCGGCGGCGGCCTGGGGCGTGCACACCGCGGCGGTCACTTCCCGCGCGCCCGGTCCTCGGACTTCTGCATCTCGATGACCTGGAGGATGTGCGCGCTCGTCTGCCGGCGCACGCTGCCGCCGACGAGCAGCGCCGACCCGAGCACGGACAGCGGCGCGGACACGGCCAGGATGGTGAGCTGCTCGGGCCAGGCGGTGATCAGTTCGCAGTTCGAGACGGTGCGGTAGCAGTACGCGTCGGCCTGGCCGGCCAGCAGGAAGGCCAGCCACACCCACAGCGCGCAGGCGACGAGCAGCAGCGCGACGCCCCACCCCTGCATCAGCGCGGACCGGTGGTGGAAGTTCTGGCGTGCGACCCACTGCATGAGGCCCCCGGGAACGTGGATGGTGCGGCCCGGGTGCGTACGCGTATCCGGGCCGCCGGAGTTCGAGAGCGTACGCGCGGCGTGAACCGGTGCCGGATGCGGGGCGGTTGGCCAGGTTCCCGGTCCGGTGGCAGGCCCGGTGCCTGGCCCGATTCCTGCGAACAGTGTCCCTCCGGCCACTCGTGAGGAGGGCCCCCGGGACCGGATGCTGGGTGACGTGACCCAGACAACCGAAGGTCCCGCCCGGGATGCCCGTCGGCGGACCTCCCCCGAGGCGCGGCACCGGCCGCGTGTCCACCGCGCGTGGATCGTCGCCGCCGTCACCTTCGTGACGATCATCGGAGGCGCGGCCTTCAACTCCCTTCCCGGGCTGCTCATCGACCCCCTGAACACGGAGTTCGGCTGGTCGCGCGGGGAGATCGGTCTCGCGGTCTCCATCGACATGGCGCTGTACGGGCTCACCGCGCCGTTCGCCGCGGCGCTGATGGACCGGTTCGGCATCCGCCGGGTCGTGGTCGTCGCCCTCAGCGCGGTCGCCGCCGGGGCGCTGGCCAGCGTCTGGATGACGGCCGCCTGGCAGCTGATGGTCTATTGGGGGCTGCTCGTCGGCCTCGGCACCGGCTCGATGGCGATGGCCTTCTCCGCGACGGTCACCAACCGCTGGTTCGTCGCCCGGCGGGGCCTGGTCACCGGCATCCTCACCGCGGCCGGTGCCTCGGGTCAGCTGGTCTTCCTCCCGCTCTGCGCCTGGATCGTCGACCGGCACGGCTGGCGCCCGGCCTCGGTGACCGTCGCGCTGGCGGCCCTGGCCGTCGTCCCGTTCGTCTGGCTCCTGATGCGCGACCACCCGGCCGACGTGGGCCTGGCCCCCTACGGCGGGGAGTACGTGGAGAAGCCCGCGCCCGCGCGGGGTGCGGCGAGCCGGACCGTACGCGTGCTGTTCGACGCCGCCCGCACCGGACCGTTCTGGCTGCTGGCCGGCACCTTCGCGATCTGTGGCGCCTCGACCAACGGCCTGATCCGCACCCACTTCGTGCCCTCGGCGCACGACCACCACATGCCCATCACCGCCGCGGCCTCACTGCTGGCCGTCATCGGGATCTTCGACGTCGTCGGCACGATCTTCTCGGGCTGGCTCACCGACCGCTTCGACGCCCGCCGGCTGCTGGCCGTCTACTACGCGCTGCGCGGGATCTCGTTGCTGTTCCTCCCGATGCTGCTGCATCCCACCGTGGAGCCGCCGATGGTCTTCTTCATCGTGTTCTACGGCCTGGACTGGGTCGCCACGGTCCCGCCGACCCTGGCCCTGTGCCGGGAGCAGTACGGCGAGGACAGCGCGATCGTGTTCGGCTGGGTCCTGGCCTCCCACCAGGTGGGCGCGGCGCTGGTGGCGTTCCTCGGCGGGGTGGCGCGCGACTACTTCGGCTCGTACGACATGGTCTGGTACGCGGCGGGCGCGCTGTGCGCGGTGGCGGCGCTGATGGCGCTGGTCATCCAGCGGGTCCGGGAGCCGTCGGACTCCGTCCTGCGGTGAGCGCGGTGTGATCCGGAGGAAGGGCCCGGACGCGGCCTACCGGCTGAAGCGCCCGAACGCCCCTTGGTGGAACAGCAGCGGACCGCCCCCGGTCCCCTCCCCGTCCGTCGCCGCTCCCAGCGCCTCCACCCGGCCGACCACGATCAGATGGTCGCCGCCGGTGTGGACGGCCTGGATGCGGCAGTCGACCCAGGCGGGCACGGAGTCCAGCAGCGGCGACCCGGTCGCGGGGGCGGGGGTGTGGGCCACCCCGGCGAACTTGTCGGCCCCGCTGACCGCGAAGGACCGGCACAGCGAGCCCTGTTCCGCCCCCAGGATGTTGACGCAGAAGGCCCCGGCGCGGGCGATGCGCGGCCAGGTCGTCGACGTACGGGCGACCATGAACGTGACCAGCGGTGGGTCCAGCGAGAGCGAGGCGAACGACTGGCAGGCGAAGCCGGCCGGACCGGCCGGACCGGCCGGGTCGCCCGGGTCGTGCGCGGTGACGATGGTGACCCCGCTGGCGAAGTGCCCGAGCACCCGGCGGAATTCGCCCGGATCGACGGGCAGCCGCTCGTCGTCGGCGACGGCCCGCAGGGCCGGGCGCGGCAGTGGATCGACCGGCGCCGGAGCGGCGGCCGTCGCGGCGCCGACGGACCTGAGGTAGCGGACGGCGGTTGCGGCCATGCCTGCGTGTCCCATCACCCTTCGATTAGAGCTGACGACACGTCAGATGGGAAGAGTGCGGGGACATGCTTCGGGCTGTCCGGCGCGTACCGCCGGGCGGCGCCGCGAACTCGGTGGCGAGGGGTGGAGGGATTCGTTACTCTCTAGCGAGACGGGTCGTCTCGTCTCGTCGCGTCAGCCGTACACCGGCAGGCGCTGGGAGCGGAAAGCTGAGGGCTGAGCGTCGCGCACCGCCACGTTCAACCGGACGAAGGAGTGGGAATCGTGCCGAGTACCAGGACCTGGTTCATCACCGGGGCCTCCCGCGGTCTGGGCCGCGCTTTCGCCGAGGCCGCCCTCGACGCCGGGGACCGGGTCGTCGCGGCCGCCCGCAACGTCGATCCGCTCGCCGGCCTGGCGGAGAAGTACCCGCAGGCCCTGCTGCCGCTGACCCTCGACGTCTCCGACCGCGGGGCCGTGTTCGAGGCGGTGGACCGGGCGGCGGCGGCGTTCGACGGCCTCGACATCGTGGTCAACAACGCGGGCGGAATGCTGTACGGGATGGTGGAGGAGGCCACGGAGAAGCAGATCCGGGACCACCTCGACGTGAACTTCTTCGGCGCCGTCTGGGTGTCCCAGGCCGTGCTGCCCCACCTGCGGGCGCGGGGCTCCGGACGCCTGCTCCAGGTCACGTCGATGGGCTCCGGCGGCGGCATGGCCACCGTCGGGTTCTACGGGGCCGGGAAGGCGGCACTCGACTCGGTCAGCGAGGCGCTGGCGATGGAGGTCGAGCAGTTCGGGGTCAAGGTCACCATCGTGCAGATGGGCGGCTACTCCACGGGCCTGTTCACGGCGGGCACCACCCAGACGGCCCCCGGCCCCGCCTACGCCGAACTGCGCGCCCGGATGGAGGCGATGTGGGGCGACGAGACCGGCCCGGAAGCGAGCACGGCGGCCCCCGCCATCATGAAACTGGTCGCCCTGCCGGACCCGCCGCAGCGCCTCATCCTCGGTGACAAGTCGTTCGACTACGTACTGGAGATGGACCAGGCCCGCGCGGAGCAGTACCGGGCCTCGGAGTCGCTCAGCCGGATGGCCCCGGGGTGAGGCCGCGAAGACGCCTCAGATTCCCCGGTACTTCGGCGCCCGCCGCTCCACGAAGCTCGCCACGCCCTCGTTGGCGTCCTGCGTCGTCATGTTGATCTCCTGGGCCATGGCCTCGGCGGCGAACGCCGTGGCCCGGTCGGAGTCCAGCGAGGCGTTGACCAACTGCTTGGTGAGGGCGATCGAACGCGTGGGCCCCTCGGCCAGCCGCTGGGCCCACGCCCGCGCCGTCGCCGCCAGTTCCTCGTCCGGAACGGTCCGGTTGACGAGCCCCAGGCGCTCCGCGTCCCGGGCCGGGAGCGAGTCACCGAAGAACATCAGCTCCTTGGCGCGCTGTGGCCCGATCAGCCGGGGCAGCAGGTAGGCGCCACCGCCGTCCGGCACGAGGCCGCGGCGCACGAACACCTCGATGAACTTCGCCGACTCGGCGGCCAGCACCAGGTCGCAGGCGAACGCGAGATGGGTGCCGATACCGGCCGCGGTGCCGTTGACGGCCGCGATGACGGGCTTCTCGCAGTCCAGGACGGCGGCGATCAGTCGCTGCGCGCCGAGCCGGATCGTCCGGGCCACGTCGCCCGGCACCCGGTCGCCGGCCACCGGGGCGCCCCGCAGGTCGGCGCCCGCGCAGAAGCCGCGGCCGGTGGCGGTCAGGACGACGGCCCGGACCCCGGGGTCGGCGGAGGCCTCGGCGAGCAGCGCGATGACGCGTTCGCGCTGGTC
>NZ_JAFMPZ010000634.1 GCF_017353455.1 Streptomyces laculatispora
GACCTCTTCTTCGCGCCGGTGCAGCAGCTCTCCCAGGTCTTCGACGGGTACCAGCAGGCCACCGTCTCGCTCGGCCGGATCCAGGAACTCCTCCAGGAGCCGGCGTCCACCACCGACCAGGACGAACCGCTGGACGTGCTGTCGCTGCGCGGCGAGATCGCGTTCGAGGACGTGTCCTTCGCGTACGGCGGCGAGGAGGCCGCGCTCACCGGTGTCGACCTGCGTATCCCGGCCGGGCAGACGGTCGCGTTCGTCGGCGAGACCGGTGCGGGCAAGTCCACCCTCGTCAAGCTCGTCGCCCGGTTCTACGATCCGACGGGCGGCCGGGTCACGGCGGACGGCACCGATCTGCGCAGCCTCGGTCTCACCGCGTACCGGCACCGGCTCGGAGTCGTACCGCAGGAGGCGTACCTCTTCGCCGGTACGGTGCGTGACGCCATCGCGTACGGGCGGCCGGAGGCCACCGACGCGGAGGTGGAGGCGGCGTCCAGGGCCGTCGGCGCGCACGACATGATCGCCACCCTGGACGGCGGCTATCTGCACGAGGTCGCCGAGCGGGGCCGCAATCTCTCCGCCGGACAGCGGCAGCTGATCGCCCTGGCCCGCGCCGAACTCGTCGACCCGGACATCCTGCTGCTCGACGAGGCCACCGCGTCCCTGGACCTCGCCAGCGAGGCGCTGGTCAACCAGGCGACCGACCGCCTCGCGGGCCGGCGCACCACTCTGGTCGTCGCCCACCGGCTGACCACCGCCGCCCGCGCCGACCGGGTCGTGGTGATGGACCACGGCCGGGTCGTCGAGGACGGCACGCACGACGAACTCCTCGCCCTGGACGGGAAGTACGCCGTGCTGTGGCGCACCTTCATCGGGGAGGACGAGCCGGCCGCGGTGTGAACGACGGGCGCGTCCCGGCCGGTCAGCCCCGGATGGCGGAGATCTTCCCGGTGCCCAGGTCCTGCCGCACGGTCAGGTAGGTGTACGTCCGGTGAGCGGTCGTGCCCCAGGTGAGGCGGACCGTCGACCAGGTGTGGCCGGCGCCGCTGTCACTCGGGGTGACCCGGAATCCGGCCGGTACGTCCTGGGCGCGCAGCACCCCGTCGGCGTGGTTCTTCGCCTCCCAGCGCTTCAGCTCCGAGCGCAGTGCGGGCGTCAGATAGAAGCTCCGGAGCGTGGTGGCGAGCTTGCCGCCGCCCTCGGCGGCGATGGCGTCGAGGTAGGAGCCGTAGAAGTGGGCGACCAGCTGGTCCCGCGGGGCGTCGCGCTCGCTGTGCGCCGGTGCGGCGGTGGGTGCGGCCTGCGGTGCGACAGCCGCGGTGGCCGGGACGGCGGCGACCGCGGTCAGGAGAGCGGCCGCGAGCAGTGTGCGACCGATGAGGCGGCGGTCGCGGGGACGCTGGGCGGCGCGGAGTCGGGTCATGGCAGTGACTTCCTTTCGGGTGGCTTGTCCTGTTGGAGTCATCGTGTGGCGGTTTGGTTGCCCGGTATGCCGAGCGCGCCCGGTGCAACCTCCGGATGGCCTCCCGCGTCGTACGCAGGTACGCGTATGTGCGTCCATGTGTCGGGTAGCGGTGCAAGTGTTCGATGAGGCGATGGGGCTGCTGGTGAACAGAGCGACGATCAGAGGGACCGCGGGGTCCGGCGGGCGCGCGGGGCGCGGGCGTGCCGTCCGGCCGCTCGTCCTGGCCCTGACCACCGCCCTCGCACTGCTCCTCGGCGGGGTCGGAGCGACCGGCGCGGGCGCCGCGTCGGTCTGTGCCGGACGGCCGGCGAAGACGCTGACGTTCGGTACGGGCGAACTGCGCGTCTACAAGACCCGCTCCTACGCCTGCGCCCTCGCGGTCGCCGCCAAGCCCGGTGCGCGCCGCCGGATGTCCGTACAGATCCAGCCGCGCGGCGGGCGCCCCGTCATCGACAGCGGCTCCTTCACCCGGCAGGCCGGACCGGTCACGGTCCACGCGCTGAACCGGTGCGTCCGGGTCTCCGGCACCATCTCGGGACGGACCGGCTCCACGGGCTGGATCCTGTGCTGACCGGGTGATTCGTCCGGGCCGGGTGGCAATGAGGTCTGGCGGCACCGGTGTTGCCCCGCTAGGTTCACGTCGTCTGTTGTGAATCAAGGGGAGGGTGTATGCGCAAGGCGCTCAGAGGTTTCCTGTCGCTCGCGATGCTCATCGGCACAGTGAGTGCGACGGGTGCCTCCGCCGGGGCGGCCACCGCCGCCGAACCGGCCTCGCTCCGTTCCGCCGTCAGCGACAGCGGTACGAGCACGGACATCAAGGACCGCATCCTGGCCATCCCGGGAATGAGCCTCATCGAGGAGAAGCCCTATCCGGGCTACCGCTACTTCGTCCTCAACTACACCCAGCCGGTCGACCACCGGCACCCGTCCAAGGGGACGTTCCAGCAGCGGATCACCCTGCTGCACAAGGACACGTCCCGTCCGACGGTGTTCTTCACCAGCGGATACAACGTGTCCACCAATCCCAGCCGCTCCGAGCCGACCCGGATCGTGGACGGCAACCAGGTCTCGCTGGAGTACCGGTTCTTCACCCCGTCCCGCCCGTCGCCCGCCGACTGGTCCAAGCTCGACATCTGGCAGGCCGCCAGTGACCAGCACCGGGTGTTCACCGCGCTGAAGGGGATCTACTCGAAGAACTGGCTGACCACCGGCGGTTCCAAGGGCGGCATGACGGCCACGTACTACGAGCGCTACTACCCGAAGGACATGGACGGCGTCGTCGCGTATGTCGCGCCCAACGACGTGGTCGACAAGGAGGACTCGGCGTACGACCGGTTCCTGGCAGGCGTCGGCACCAAGGAGTGCCGCGACAAGCTGAACGGCGTGCAGCGCGAGGCGCTGATCCGCCGGGAGCCGCTGGAGGAGAAGTACCGGCAGTACGCCGCCGACAAGGGCTACACCTTCACCACCGTCGGCACCCTCGACAAGGCGTACGAGGCCACCGTCATGGACTACGTCTGGGCGTTCTGGCAGTACAGCCTGCCGGCCGACTGCGAATCCGTCCCGGCCGACGCCAGGACCGCCACCGACCAGGCGATCTGGGACTCGGTCGACTCGATCTCCGGCTTCTCCGCCTACGCCGACCAGGGCCTGGAGAGGTACACGCCGTACTACTACCAGGCGGGCACCCAGCTCGGTGCGCCCGATATCAAGCAGCCCTGGCTCGGCAAGCTCAGCCGGTACGGCTACCAGCCGCCGCGCACGTTCGTGCCGCGCTCCATCCCGATGAAGGCCCAGCCCTCGGTGATGCGGGACATCGACAACTGGGTGCAGCACCACGCCAGCCACATGCTGTACGTGTACGGGCAGAACGACCCGTACGGCGCGGAGCGCTTCCGGCTCGGCGCCGGAGCCCGTGACAGCTACGTCTTCACCGTGTCGGGCGGCAACCACGGGGCGACCGTCGCCGGTCTGGACCCGGCCGAGAACGCCACGGCCACCGCGGCCGTCCTGCGCTGGGCGGGCGTCGCCCCGGCCGCCGTCCAGGCGGACCCGGCGAAGGCCAAGCCGCTCGCGAAGTTCGACGCGGTGCTCGACAAGCGGGACCTGACGACCGAGCACCGGCTCGGCACCCGGCGCCCGTAGCACGGAGCCCGTGGCGCAAGCCCGGAGCTGAGCCCCGCGGCGGCGGCCGTAAGAGCGGTCAGGCCGCCGCCGCGGGGTGTTGCCGGTCCGGCTAGTACGAGAGGCCGTAGCCCACCGGGTACAGCACCTGCGCCGGGTCGTCCGCGCGCTGGACCGGCACCGGCAGGGTGCCCTCCGGTTCGGCGCGGCCCGCGATCACCCGGGCCGCCGCCCGCAGTTCGACATCCGTCCAGGAGTACGCGGCCAGGCTCGCCGCGTACCCCGTCCCGGCCAGCTGGGCGATGTCGTACGGATTGCGGATCGCGACCGTGATCACCGGGACGCCGGTCGCGGCCAGCGCGCGCACCAGGGTCCGCTGCGAACTGGTCGCCGTGACGTTGTAGGTGCCCACGACCACCGCGTCCTTGCCCTGCGCGGCCGCCACCGCCGCGTCGATGTTCGCCTGGGCCGGCGCGGTGCCGGTGGACAGGGCGGTGGCCGCGTACCCCAGCTCCTTGAACTCCGCGGCCAGGGTGGCCGTCGGCGGTCCCGTCGTGCCGGACGGGGAGGCCGGATCGGCCCCCACCACCAGCAGGTTGCGGTGGGAGCGCCGAGACAGCGGCAGCAGCGAGCCCTCGTTGGCCAGCAGGGTGGTCGTGTGCTCCGCGATCCGGTCGGCGGCGGCCAGGTGCGACCGGGTGCCGACGGTACGGTCCACGCCCCGGTGGCTGACGAACGGGTCCTCGAACAACCCCAGCTTCGTCTTCAGCCGCAGGATGCGCAGGATCGATTCCTCGATCCGGGCCTCACTGATCTCGCCGCTCTTGACGGCCGCCAGCAGGGCGTTCCAGGAGACGTCGAGACTGGGCGGGTTGAGCAGCTGGTCGACGCCCGCCTGCACGGCGAGCACCGGGACCCGCTTGTCGCCGTACTTCGTCCGCACGCCCTCCATGCCGAGCGAGTCGGTGACGACGACGCCGTCGTAACCCAGCTCCTCACGCAGGATTCCGGTGAGGATGGGCCGGGACAGGGTCGCCGGGTCCTCGGCGGGGTCGAGCGCGGGCACCACGATGTGCGCCGTCATGATCGAGTCGATGCCCGCGGCGATCGCGGCACGGAACGGCGGCTCGTCCAGCTCGGCCCACTGCTCGCGGGTGTGGCCGATGACCGGAAGGCCGGTGTGGCTGTCGGTGCTGGTGTCGCCGTGGCCGGGGAAGTGCTTGGCCGTGGAGGCGATTCCGGCGCTCTGGTACCCCTTCACCTGGGCGGCGACCATTCCGGCCACCGACTGCGGGTCGGAGCCGAAGGAGCGCACCCCGATCACCGGATTGGCCGGGTTGACGTTGACGTCCGCGTCCGGGGCGTAGTTCTGGCAGATCCCGATCGCGGCCAGCTCGGCGCCCGCGATCTGCCCCGCCTCGCGGGCGTCGGAGCTGGCCG
>NZ_JAFMPZ010000388.1 GCF_017353455.1 Streptomyces laculatispora
TCTCTGCGTCGATCCTCGCGAACTGCCGGGCCATCGCCGGCACCGGCCCCTGTCGCGCATCGGCGCTGTGCAGTCCGGCCGACGCCGCCCCGGCCGCGGCACAGAGCAGCGCCGCCGCGGCCGGGGCGGCGTCGGCCGGACTGCACAGCGCCGATGCGCGACAGGGGCCGGTGCCGGCGATGGCCCGGCAGTTCGCGAGGATCGACGCAGAGATCACCCTCACCTCCGATGCCAGGCAGACCTTCCCCCGGGTACGCGGCGATCACAGCACACCCGTCGCCCTTCTCCTGGATGCCGAGATCACCCGGCTGGCGAGGCCCGACGGCACGGCTGTCCGGCTGCGTACGCCGGTGCTGGTCATCGTCACCCCCGGCGGCGCGGCGGAGCAGTGGCAGCGACTGCTCCCCTCCACCCGGTTACGGATCGGCGGCCGGCTGGCGCCACCGCTGCACGGCGGGGAGCGGGCCGCCGCAGTCCTTCGCCCGGACGGCAAGGGCCCGCCCCGCATCACCGGCCCGCCCACGCTTCTCCAGCGCACGGCGGGCGGGCTGCGCGCCGGGCTGCGCACCGCGACCGAGGGGCTCGGCCCCGATGCGCGGGCGCTCCTGCCCGGACTGGTCGTCGGCGACACCACCCGGGTCACCCCGGAACTGCACGATGCGTTCAGGGCGACCGACCTCACCCATCTGATGGCGGTCTCGGGTGCCAACCTGGCGATCCTGCTCGTCCTGCTGATCGGCCCGCCGGGCAGCGCCCTGCGGGCCGAACGCCGGGGACTGGCACCCGGGCTGGGGATCTCGTTGCGGATGACCGCCCTGCTCGGCGGCGGGCTCACGCTCGCCTTCGTCCTCGTCTGCAGGCCCGAACCGAGTGTGCTGCGGGCCGCGGCCTGCGGCCTGATCACGCTGCTCGCCATCGGCACCGGGCGGCGCAGAACGCTGATCCCCGCGCTGGCCGCCGCCGTTTTGCTGCTGGTGCTCTACGACCCCTGGCTGGCGCGCAGTTACGGATTCGTCCTGTCGGTCCTGGCCACCGGCGCGCTTCTGACCATCGCCCCGCGGTGGAGCGGCGCGCTGCAACGGCGCCGGGTGCCGTTCCGGCTCGCCGAGGCACTGGCTGCCGCGGCGGCGGCGCAGGCGGTGTGCTCGCCCGTTGTGGTGCTGCTCGCCTCCCGGGTGAGTCTGGTGGCGATCCCGTGCAACCTGCTGGCCGAGTTCGCGGTGGCGCCGGCCACGGTTCTCGGGTTCGCCACGCTGGCCCTGGCCCCGGTGGCCATGCCGGTGGCCGAACTGCTGGCCCGGGTGGCGGGGTGGCCGGCCGGGTGGATCGCCTCCGTGGCCCGGACCGGGGCGGCGCTGCCCGGTGCGGAGACCGACTGGCCCGACGGCCGGACGGGTGCGCTGCTGCTGGCCGTGCTGACCGGGCTGGTGGTGCTGTCCGCCCGGCGCATCGGGCGCCGTCCCTGGGTGTGTTCGGCCGCGGCGCTGCTCCTGGTGCTCGCGGTGTTGCGCCCGGTGCCGCTGACCCGGGTGCTGACCGGATGGCCGCCGCCCGGCTGGGCGTTCGCGATGTGCGACGTGGGTCAGGGCGATGCCCTGGTGCTCGCGGCGGGGCCCGGCTCGGGTGTGGTGGTCGACACCGGCCCGGATCCCCGGCTCGCCGACCGGTGCCTGCGCGACCTGGGAATCACCCGCGTCCCGTTGTTGCTGCTGACCCATTTTCACGCCGACCATGTCCGGGGCCTGCCCGGTGTGCTGCGGGGCAGGGCGGTGGGCGCGATCCAGACGACGAGCCTGGACGAACCGCCGGAACAGGCCGCGTTCGTGACGAGAACGGCCGCGGCGGCGCGTATCCCCGTGGTGCGGGCCGTCCCCGGTGAGCGGCGACGGATCGGCGCGCTCGACTGGCAGGTGCTGTGGCCGGTGGGCGGTGCGTCGGCCGGTCCGGTGGCCGGTCCCGTACCGCAGGAGCCCAACGATGCCAGCGTCACCCTGTTCGTCCGGGCCGGCGGACTCACTCTGCTGCTCCCCGGCGACCTCGAACCACCGGCCCAGCAGGGGCTGTTGCGCAGCTACCCGGCGCTCCCGCGCGTGGATGTGCTCAAGGTCGCCCACCATGGCTCCGCACATCAGGACGCCGCCCTGCTGCGGACTGCGCATCCGAGGTTCGCCCTGGTCAGTGTCGGCCGGGACAACCCGTACGGGCATCCGGCCGCCCGTACGGTCGATGTGCTCAGGGCCGGGGGAGCGGTGGTGCTCCGTACCGACAGGGACGGTGCGATCGCGGTGACGGGCGCCGGGCCGGGGCTGCGGGCGGTGGGCCGGTCGTGACCGTGCGCTCAGTCCAGCCACCGTCCATCGGCCATCAGTTCGCGGCCGGCCAGCTCGTTCTCCTCCCGCCACGCCTTGACCGCGGTCGGAGTGAAGCGCAGGTACACCCAGGCCTGACGGCCCCGCAGGTCCCAGTTGAGCTTGGAGGCGAAGGCGTCGCCCGACTGAGTGGCGAGGTCCGCCCCCTCGATCACCTCGGCCGTGGCCTCGATGAGGACCACGTCACGGGTGTGGCCCACGGCGATCCGGGCGTGCCCGGCCGGCGTCACGTTGACCGCGGTGGGGTTGGTGCGCCGGGTGGCCATGAGCAGCGTCCCCCGGTCCCACACGAACGACAGCGGCACCAGGGTCGGCACCCCGTCCGGCGAGGCGGTGGACACCCAGGCGTCCTCGTCCTTCTCCAGGCGATCGAGCACATCCTGCTTGCGCTGCTCCCAGCTGCGGGCCAGCTCCTGCTTCGTCATGTCCCGCATGTTAGGTGCTGTCCCGCCGGCCCTGGCGGGCGCGCGCGGCGCCGTGCCTCCGCCGTCGGTCCTAGGACCGACGGCTCATGGCGGGCCGCCGCGCCCCGGGACAGACTGCCGGTATGGACCCGCACCTGCCGCACACCGTCGACTCCTACCTGGCCCGCATCGGCGCCACCAGGCCCGACCGCCCCGACGCGGCGGCACTGCGCGAGCTGCAACTGCGCCACCTCACCGCCGTGCCCTTCGAGAACCTCTCGATCCATCTCGGCGAGGACATCGTGCTGGAGGAGCAGACACTTCTCGACAAGATCGTGGCGGGCCGCCGAGGCGGGTTCTGCTACGAACTCAACGGGGCCTTCGCCGCGTTGCTGCGGGAGCTGGGCTTCGAGGTCGCGCTGCTCCAGGCCCGGGTCCACGGCGACGACGGGAAGCTCGGCATTCCCTACGACCACCTGGCCCTCCGGGTGGGGACGGACGACGGCACCGGCCCGTGGCTGGCGGACGTCGGCTTCGGTGACCACGCCCAGCATCCGCTCGCGCTCGACGACCGCACGGACCAGGAGGACCCACGCGGCACCTTCCGGATCAGGCGGGCCCCCGTCGAGGCGGCCGGGGGCGGCGAGGACTACGGGGACGTCGAGGTGCTGCGTGACGGTGCGCCGCAGTTCCGTCTGGACCCGCGGCCCCGGGCGCTGGCCGACTTCCGGGCCGGCGCCTGGTACCACCGGACCTCACCCGACTCCGGCTTCACCCGGGCCCCGGTCTGCTCCCGTTTCACCGCCGCCGGCCGGATCACGCTCAGCGGCCGGAAGCTCGTCACGACGGTGGGCGCCGAGCGCCACGAGACACCGTTGGGAAGCGACGACGAGGTGCTCGCCGCCTACCGCGAGCACTTCGGACTGCGTCTCGACCGGCTGCCCACCGTCCGCGGGGCCGGTGCGTCCGCGCGAACGTGAATGCGCCCTCCGGGAGTACGTGAAGATGTTCGGCCGCCCGCTCGGAGACAAGGGAGCGTCGGGCGCCGCGTGCGGCGGATTCCTCGCCGGAATCGGCCGGTGTCCTCAGCTGAGACCTCACCCTCACCTGTCAGACCGTGCCGGCCCGCGGGATCGCCGCCGTCGGCTCCAGCATCTCCATCGGCCCGGACATCCAGATCGTCCCGAAGGGCTGGGTCCGAGGCTCTACGGGGCCTCCAGCCACCCCTCGTACTCCGCGGCGAACACATCGAGCGCCGCGGAGTCCAGCCGTCGGTCCGGGTCCTCCACGACCACCAGCCACTGGGCGTCCTCGGCGTCGTCCTCGCCGACCAGCGCGTCGCGCACGAGCTGCGGCTCCTCGGTGACCCCGAACCGGTCGGACAGCTCGCCCGCCACCTCCTGTGCCGTGTCGCGGTCGGGCAGCACCAGCACATGTCTCACATCGCTCACCCGCCCATTCTCCGGTACGGGCGGCGGTGCGCGTGCGGCGGTGTCCCCCGCAGCGGTGTCCCTGCAGCGGTGCCCGGGCGGGTGGTGTCCCCCGCAGCGGTGTCC
>NZ_JAFMPZ010000635.1 GCF_017353455.1 Streptomyces laculatispora
TCCTCTGCCGGATCCTCTGCCGGATCCTCTGCCGGTTCTTCCTGCCGGTTCACTCTCGCCGGTTCGGGGCCGAACCGCCGGAACGCGCAGCCGGAGCCGGTCTCTGCTGATCACTTTCGGTCGCTGCCTGCCGGGTCACTCTGTGCAGATGTGAGCCCACCTATGGTCACACGTCCAAGTGTGTCGGACCCTACTGACAGTCGTCGCCGTCGGTCCTGGGACGCCTTCCCGCGGCGAGTTCGAACTCGGCCCTGGGGTGTTCCAGCGAGCCGAGGGAGACGATCTCGCGTTTGAAGAGGCCGGCCAGGGTCCATTCGGCGAGTACGCGGGCCTTGCGGTTGAACGTCGGGACCCGGCTCAGGTGATAGACGCGGTGCATCAGCCAGGCCGGGTAGCCCTTGAGCCTGCGTCCGTAGACGTGCGCGACGCCCTTGTGGAGGCCGAGCGAGGCGACGGAGCCCGCATAGCTGTGCCGGTACTCCGTGAGCGGTTCGCCGTTCATGGACGCCACGATGTTCTCCGCGAGGACCTTGGCCTGGCGGACCGCGTGCTGGGCGTTGGGCGCGGTCTCCCGTCCGGGCTCGTCGGCGGTCAGGTCGGGGACGGCGGCGGCGTCACCGGCGGCCCAGGCGTGTTCGGCGCCTTCGACGGTGAGTTCCGCCGTGCAGATGAGCCGGCCGCGTTCGTTGAGCGGGAGGCCGGTGGCGGCGAGCAGCGGCGCGGGTTTCACGCCGGCTGTCCACACGAGCGTGCGAGTCGGGAAGCGGGAGCCGTCGCTGAGTACGGCCACCCGGTCCTCGCAGGACTCCAGCCGGGTGTCGAGACGTACGTCGATATTGCGGCCGCGCAGCTCCCGGACGGCGTACTTGCCCATCGATTCGCCGACCTCGGGCAGGATGCGGCCGGTCGCCTCGACGAGGATCCACTTCAGGTCCTCGGCCTTGATGTTGTGGTAGTACCGCGCGGTGTAGCGGGCCATGTCCTCCAGCTCGGCCAGCGCCTCCACGCCCGCGTAGCCGCCACCGACGAAGACGAAGGTGAGGGCGGCGTCGCGGATCGCGGGGTCGCGGGTGGCGGAGGCGATGTCCATCTGCTCGATCACGTGGTTGCGCAGCCCGATGGCCTCCTCGATGGTCTTGAAGCCGAAGCCGTGGTCGGCGAGGCCGGGGACCGGGAGGGTGCGCGAGACGGAGCCGGGCGCGACGACGATCTCGTCGTACGGGATCTCAACCGCACCGGTGCCGTCCTCGCCCGTGGCCAGGGTGGTGACCGTCGCGGTGCGCTTGGCCGTATCGATGCGCTGCGCCTCGCCGATGACGATCGTGCAGTGCGGCAGGACCCGGCGCAGCGGGACGACCACATGGCGCGGTGAGATCGAACCGGCGGCGGCTTCGGGAAGGAACGGCTGATACGTCATATAAGGATCAGGAGAGACGACGACAATCTCGGCCTCGCCGCTTCTCAGCCGCTGCTTCAGCTTCCGCTGGAGACGCAGCGCGGTGTACATCCCGACGTAGCCGCCGCCGACGACGAGAATGCGCACACCCGGCGGGGGGCCGGGGGGTGTTCCCCCGGAATCTGAAGCCATCACCACTCCATGACGCAACGCGCTCCGGAGTTTGTCCACAGCCCCGGCAAATTGTGTGACCGGAGCTTCCGAACGGGCCGCTCCGGTTGATCGTTGCGGCAATACGGAAGTCCCGCAGGTCAGGGGTTGCGGTGAGGGGCACGGGCAGCGGGCGAATCGGTGACCAACCGGTCCTTGTTCCGATCGGGGGGCGCTCCGGGCGGAACTGCCCCCTTCTGAATTGACTCTGGCTCAACTATGTTCGTGTGTCGTCGGGGTGTCGGATGGGACCATCGGTCAACCCGGCAGACACGGCGGGAGTCTCCGGGGGGAGACGTCATAACCGGGGGAACAGTTATGCATATTCAGGAATCGCATTGGCCGACTGCTGCTGTCACGTCCGAAGGAAACGGACGAATCGGCGCAGTCGGTACAGTCGGAACGGTGAGCGGCATCGGGTCATCAGGGACCGCCGCACCGTCGGGAGCAGTGAGCACTCTGGGTGCCGCACTCGGCTCGGGCACCGTCGGTGCCGGAGCGCACGGCCGCTCGGCGCCGCTGCGCGTGGACGCGCAGCGCAATCTGGAACATGTGCTGCGGGCGGCGCGCGAAGTGTTCGGCGAGCTCGGGTACGGCGCTCCGATGGAGGACGTGGCGCGTCGCGCCCGCGTCGGTGTCGGCACGGTGTACCGGCGCTTCCCCAGCAAGGACGTGCTGGTGCGGCGGATAGCCGAGGAGGAGACCTCCCGGCTGACCGACCAGGCCCGGTCCGCGCTGGGGCAGGAGGAGGAGCCGTGGTCGGCGCTGTCGCGCTTCCTGCGGACCTCGGTCGCCTCGGGCGCGGGGCGGCTGCTGCCTCCGCAGATACTGCGGGTCGGCGTGGACACCGACGACTCGACAGTGGTCGGCGATCCGGGCGCCGTACGGGCAGCGGAGTCGGCCGTACCGGGCTCGGCGGCCGTTGACGCCCGGGACGAATCCCGGGTACCGCACCAACGGCAGGAGGCCGGCCAGGCGACGGACGGACCACGGGCGGCCGAGCCCCGGCCTGTGCCGGAGCCGGAGATCGACGGCGTCGGCAGCGGATCGGCCGAGCTGCTGGAGGTCGTGGGCCGGCTGGTCGACCGGGCGCGGACGTCGGGTGAGCTGCGCCGCGATGTGACGGTGGCCGATGTGCTGCTGGTCATCGCGACGGCGGCACCCTCGCTGCCGGACGCGGCTCAGCAGGCGGCGGCTTCGGCCAGGCTGCTGGAGGGGCTGCGCTCGCGGCCTGCGTGAGCGGGCTGGGCCGGCGGTTCGGGCCGGCGGGCGGCGTGAGGGCTGCGTGAGCGGGCGGCGTGAGGGCTGCGTCGGCCTGCTGGAGTGACCGGGGAGCGCGCCCGGCTCGGCTGGGTCTGACTCACCCGGCTGGGTCCGGCCTGCCCCGCTCGGTGAGTGTCTCGCTCACGCGGTGCGGTGAGTCGGCGAGAGCGGTGCGATGAGTGCGGTGAGTGCCGGTCGGTGCGTCGATGTGACCCGCGTTTGCGGGGCGTACCGGCGGACCGGCCGTGGCCTCAGTCGCCGCTTTCGACGCGATCGCACTCAACTGCCCCATCAGCACATCCTGTTACTTCTTCCCCGAACGAGTGTCCGCTAGTGCTCATATTCGGGAGACCGCCCCGGATGAGTGGTTGGCAGGGCTGAGGGGTCGCCGCTCCTGCCCTCTGTGGCACGCTTGCCCGGTATTCGGGTCCGAAAGCGCATACGGGGGCGTCCGCGATGAGCGGTGACGGGCAGCAGGATGAGCCGTTCGACGGTGTCTCCACCACGGGCGGCGGCACCGGCACGGGCGGCCTGCCCTCGGAACAGGTGCCGAGCCAGGCCGGACCCGGGCGCCAGGGCGCCGGCGAAGGGGCCGGCGGCACGGTTCTGCCCGGACCATGGCCCCCCTCACCGGTCGAGACCCCGGCACCGGCGAACCCGGACGGAACCTACGCCGCAGCGGGGGCCGCGGTCCCCATGCAGCGGGTCGCCAGCAGCTCGGCCGCTGCGGACACGACCGGACTCGCTCTCTCCGACGCCCAGTTGATCCAGCGGATGCGGGAAGGCGACGACCTCGCGTACGAGGAGCTGTTCCGCCGGCACTCGGACCAGGTGCGCCGGTACGCGCGCACCTGCTGCCGGGACGCGCACACCGCAGACGACCTGACGGCCGAGGTCTTCGCCCGGACGCTGCAGGCGGTACGGGGCGGCAAGGGGCCCGAGGAGGCGGTGCGCGCCTATCTGATGACCGCGGTCCGGCACGTCGGCGCCGCGTGGACGAAGACCGCCAGGCGGGAGCAACTGGTCGATGACTTCGCGGCGTTCGCCGCTCAGGCGTCGCGCTCCTCCAAGGTGCCGGACGCGGACACCCTCGATCTCGGCGCCGATGTGACGGCGATGCACGAGGCCGAGCAGTCGATGGCGATGCAGGCCTTCCGCAGCCTCCCGGAGCGCTGGCAGGCGGTCCTGTGGCACACCACCGTCGAGGAGGAGTCGCCCAGCGACATCGCCCCGCTGTTCGGGCTCACCGCCAACGCCACTTCGGTACTGGCCAGCCGGGCCCGCGAAGGGCTCAAGCAGGCGTATCTGCAGGCCCATGTGAGCCAGGCGCTCACCTCCGGCGGTGACTGCGCGCGCTACGCCGACCGGCTCGGCGCCTATGCCCGTGGCGGGCTGCGGATGCGGGCCGAGCGCGGGCTGCGGGGGCACCTGGACGAATGCGCGAAATGCCGCTTGGCAGCGGGCGAACTGGCCCATGTGAATGCCGGGATTCCCGCGCTGCTCCCGATCGCGGTCATCGGCTGGTTCGCCGCCGGATACGCGCTCAAGGCCGCCGGGATCGTGGCGGCCTTGAGC
>NZ_JAFMPZ010000389.1 GCF_017353455.1 Streptomyces laculatispora
CGCTACCGCCCCGGCCGCCCCCGCAGCCGACAACGGCCGCTTCACCGTCCGGCTGGCGAACTTCGAGGGGCCGTTCGATCTGCTGCTCCAGCTCATCTCCAAGCACAAGCTGGATGTGACCGAGGTCGCGCTGTCCAAGGTCACCGATGAGTTCATGGTCCACATCCGGGCCATGGGGCCGGACTGGGACCTGGACCAGACCACCGAGTTCCTCGTCGTCGCGGCGACCCTCCTGGACCTCAAGGCCGCCCGGCTGCTGCCCACCGCCGAGGTGGAGGACGAGGGGGACCTGGCGCTGCTCGAAGCCAGGGACCTGCTCTTCGCCCGGCTGCTGCAGTACCGCGCGTACAAACGCATCGCCGAGATCTTCAGCGCCCGCCTCGAATCGGAGGGCCGCCGCTACCCCCGTACCGTCGGGCTGGAACCGCACCATGCGGAGCTGCTGCCCGAGGTCGTGATCAGCATCGGGGCCGAGGGCTTCGCCAGGCTCGCCGTGAAGGCGATGCAGCCCAGGCCCCGGCCGCAGGTCTACATCGATCACATCCACGCCCCGCTGGTCAGCGTGCGCGAGCAGGCCGGGGTCGTGATGGCGCGGCTGCGGGAGGCGGGGGAGATCAGCTTCCGGGAGCTGACCGAGGACGCTGCGGACACCCTCACCGTCGTCGCCCGGTTCCTCGCGCTGCTGGAGCTCTACCGCGAGAAGGCCGTCGTCCTGGACCAGGACGAGGCGCTGGGGGAGCTGATGGTGCGCTGGGCCGGGGAGCAGGGGGCCGAGCCCATCGTGACGGACGAGTTCGACCAGGAGACACCGGACGTGCGGGACGAGCGGCAGGACGTGAAGGCATGAGCGAACAGGACGTCACCGGATCCACCGTCGCGGACCTCGGTCTCAAGCCCGCCCTGGAGGCCGTCCTCATGGTCGTCGACGAGCCCGCCACCGAGGAGCACCTGGCCAAGGTGCTGGAGCGGCCCAGGCGCGCGGTCGCCGACGCGCTGCGCGAGCTGGCCGACGAGTACACCGTGCAGCGCCGCGGCTTCGATCTCAGGCTGGTCGCGGGCGGCTGGCGGTTCTACACCCGCCCGGAGTACGCGGCGGCGGTCGAGGGCTTCGTCCTGGACGGCCAGCACGCCCGTCTCACCCAGGCGGCGCTGGAGACTCTCGCGGTGGTCGCCTACCGGCAGCCGGTGAGCCGTTCGCGGGTCTCCGCGGTGCGCGGCGTGAACTGCGACGGGGTCATGCGGACCCTGTTGCAGAGGGGCCTGGTCGAGGAAGCGGGCGCGGAACCCGAAACAGGTGCGATCCTGTACAGGACGACGAACTACTTTCTGGAGCGAATGGGCCTGCGTGGCCTGGACGAGCTCCCGGAGCTCGCGCCCTTCCTCCCAGAGGCGGACGCGATCGAGGCTGAGACGCTAGAGGGTGTGCCGTCGTTCGATCCGGACGCACCGGACACCCCGGATACTCACGCAGACGACAAGACGGAATTTTGATGCGAAGCAGTGGCAGGAACAGCGGAAGCGGCAGCGGCGGCGGCAGGAGCGGCGGCAGCAGCGGCGGCGGAGCCAGGAGCGGCGGCGGTACCGGCGGCAGGAGCGGCGGCAACAGCGGCGGCGGAGCCAGGAGCGGCGGCAGGAACAACACCGGCACCGGCAGGAACAGCAACCCGAACCCCCGGGTCTCCGGCTCCGAGCGTGACGACAAGCAGGAGCAGCGCGCCCGCCGGCCCCGTCCCGAGGAGCGCCGCTACGACGTCGGCAACGACAAGCCGGGCGGCGACGGCGGCACCCGCAAGGGCCGCGGCGCGGCGGCCCGCGGCGGCGCCAAGGGCGGCCCGAAGGCGGCGACGGGCGGCGCCAGGAGCGCCGGCCGGCGTGCCCCGTACGGCGCCCCCGCCCGTCCGCGCGAGCTCGACGCCAAGATCGAGCAGCGCAACCGCGACAGGTACGCGGACAAGCCCGAGATCAAGACGCCCAGGACCAACCCGGGCGCCGAGGAGGAGGGCGAGCGCCTGCAGAAGGTGCTGGCCCGTGCCGGCATGGGCTCGCGCCGCTCGTGCGAGGAGCTGATCGACCAGTCCCGCGTCGAGGTGAACGGCGAGATCGTCGTCGAGCAGGGCATGCGCGTCGATGTGAACAGGGACGAGATCAAGGTCGACGGCCTGACCGTGGCCACCCAGTCGTACCTCTTCTTCGCGCTGAACAAGCCGGCCGGCGTCGTCTCCTCCATGGAGGACCCGGACGGCCGCCAGTGCCTCGGCGACTACGTCACCAACCGTGAGACGCGGCTCTTCCACGTCGGCCGGCTGGACACCGAGACCGAGGGCATCATCATGCTCACCAACCACGGCGAGCTGGCCCACCGTCTCACCCACCCCCGGTACGGCGTGAAGAAGACCTACCTGGCCGCCATCCAGGGACCGCTCCCGCGCGACCTGGGCAAGCGGCTCAAGGACGGCATCCAGCTGGAGGACGGCTACGCCCGCGCCGACCACTTCCGCGTCGTCGAGAACACCGGCAAGAACTACCTGGTCGAGGTGACCCTCCACGAGGGCCGCAAGCACATCGTCCGCCGGATGCTGGCCGAGGCCGGCTTCCCGGTCGAGCGGCTCGTGCGGACGTCGTTCGGACCGATCCCGCTGGGCGACCAGAAGTCGGGCTGGCTGCGCCGGCTCACCAACACCGAGGTGGGCATGCTGATGCGCGAGGTCGGTCTGTAGACCGCCCCGCACCCACAGCTCACGGCCCGCGGCCGGTTCCTGGATTTCGATTTTCGGACAGGAACCGGCCGCGGGCCTTTTGCTACCTGCGTTCGACCTTTATAGTCAGAATGACTATTAAGGAGGCGGGTGTGAGTCTCGCGGACGTCCTCGATCCCCTGCAGCAGCCCCTGGTGACGGTCCTGGACACCCCGGTCAGCTGGACCGAGGTGCTGGGATTCGGCAGCGGGGCGCTGTGTGTCCGGCTCGTGGCCCGACAGCACCTCGCCAACTGGCCGATCGGCATCGCCAACAACCTCTTCTTCATCCTGCTGTTCACCCAGTCCGGTCTGTACGCCGACGCCGGGCTCCAGATCGTCTTCATCGCCCTTGCCGCGTACGGCTGGTGGACCTGGGCCCACGGGGGTGGACCAGGGACGGACGGCCTGCCGGTGCGGAGCACCACCCGCGCCGAGTGGGTCCTGCTGCTCGCGGCAGGGGTGGTGGGGACCCTCGCGCTGACCGTCCTGCTGGACCGGGCCACCGACTCCACGGTGCCCTTCTGGGACGCGCTGACGACCGCGCTGTCGCTGGCGGCGACGTACGGGCAGTGCCGGAAGCTCGTCGAGTCGTGGTGGCTGTGGATCGCCGCCGACGTGGTGTACATCCCGCTCTACGCGTACAAGGAGCTCTACCTCACCTCGCTGCTGTACGCAGGCTTCCTGGCGCTGTGCCTGATCGGCCTGCGCGACTGGAGGCGTGATCTCACCGTCCACCGGCCGGTACCCGCGGAGGTCGTGGCATGAAGCGTTTCGCGCACGGACTGGTGCTCGGCAAGTTCTACCCGCCGCACGCCGGCCACCACCACCTCGTCCGCACCGCCCAGGACCGCTGCGAGCGGCTGACCGTGCTGGTCTGCGCCGCCTCGGTGGAATCGGTCCCGCTCGCCGACCGGGTCGCCTGGATGCGCGAGGTGCACCCGAACGTGACGGTGGTGGGCGCCGTCGACGACACCCGGATGGATCTCCACGACCCGGCGATCTGGGACGCCCACATGGCGGTCTTCACCCAGGCCGTGCCCGAGCCCGTGGACGCCGTCTTCACCTCGGAGCCGTACGGGGACGAACTGGCCCGCCGCTTCGGCGCCGAGCCCGTCTGCGTCGACCCCGGCCGCACGGTCTTCCCGGTCTCCGGTACCGCTGTGCGCGAGGACCCGGCGGGCTGCTGGGACTTCCTCGAACCGCCGGTGCGGGCCGCGCTCACCCGCCGGGTCGTCGTCCTGGGCGCCGAGTCCACCGGCACCACCACTCTGGCCCGCGCCCTCGCCGCCCACTACCGCCGGCGCGGCGGCGTCTGGGCGCTCACCGGGTATGTCGCCGAGTACGGGCGCGAGTTCAGCGAACAGAAGCTGGCCGCGCTGCGCGCCCGGTGGCCCCGCGCCCAGTGGGAGGACGTCGCGTTCACCACCGACGACTTCCCGCTGATAGCCGAGGCCCAGAACGCCCGGGAGGAGGCGGCCGCCCGCACCGGGTCCCCGGTGCTCATCTGCGACACCGACTCCTTCGCCACGACGGTCTGGCACGAGCGGTACGTCGGCGGCCGCAACCCGCTCGTCGAGCGCACGGCCGACCGGGCCGGCCACCACCTGTGGCTGCTGACCGACCACGAGGGCGTCGCCTTCGAGGACGACGGACTGCGCGACGGCGAGGAGCTGCGGCCCTGGATGACCGACCGCTTCCGCGCCGAACTCACCCGGACCGGAAGGAACTTCATCGAACTCACCGGAAGCCGCCAGGAGCGCCTGGCCACGGCCGTCGAGGCGGTCGACGCCCTGCTCGCCGAGGGCTGGGACTTCGCCGCACCCCTCCCGGAGCGGCGATGAGCGGCGCCGCACCCGAGGGCTACGACCCGCACGCCTTCGAACCGTTCGCGGTCACCGTCGACCTGGCCGTCTTCACGGTCCGCGACACCCGGCTGCACGTCCTGCTCGTCGAGCGGGGCGAGGACCCGTACAAGGGCCACTGGGCGCTGCCCGGCGGCTTCGTCCTGCCCCGCGAGTCCGCCGGGAGCGCGGCCCGCCGGGAACTGGCCGAGGAGACCGGGCTGAGCGAGGAAACCGTCTCGGCCCTCCACCTGGAACAGCTGCGGACCTACAGCGACCCGGACCGCGACCCGAGGATGCGCGTCGTCTCCGTCGCCTACGCCGCGCTCGTCCCGGATCTGCCTGAACCGCGCGGCGGCGGCGACGCGGCCAGCGCCCGCTGGTGGGACGCCGAAGAACTCGGCGCGCTCGCCTTCGACCACGACCGCATCCTCGCCGACGCACGCATCAGGATCGGCGCCAAGCTCGAGTACACCTGTCTGGCCACCGCGTTCTGCCCGCCCGAATTCACCCTGGGGGAGCTCCAGCAGGTGTACGAGACGGTCTGGTGCGTCGAGCTGGACCGGCCCAACTTCCGGCGCAAGGTCCTCACCACGCCCGGCTTCGTCCAGGCCGTGGAGGGATCACCGCGCCGCACCGGCGGACGGGGGAAACCGGCCGCCCTCCACCGGGCGGGTGCCGCGACCGCCCTGCACCCCCCACTGCTGCGACCGGAAGGAAGAAGCACGTGATCGTGACCAGGACCATCACCAAACAGGCCGCCACCGGCGCGCTGACCGGGCTCGCGCTCGGTGACGCGCTGGGCTTCCCGACCGAGTTCAACAACGTGCCGTCGATCCTCGCCAAGTGCGGGCCGTGGCGCCAGATGAGGCTGCCGAACCCGGCCTTCGTCACCGACGACACCCAGATGACACTCGCCCTGGGGCGCGGCATCCGGTCCGCCATGGACCGCGGACTGCTCACCCCGCTGCGGCTGGTGCGCCCGGTGCGCGACGAGTTCGTCGACTGGTACCACTCGCCCGACAACAACCGGGCCCCCGGACGCACCTGTATGACCGCCTGCCGGATGCTCGACAGCGACCGGATCTGGCAGGAGGCCAGCCAGACCGGCTCCAAGGGCTGCGGCGCCAACATGCGGGTCGCGCCCGTCGGACTCGTTCCCGGACTGAGCGACGAACAGCGCGCCGGAGCGGCCCAGTTGCAGGCTGCCCTCACCCACGGACACCCGACCGCACTCGCCGCGTCCGACCTGATGGCCCGCGCGGTGTACCTGCTGGCGCAGGGCGCCGAGCCGGTGGGACTGATCGGGCAGCTGCGCAGCTACGCGTACGAGAACAGCGGCCACTACCTCACGCGCTGGCTCGGCGACCTCTGGCGGTACGCGGGCGACTCCTCGCCGGAGCTCTACATCCAGCGGGGCTGGGAGGAGTGCCTCACCGCGCTGGCCCGCGTCCAGGACGCGCTGCGCAACCCGTCCCCGGAGACCGATCCCTGCGAGGCGACCGGCGACGGCTGGGTCGCCGAGGACGCCCTGGCCACGGCCCTGCACTGCTTCCTGCTCTTCCCCGACGAACCGGTCACCGCGCTGCGCCGTGCCGCCTGCACCCGGGGCGACTCGGACTCGCTCGGCTGCCTGACCGGCGCACTCGCCGGGGCGCACCTGGGCTCGGGGGCCTGGCCCAAGGAGTGGTCGGAGCGGATCGAGTACCGCAGCGATCTGCTGTCGCTGGGGGCGCTCTGGGACTCCTGAGCCAACCGTCCGGACGCGGCGCGATTCCGGACCGCCGGGCTGCCGGTCACCGGCCTCGGCCCGGTCGTCGCCGCGGCCGCCTCGGCGCTCAGCCGGCCTCCGGGGCCCGGAGCGCCGACGTCCGGCGGGTGCGGATCAGGAAGTCCTCGATCCGTGCCCGGTCCGGCTCCGCGGGCAGCGGCGAGGCGGTGGCGGCCTCGTCGTTCTCCTCGGCCAGTCTCGCCATGCGCCGCTCCACCTCCGGCCAGCCGACCTCGCCCCGCTTGACGGCCAGCAGCTCGTCGCGGGCCGCGCCCACGTCGATCGTGAGCTCTCCCGTACGCAGCAGATCCCGGCCGCTCGCCAGCAGCCGCAGCAGATGCATGGCGTGCTTCCAGCGCGGCGCCCCGTACTGCCGGACGTCCGCGTCCAGCTTCCGGCGCTGGCCCAGCGCGTAGCGGACGAAGGTCCCGTGGGCCTGCCGGGACAGGAACGCCCCGCGCAGCGAGAGGAGCTCACGGCCGGTCGCGTCGGCCTGTTCCACCAGGGGCGAGTGCAGGCACTCCAGCACATTGGGGTTGGCCCGCAGCGCCAGTTCGCAGAAGCGCTCCAGCTCCCAGGAGAACTGTTCATCGGCCGGTCCCTCCACATGGGCCGGAGGCTTGTCGAACCGCCAGAACAGCGGGGTCGGCGCGAGGAAGACCCCCCGCCGGTCGGTGTCGCTGCCGTCCGTGGCGAGCCCGAAGGCGCGCGAGCCCATCACGCACGAGTAGACGGTGTGGTCGCGTACCAGCGCCTCGTCGGAGGGAGTGATCATGCGGGGAGGCTACGCGATCGACTTCCTCTACAGTTGTCCAGGAAGTCACGTCGATACGGAAGGCCGCAGGTCGTCACCATGCAGACAGCAGCCCAGGTGCTGGTCGCGCTCGTCGCGCTCATCCACGCCTGTTTCCTGGTCCTCGAAATGTTCCTCTGGGACACCCCGCGCGGCCGCAAGGTCTTCGCCACGACACCGGAGTTCTCCCGGGAGAGCGCACCGCTGGCCGCGAACCAGGGGCTCTACAACGGGTTCATGGCCGCCGGGCTCGTCTGGAGCCTGATCGCCGGTGACCCCGTCGCCCGCCCGGCGCAGATCTTCTTCCTCTGCTGCCTGGTCGTGGCCGGGGTGTACGGCGCCGCCACCGTCAGCCGGAAGATCCTCTTCGTACAGGCGGTCCCCGCC
>NZ_JAFMPZ010000390.1 GCF_017353455.1 Streptomyces laculatispora
CGCCACCGGGTCCCCGGGCGACGTCTTCCTGTGCCATCCGTTCCTGGTGCACGCGGCGCAACCGCACCACGGGGTGCGGCCGCGCTTCATGGCCCAGCCGCCGCTGATGCCGGCCGCGCCGTACGAACTGGAGCGGGCCGACGGCGCGTACTCACCCGTGGAGATCGCGATCCGCCGGGGCCTGGGCCAGGACACCCCCGGCCCGGACGGGGACGGCACCGATTGCAGCGCAGCGTAACCGTGCCTCACGACCACCGCTGGCAAAGTGGCCGTGAGAGAAGAGGAAGGAGGCCGGGCATGCTGGAGCGGCTGAACCAGGCCATGGAGCACATCGAGTGCCATCTCGACCAGGCCGTCGACATGGAGGAGCTGGCACGCATCGCGGCCACCTCTGAGTACCACCTGCGCCGGATGTTCTCCGCGCTCGCGGGCATACCGCTGTCGGAGTACATCCGGCGCCGTCGGCTCACCCTCGCAGGCGCCGAAGTACTCGCGGGACGTGAGACGCTGCTGGAGATCGCGGTGCGCTATGGCTACAGCTCCGGCGAGGCGTTCGCGCGGGCGTTCCGTGCCATGCACGGCATCGGACCGGGCGAGGCCCGGCGTGCCGGCGCCGCGCTCAACTCCCAGTCCCGGATGGCCTTCCGCCTCACCATCGAAGGGAGGAGCAGTATGCGATACCGCGTTGTGGACAAGGCGGACTTCAACGTCGTCGGACTCAAGACCCGGGTACCGCTGGTGCATGCCGGGCCGAACCAGGCGATCATGGATTTTGTCCGCGGGATCGACCCGCAAACCCTGGAGCGCCTGGAGAAACTGTCGGACCAGGAGCCGCACGGCATCGTCGCAGTCTGCGACGGCATGGACCCCAGCCGCGCCGAGGGCACCGAACTCGACTACCACCACGGCGTGATCACCTCCGCGGCCGCTCCGGAGGACACGACCACGTTGGCCGTCCCGGCCGGCACCTGGGCGGTCTTCACCACCTCCGGGCCGGCGCCGCAGGCCATCCAGGAGCTGTGGCGGGACGTGTTCACCGAGTGGTTCCCGTCGAACCCGTACCGCACCCGCACCGGCCCTGAGATCCTGCGCACCCGCCTGTCGCCGGAGAAGACCGAGGCCGACGCCGAACTGTGGCTCCCGGTGGAGCCCGAGCACGGCTGAACAAAGCGGCAAGCCCCCGGGGCCGGAGAAGGCCGGGCGCCCGACCTCCGAGACCTACGCCCCGGCCCTGGTCTGCTACGACGACGACCACACGGCGCCAGCGGCTGGAACCTGCGCCTGACCCGATAGGTCACGCCTCCGTACGGTCCGGTGCCGGTTCTCCGGCACCGGACTGGGCATCCGGTGTGAGTGGGCGTGTCGGTGGCAGCGGTTGTGCGTCAGCGGTGTTCGGTTGTTGATTGGCTGGTCATGCGGTGTGGGCGTGTGCTGGTCTGCTGTCATGAGGTGACCAAGTGGCTGCCTTTTAGCGGCTGGGGCTGGGCGGGTTGGCTGTCGTGGGGGCGGCTGTTCCCATGCACCAAGCGGGAGCTCACCAACGGGTGCAGAGCGAGGACAGCGGCGAGCGCTACGAGGCGTACGGGCGAGTGGCACTGATCAATGGCAGACCGGCGCGCGACTCACGGCCTCTTTGCGGAGGCGTCGGCTGCTCCGGCCACGACAGCGCAACGCCATGGCCGGAAACTCGCGCGCGCTTCCGCGCCCAAGGACCCTGCATCGACGCACAGTAGCCCGAGTGGCCTCTACGCCCCCGCCCATTCCAGTCCGAGCGCGGCGAGGGCGTCCATGTCCAGGGGCGGTTTTTCTGATCAGTGGGTGGTGGGCTGGCCTGGGCTGATCAGTTTGGTGTGGGTGGCGATAGTGTTCCGGGTCGAGCTCTCACCGCTTGGTGATGGGGGACCGGGTTTCAGTTCTCTGAGCTGAGCTGCTGTTTCATCAGGTGGAGCGGGTGCTGGTCAGGTGTGGTCATGTTCCGGGTGTGTTGATCAGATTCGTTGAGTGCTGGTATGTGGTCATCCAGTACAGGGCGGTGTCGATGTCGCGGGCGGTCCAGTTGCGGATGGGGTCTGGAGCGGCGGTCAGGAGCTGGTCGATCGCTTCTATGTAGCGGCTGTAGCGTCCGGGTGCGTGGCTGAGGTTGATGCCGAGGGTGTGCAGTCCGTTGTGGGCTCGGCGGTCGTAGACGGCCATGCGGTCCGGTGCGGCTGCTGTGAGGACGGCGGAGGCGAGGGCGTCACCGGTGCGGAAACCGGGTAGTGAGGCCAGGGCTGCTCGGCCGGCTTGCGCTGCCGAGCTGCGGCTGAGAGAGGTGTCCCGGGCGGCGGTCGCGGCCGCGGCGGTTGCGCGGCGTACGTCAGCGTCCGCGAGCGCCATGAGTTCAGAGGCCCAGGGCGTATCGGCCCTGAGCCGTTTCCACATCAGCAGTGCTCCGATGTCGGCTTTGCCGATGCTTCCGCTGGTGCACGCACGGCGTGTCACTTCCTGCAGGGTCTCGTCGTAGTAAGGGCTGACGGTCTCGGTGTAGGCCTGGTGGGCGGCGGCGAGGCGCTGCCATCGATCGGGCGCGAGGGCGAGTGGTTGGTCTGTCACGGCTTGCTGCTCCGTCTTGTCCGGAGGGATGAGGCAGGGGGTGGTCAGCCGCTGACTGGGGGGTTGCCGCGGTGTTCCCGGAGTGCTTGGAGGATGCGTGCCGGGTGTTCGTTCTGGGGGTTGTCGGGGTCTGCTGGGGCGGCGAGGAGTGGGCCGAGGCGGCTGTGCAGCGTGTCGAGGCCGATGAGCGCGTCAAGGCTATGCAGGGTGTCGCTGTCGATGACGGGGAACGGTGGCCGGTCGGGCGGGAGGAGCACGGCGAGGACGCCAGCCTCACCCTCCACGAGCGCGCCGGGTTCCGCGTCATCGGCCATCGTGAGCGCATCGGCCGCCACTGGCGCGACGTCGTCCTCCTGGAACGCCGCAGCCCTACCGTCACCTGACGCGCAGCACGGCTCCCGGCACATCTGGCCCCTTCGGCGTGGCGTCCGGGGCTCACCGGTACGGCGGGCCGGTGAGCCGGTCAGCCCGGGACGGCGGTGCCGTCTTCGGGGGTGCGGTTCCATGCCTGCCGGTAGAGCTGAAGTTCGTCGTCGGGGAGGTCCAGGTGGCCTTCGACGCGGATGCTGGTGGTGTCCCACGGTGAGTTCCCGCCGCGGCGGGGGGTGAGCAGGACACCGAGCGTGGCGGTCTGCTCAGCCAGTCCGGTACGCGTGGTGACCTCGTGATGCCGCAGCAGCACGTAAGCCTGAAAAGCGGCTTTGACGCGGGAGTCGAGAAGGGTGGCCGCTCCGAAGATGAGCTGGCGGGTGTCGTCCTCGTGGAGCATGCGCCGAAAACGCCATTTGCAGTGTTCCTCGGGAACCTCGGGTACGTCGCGGAGCATGTCGGCGAGCAGGTGACCCCATTCGGTGCGGGCGCCGACGGGCAGCCGGTCGAGGTCGTACAGGAGAGCGAAACGGTTGGCTTCGGTCAGCGGGGGCTTCAGGGGGCTGAGGGCTAAGTCCAATACCGTTCAGTTAAGCG
>NZ_JAFMPZ010000636.1 GCF_017353455.1 Streptomyces laculatispora
CCTCACGCCCCCGTAACCTCACCCCGCCCGGCGCCTCTGCTGCACGGCCAGCACCACCAGCCCCACCACGAGCCAGCAGGCCCCCACCACCTGCGCGCTCGACGTCGCCTCCACGATCACCGCGATCAGCACGCCGGCACCCACCACCGGGATCAGGACGTGCCGCCACCAGCTCGGCGGTCCCTCCATCCGGCGCACCACGAACCAGCCGACCACCGACGCGTGCAGCAGGACGAACGCGGTCAGCGCGCCCACGTCCACCACCGACACCAGATGGTCCAGGCCGTCGTCGCGCCGGGCCGCCCAGACCGCCGCCACGAGCGTCACGACCGCCGCGATCAGGATCGCGATCCGCGGCACCCCCGAGCCCGGATCGACCTTGGACAGCAGCGCGGGCAGCCGTCGTTCCCGGGCCATCGCGAACAGCAGCCGGCCCGCGGCCGCCTGCCCGGCCAGTGCCGCGAACGCCGCCCCGATCGCCTTGCTGACCGCCACCAGATCGTGCAGCCAGGACCCGACCGCGGAGTCCACCGTGTCGTAGAAGGCCGAGCCCTGAGCAGCCGGATCGGCGGCCAGCTCCGCCGACGTCATCGGCTCCAGCAGGGCCGCCAGATACCCCTGCGCCACGAACAGGAACCCCGCCAGCACCAGGCAGAACAGCAGCGCCCGCGCCACCTTCGCCGAGCCGCCCGTCACCTCCTCCGCGAACGTGGCGATGGCGTCGAAGCCCAGGTACGACAGCACGGCCACCGACACCGCGCCCAGCACCGCCGTCGCGGAGAAGCCCGCATCGCCGTCGAGCGGTGTCAGCCAGCCGCGCTGCGCCCCGTCCTGCACGAGCACCACCACCGCGGACACCATGAACACCAGCAGCACCACGATCTCCATGGCGAGCACCGCGAAGCCCACCCGGGCCGCCGCCCGTACGCCCCAGAGGTTCAGCAGCGTCGTGAGGACCACCGCCAGCGCGGTCCACACCCACCGCGACACCTCCGGCACCAGCGAGTTCATCGCGATCCCCGAGAAGAGATAGGCGACCGCCGGGATCAGCAGATAGTCCAGCATCGCCATCCAGCCGGCGATGAACCCCGGCCCCTCGCCGAGCGCTTTGCGCGCGTACGCGAAGACCGAACCCGCCAGAGGAGCGACCCGCACCATCTGGGCGTAACTGAAGGCGGTGAACGCCATCACCACGGTCGCCGCGACGTACACCAGCGCCACCGCGCCGTGCGATTTCGCGTCGAGCGTGCCGAAGACGCCGACCGGGGCCATCGGGGCGATGAACAGCAGCCCGTAGACGACCAGATCCCGGAAGCCCAGCGTCCGCCGCAGTCCCGCCCGGCCGGTGGTGCTGCCGGACTCCGGGCCGCCGGCGGGAACGGTGCCGCTGCCGGAATCGCTGTCGCTGCCGGCCATGAGTCCTCCGTTGTTCGCGTGGTGATCAGTCTCCCGACCCCGTCGGCCCCGCGCCTGTTCGGTACGGCCTTACGATGGGACGCATGACTGCTACGACACCCCGACGCGTCCTGCTCGCCGCTCCCCGTGGCTACTGCGCGGGCGTGGACCGTGCCGTGATCGCCGTGGAGAAGGCCCTGGAGCAGTACGGCTCACCGGTCTATGTGCGCCACGAGATCGTCCACAACAAATACGTCGTACAGACGCTGGAGAAGAAGGGCGCGATCTTCGTCGAGGAGACCGCGGAGGTCCCCGAGGGCTCGATCGTCATGTTCTCCGCGCACGGCGTCGCGCCGACCGTGCACGACGAGGCGGCCAAGCGGAAGCTCGCCACGATCGACGCGACCTGCCCCCTGGTCACCAAGGTCCACAAGGAAGCCGTCCGCTTCGCGCAGGACGACTTCGACATCCTCCTGATCGGCCACGAGGGCCACGAGGAGGTCATCGGCACCTCCGGCGAGGCCCCCGAGCACATCACGCTGGTCGACGGCCCCGAGGACGTCGCGAACATCGAGGTGCGCGACCCGTCCCGGGTCGTCTGGCTCTCCCAGACCACGCTCTCGGTCGACGAGACGATGGAGACCGTCGGCGCGCTCAAGGAGAAGTTCCCGCTCCTGATCTCGCCGCCCAGCGACGACATCTGCTACGCCACGCAGAACCGTCAGATCGCGGTGAAGCAGATGGGCGCGGACGCCGACCTGGTGATCGTCGTCGGCTCCAAGAACTCCTCCAACTCGGTCCGCCTGGTCGAGGTCGCCCTCGGCGCGGGTGCGAACGACGCCCACCTGGTCGACTTCGCCGACGAGATCGAGGAGTCCTGGCTGGACGGCGTCTCCACGGTCGGTGTCACCTCCGGCGCGTCCGTTCCCGAGGTGCTGGTCGACGGTGTCCTGGCCTGGCTGTCCGAGCGGGGTTTCGAGGACGTGGAGATCGTGAAGGCGGCCGAGGAGTCCATCATCTTCTCGCTGCCCAAGGAGCTCCGCCGGGACCTGCGCGCGGAGGCGGCGGCACTGTCCGCCGAATGACGGCTCCCGGTTCCGGTATCCGATCGGGTTTCCGATCCGGCTCGGGTTCCGGGTCGGGCTCTGGCTCGGGTTTCCGCTCCGGGAAGTGAGCCGGGCCGCCTGCCCGTACCGTGGATCATATGGAGATCTTCGGCGTGGACATCGGCGGATCCGGGATCAAAGGTGCTCCCGTGGACCTGGACCGCGGAGACCTGGCGCAGGAGCGCCACAAAGTACTCACACCGCACCCGGCCACACCCGAGGACGTGGTCGGGTGCGTGGCCGAGGTGGTCGGTCATTTCGACTGGTCGGGCCCAGTGGGCATCACCTTCCCGGGCGTGGTCACCAGCGGCGTCACCCGCTCCGCGGCCAATGTCGACAAGGGCTGGATCGACCTGGACGCCCGCATGCTGCTCAGCGACAAGCTGGGCCTGCCGGTCACCGTGCTGAACGACGCGGACGCGGCCGGCATCGCGGAGATGACCTTCGGCGCGGGGCGCGGACGCAAGGGCACGGTCATCGTGCTGACACTCGGTACGGGCATCGGCAGCGCGCTCTTCATCGACGGCAGGCTCGTGCCCAACACCGAGCTCGGCCATCTGGAGCTGAACGGCCACGACGCGGAGAAGCACGCCTCGACCAAGGCCAAGGAGGACGAGGACCTGAGCTGGCACCACTGGGCGCACCGGGTGCAGAAGTACCTGGCCCACGTGGAGATGCTGTTCTCGCCCGAACTGTTCATCATCGGCGGCGGTGTCAGCCGCAAGGCCGACAAGTTCCTGCCGCTGATCGAGCACGTACGGTCCGAGATGGTGCCCGCGGAGCTCCAGAACAACGCCGGCATCGTCGGCGCGGCCATGGCGGCAGGGGGCAGCTAGGGCCTCTCGTTTGGATCATGCCGGGCTCGCGGGGTCCGGCACGTGCACCTGCCGTGTTGTCGTCGGTCGCCCATGCTCCGCATTGACTCCCTCCTCCGCCTCGCAACCGCACGCACCGGACCCCGCTCCCTGATCCAGCCTGATCCAAACGAAAGACCCTAGGGGCCGGGTCCCCGCCGACCCCCGGCGCGGTCAGCGCTGCCGACGCCGGGGGGCTTGTCCCGCGGCCCGGGGGCTCGGGGACTGCGGATGCCCGGCCGCCCGCGCGGTCTGTGCGGCCAGCAGCATCCGCCGCTGCCGGGCCCGCATCAGCCGGACCTTCCGTACGGTCGCGATGAGCCCGGCGACGAGCGTGCCGCCGTACAGCCAGCCGGCGTGGACGGCGAGCGCGGTGACGACGGCCATCGTCTGCCCGCCGAAGCCGCCCGTGCCGCCCGAGATCGGGATGATGCCGACGGCGAACGCGATCGGCACGCTGATCGGCGCGGTCACCAGGTCCGCGGGCCGCACCCAGAACGCGGTCAGCGCGCTGACCGGTAGGAACAGCACGCCGAACACGACGGCTGAGCTGTCGAACAGCAGCCAGTCCGCACAGGCCAGCACGAACATGATGGCGGCGGCGAAGAGCCCGGCGCCGATACCGGTCAGCCGGGGATTCGGCAGTCGCCGCAGGGCGAGCACGGCAGGCGCCACCGGGCGGGCCCGGCCTGCGGGCGTGCTCATCACCCGATAGACGGCGGCGCCTTCGCCGGCTGTTTCCTTGGCTCCCTCGGTTTCCAGCGGGGACAGCGGGGCCTGCTGGGTCTGGCTGCGCTGCGGGGGACGTGTCCTGTGCTGCTCCACCGGGACAACGTAGGTTGCCGAGCGGCAGGAATCACGTGCGGGACACGCGCTTTGGCCGACCTTGGCGATGAGTTCGATGCCACACGGCCCAATGGGAACCGGATCGGTACCCGGCGGGACCCGTGGTTACGCGCTCGCCCCCGCCCGTAAACTGGAGAATCGGCCCACCGGGGCCGGACCTCATTACGAGCCCGCCCACCCCTCAGGAAGTCGCCAACGTGTCGCTCACGATCGGAATCGTCGGCCTGCCGAATGTCGGCAAGTCGACCCTGTTCAACGCCCTGACCAAGAACGACGTGCTGGCGGCCAACTACCCGTTCGCCACGATCGAGCCGAACGTCGGCGTCGTCGGCGTCCCCGACGCCCGTCTGAACACGCTCGCGGAGATCTTCAGCTCCCAGAAGCTGCTCCCGGCGACGGTCGACTTCGTCGACATCGCGGGCATCGTGCGCGGCGCGAGCGAGGGTGAGGGGCTCGGCAACAAGTTCCTCGCGAACATCCGTGAGTCGGACGCGATCTGCCAGGTCATCCGCGCCTTCAAGGACGAGAACGTCGTCCACGTCGACGGCAAGGTCTCGCCCAAGGACGACATCGAGACGATCAACACCGAGCTGATCCTCGCCGACCTCCAGTCCGTCGAGAAGGCCGTCCCGCGCCTCACGAAGGAGGCCCGTCTCCAGAAGGAGAAGGTCGCGGTCCTGGCCGCCGTCGAGGAGGCCCAGAAGATCCTCGAAGCGGGCGACACCCTCTTCCACGCGGGCATCACGGCCGGCACCGAGAAGGGCCGCCTCCTCCACGAGCTGCACCTGCTCACCACCAAGCCCTTCCTGTACGTCTTCAACGTCGACGAGGACGAGCTGGTCGACGAGGACTTCAAGAACGAGCAGCGCGCCCTGGTGGCCCCCGCCGAGGCGATCTTCCTCAACGCCAAGATCGAGTCCGAGCTGATCGAGCTCGACGACGACGAGGCCCTGGAGCTCCTCCAGTCCATGGGCCAGGAAGAGCCCGGCCTCGCCACCCTCGGCCGCGTCGGCTTCGACATCCTGGGCCTGCAGACCTACCTCACGGCAGGCCCGAAGGAAGCCCGCGCCTGGACGATCAAGAAGGGCGCCACGGCCCCCGAGGCGGCCGGTGTGATTCACACCGACTTCCAGAAGGGCTTCATCAAGGCGGAGATCATCTCCTTCGACGACCTGGTCGAAACGGGCTCGGTCGCCGAGGCCCGCGCCAAGGGCAAGGCCCGCATGGAGGGCAAGGACTACGTCATGCAGGACGGCGACGTGGTGGAGTTCCGCTTCAACGTTTAATTGAAGCTTCAACTAAATTGCGCGTCCTGTAAAGCCGCAGGTCAAGAGGGGTCCGTCAATCCGAGACGGGCCCTTTTTGCGTCTCCATCGAAGGCCGGACGGTGCTTTGGTGCTGGATGTTGTCCCGGGAGCGGGGCCTTCTGTGGAGGTGTCAGACGATTTCGAGGTTGGCCATCATTCCCATGTCCTCGTGTTCGGCGTTGTGGCAGTGGAAGAGGTAGCGGCCGCGGTAGCCGTCGAAACGGGTGATGATCTCTGCCGATTCGCCCGGCCGCAACGAGATGGTGTCCTTGAGGCCCGCGTCGTGGCGCAATGGCCGACCGCCGCCGCGTGCGAGTACATGGAAGCCGACCAGATGCAGGTGGACGGGGTGGTGGACGTCGGCGATCAGCCGCCACACTTCGACATCGCCGAATCGGACGGTCACATCGGAACGGGCGGGGTCGAACGGCTTCCCGTCGATCAGCCATCCATGGCCTCCATGCATCCGCCCGGCGCGGAAGGAGATCTCGCGCACCCTGGTGGCGTCCGACCGCCGCCAGGTCGGCAGATCCCTGGAGAGCACGCGCGGGATGCGGCTCCTGTCGGTGACCTTGCGTGCGACCCGGAAGGCCATCACGTCGCGGGTACGCCCGGAGCCCAGCCGGTTGACGACTCTGACGCGGGCACCGACCGGGACGCCGGCGAAGTCGATGATCACGTCGTAGCGTTCGGCCGGTGCCATCGGCAGGAGCCGGTGGGTGACCGGTGCCGCGAGCAGACCCTGGTCGGCGCCGATCTGGACGAGATCGATCCGGCGTCCGTCGTCGGTGAGCACTTCGAGTTCGTAGTGCCGGGCGTTCGAGGCGTTCAGGATGCGCAGCCGGTACCGGGCCGCGTCGACCTCGTGCACGGGCCACGGGGCGCCGTTGACCAGGATCACGTCACCGAGCACTCCAGCGAGATAGGGCTCGCGAACACCCGGCCGGTTGCGCAGGGTTGGGTCGAGGGAGGGGTAGTCGAGGCTGCCGTCGGCGGCGAACGCACGGTCGGCGATCATGAGAGGCAGTTCGTGCCGCCCCGCGGGCAGGCCGAGCGCGTCCTCGGTATCGTCGCGCACGATGTGCAGTCCTGCGAGGCCACGCCAGATCGCGGGGGCGGTGAAGTCCATCCGGTGGTCGTGGTACCAGAGCAGCGTCGCCCGCTGATTCAGCGGGAACGTATAGCCCCGCGTCGGCCCGGTCACCACCGCCCGCGGATCGTGCATGGCGTCCCTGCCGTGCGCGCCCATGCCGAGCCCACTCATGCCGTGCGCGCCCATGCCGCGCCCACTCATGTCGCGCGTGCCCATGCTGTGCCCGCCCTGGCCGGTACGGGTGGCGTCCGGCCATCCCTCGGGCAGGACGAGATCGGTCGGGTATCCGTCGGCGCTTGCCGGGGTCCGTCCACCGTGCAGGTGCACCACCGTCGGCACCGGCAACTCGTTTCGATGCCTCACGGTGATAGGCCGACCGCGGCGCGACTCGATCGTCGGTCCCGGGAAGGTGCCCCCGTACGTCCACATCGGCGTCCTGACACCGGGCAGTATCTCCACGGTCGCCTCGCGCTGGGTGATCTCGTAACGGTTGGCGCTGCCCGCCGTGCTGACCGGCGCCAGCACGGCGGGAATGGGCAACGGCACCTGGAACGCGGGCGGCAGCGGCACGGCACTGCGCAGTTCGTCACCGGTGAACGACGGGCGGCGGGCCAGCGCGGCCGCGGTCGCCAGCCCGGTGGCCGCCGTCAGCCCGAGCGCCCCGCCGATGCCCAGCGTCTGGCGCCTGGTCACTCCACGGGCATGACCGGACCGGCCGTCATCCTGCTCACTCATCGTCATCCCCCTCATGCCCCTCCTGCTTCGACTCCGTCATGGTCTGCACCCGTTCGTGCGGGGAGCGCGGTCGTGGCCGCAGTGGCCGGCGCCATACGGTGATGAACACCACGGCAAGCGCGACGACGGTGGCCACCCCCAGTGGCAGATGCAGCCACAGCGCGCCTTCCATCCCGGCGAAGTACTGCACCGTCTCGGCAGCCACCAGGGCCGACGTGGCAAGGAACGGCCAGATCTGACGCAGCCGAACCCAGACCACGATCGCCGCGATCAGCTGCACGTAGCTGACGGAGGTGGTGACGTTGGCGCCGAACTCGTGCCAGAGCAGGCCGTCGTAGTCACCGCTCAGGAACAAGCCGGCGAACACCGGCTGGCCGAAGATCGCAACCAGATGCACGCTGACGACGGCCCGCAGCACCCACCCGCTGAGCCTTCTCCGATGCGCGCTGCCGGAGGAGACCGGCATGGTCGGGTGGGACTTGTCGACTGCGGTGGCCATGGGCGTACTCCTCACTCTCTTCTCGATTCGGGATCGCCCACGACGCTATGACCAAAGAATCATTCTGTCTAAGATCAATATCGCTATGCAGCTATCTCGCTGGAGGCATGACCTCGGTGCCGCCGCGGTCCAGGACGCGAACGAGGAGGGTCATGGATCTGAACGCACTCAGGCAGTTCCTGGTGGTGGCGCGGCTGGAACACCTCAGCCGCGCAGCCGACGAGCTGCACATCGCCCAACCGTCGCTGAGCCGCACCATCGCCCGGTTGGAGAGCGAACTCGGCACCCCACTGTTCGATCGGGCCAGCCGACTCCGGCTGAACGACACGGGCAAACTCTTCCGCGGTTACGTCGAACGCTCCCTCGGTGAGCTCGATGCGGGAAGGCGAGCCGTCGCCGAGGCCACCAGCGAGGGAGTGGGCGCCGTGAGACTGGCGTCGGAAACATTCCTCACGCTCACCGGGCCGCTGGCGGCCTACAAGCGAGCTCATCCCATCATCGAAGTCGAACTCAAGTGGACGCCGGCCGAGGACATGGCCCGCCGCCTGCGGGCCCAGGACGTGGACCTGTGCCTCGCCTCACAGCCGATCAACGCCGATGGTTTGGAGGCGATCCAGCTACTCGATGAGGCGGTGGGGGTGGCCGCGCCACTCGGTCATCCGCTGGCCGGCCGTACCTCGGTGAGTATCGATGAACTCGCCGAACAGCCCCTCGTCACCGCCCGCAAGGGGCACTGGCAACGACGACTCCTCGACCGGCTCTTCGCCGCCAGGGACCTCAGACCGAAGATCGTCTGCGAAGTCGACGAGCCCAGCGCCATCGCTGACCTGATCGGCGCGGGACTTGGCGTCGGTCTTGTCCCCGCCATCGCGCGGCGTACTGCCACCCGCACCCCTCTCGTCTGGATCACCGTCGACAGCCCCGACTGCCGCCGCACGCTCACCCTGTACTGGGGCGTCGACAGCCACCTCTCAACCGCCGCCCGCCTGATGCGCACCACCATCACCAGCTGGAACTGGAACACCCACGAACCGCAGGAGGAACTCGGGTGATCGCCGGCCTGTCGTCCACGGGCGGCGCCGGCACCGCTGCCGGGAGACCTTGCAGAACGCCATCCGGCCCGCGCCCCGCATAGGCCGCGCAGGGCTGCGGGGATGGCGCCGGAGCCGATGCCGATCAGTTCTGCGCGGGTGTCGTCCGACGGGCCGGTCGAGTCGTCGAGCTGCTGGATGAGTCTCTCGATGTGGGTGGTCATGGGTGGTTCCGGCGCCAGAACGTGGGGAGCCACCAGCAGAGCACCGAGCGGTCGGCGGGCCACGGGGCGCGGTCCTCGGTTGCCCAGTCCTCGAAGGAGTCGCGCGTCAGGTCGATGGGACGCCAGGCGGCGTCGAGCGGCTCGTCCTCGGCCGGCGGGCGGACGTACCGCCGGCCGTGTTCGTCGCAGGCTCCGAAGTCCTGGTAGTTCCGCTGGGCTTCGATCAGGGAGACCTTGTTCGCTCCGCCGTCCATGGTCGGCCAGCGGAACTGGACCCCGTCGTCCTCCCAGAAGCAGACGGGGCAGATCTCGTACGAGCCGGGCATCGCGTCCAGTACGCGGTGTCCGCAGCAGGGACAGGGGTAGAAGTCGCTCACCTGCGCAGTCTCGTTGCAGGTTCGGCTGGTGCGCCATGGATTTCTCTGCCTCGGTCCACCCGGCCAGTCCGCAGCCAGTCCGCAGGACACCCGTAAACGGTCGTCGGGAGCCAACGCATGCCAACCAGGAAAGCCCAGGTTAGAGCCCTGTAGGAGGCTCCGCCGCAGGTCAGGTTCAGCCCGCAGACGTTCCGCTTCAACGTGTGAGCGGATGAAACGACACCGCGTTAGCGGTCTGGCAAACATGCAGGTCAAATGGGGTCGGCTCTTTCGGGAGTCGGCCCCTCGCTGTTTCCCGTGCTGCGGGATGGTGCTGGGAGATTCGACTCTCCATCAGCTACTTGGCCCCGCTGGAGGGCGTCGAGAGTGGTACGTTATTACGTACCACGCAATGGAGAGGGTCAGGTCATGTCGATAACCGCGAGCGAAGCCCGCAAGGGCCTCTTTCCGCTGATCAAGAAGGTCAACGACGATCACGAGGCCATCGAGATCGTCTCCAAGCACGGCAACGCCGTGCTCGTCTCGGCCGAGGACTACGCGGCGCTGCGCGAAGGCTCGTACCTGCTCCGTTCGCCGACGAACGCACGTCGACTCCTCAAGGCGTACGAGAACGCCCTCAGCAACCTCAACGTGTCAGAACGTGAGCTGATCGATCCGGAAGCGGACTCTGCAGCGGGTGCTGCGTGAGGCTTGTCTTCGAGGACCAGGGCTGGGAGGACTACACGTCCTGGCTCAAGAGCGACCGCAAGGTGCTCACTCGGATCAACAGGCTCATCGAGGACGTCAAGCGCGACCCCTTCACGGGGATCGGCAAGCCCGAGCCGCTGAAGTACCACTTGCCCGGGGCGTGGTCGCGGCGTATCGACGACGAACACCGGCTCGTCTACCTGGTTGCGGACAAGGAGATCGTCATCCTCGCGGCTCGCTACCACTACTGACCTTGGAAGTGGTTCCCGGTGGGAGGGGGTGCTGGGATGGCGCTCCCGTGCTGGGATCGTGCTGGGATGACCTCCGGAAAATCAACATCTCCACCACGTCGCTGGTCTGGCAAACATGCAGGTCAGAAGGGGTCCGACTCTTCCGAGTCGGGCCCCTGACGTGACTCTGGCTGGACGCCCCCGGCTTCCATCGCGGCGTGCTGGCCGACTTCCGCGACCGTCTCACCGAAGGCGACCGTGCTGACCGCCTCCTCGACCTCGCACTGGCCCGGCTCAAGGACGCCGGCCTCGTACGCGAACGCGGCACGCAGCGCGCCGACTCCACCCATGTCCTGGCCGCGGTGCGCGACCTGACCCACCTGGACCTGATCGCCGAGGCGGTACGCGCCGCACTGGAAGAAGTCGCCGACACCTCCCCTCACCTGCTGGACGAGCTGGTCGACAAGGAGTGGGGACGCCGCTACGGCCGCCCGATCCGCTTGGGCAGGCCCCCCAAGCCCAAGACCAGGATCCTCGCCACCGGAAACGACGCCGTCCGGCTCCTGGAACACCTCTACCAGCACGGAGCAGACCGCGCGTCCGGCCCTCGAACCCAGGCCCTGCGCCAGATCTTGGTGCAGAACTACTACCGCGACGCCGCAGGACGCCTGCGCTGGCGGAGCGCCGGGACGGAAGGCGGGCCCGGGCTGCAACACGTCCTGACCGCCATGCCGTCAACATCGAGCGACTCAGCAGTTGCGACCGACCGCGGAAGCGCCTCCGCCCCGCCAGCCGATCGCCTTCCAGAACTACCTCGTTCAGCACGAGATCCCCCGGCCGAGGCCCTGGCGAACTCTGGGCAGCTGACCTCGGTAACCCCAAGGTCCCCGACAGAGTCAAGCCAAGGGCTGTCCCGCAATCCCTGGCGGGCGTGAAGTGCATGTGGAAGCGCGGGTGTGCCAGCGGCCACTTCTGGCCGGCGGGGGGCTTGTGTGTAGCGTGGTTATCGCAGATCAGGTGGACGTCGAGGTCGGCGGGGACTTCCTTGTCGAGCTTGGCGAGGAACTTCTCGAACTCCGCGGCGCGGTGGCGGCTGTGGAGCGAGCCGATGACCTCGCCAGCAGTGGTGTTCAGCGCCGCGAACAAGGTGGTGACGCCGCCGCGCAAAAAGAAGCCCGTGCTTCGAGCACACCCCTCGCGCACGATACTCCGATCGGGTGACGCAGTGGCCTGGGGCTTGTGGCATATGCCGGGACCCTGTGTCGGTGCCGCTTACGCGGTGCCGACTGGTCTGTTCTGTGCTGACCGGGGGCGGAGGCCGATGGCGTGCGCCGGTGGTACGCGAGCGCCCGCCGAAGGCCCTCAGCCATCCGCGTGCCGTGATTGACACCTTGCCAGAGATGGCTCCCTGTGGGGTACTTGAAGCAGCGAACCGGTGGGCCGCCCTATACCATGAACCCCGGATCATGGGACAGGGCGGCCCACCGGTTCGCTG
>NZ_JAFMPZ010000391.1 GCF_017353455.1 Streptomyces laculatispora
TCCAAGTCGTGCGATGGCGCCCCGGCCTCGCCACCGGGAAGCTGACGATCGAGCGCGTCTACCTGATCACCAGCCTGGATGTCTTCGACGCCACCCCGGCCGAGCTCGCCACCTGGATCAGGGGCCACTGGGGCATCGAGAATCTCCACCACGTACGTGACCGGACCTTCCGCGAGGACGACTCCAAGGTCCGCACCGGGACCCTGCCCCGCACCATGGCCAGCCTGCGCAACCCCGCCATCAGCCTCTTCCGCCAGAACGGCGAGACCAACATCGCCGCCGCCCTCCGACGCACCAGCCGCGACTACCACCGACCGCTGTCGGCCCTCGGCCTCACGTGATCAACCCGGACAGATCCCGATCATGCAATGACCCTGGTCACCATCCTGACCTCCGATGTCGAGGACATCGCCCTGCTCACCGCCGACCACGCCCGGATCGCGACCGAGAAGGTCTGATGCCGTCAGGGCCAATGCCCGCCACGCGGCTGGTGGCAGTTCTGTCCTCAGGGCCCGTCGGGGGCATAGATGCATCCCTGCGTACTGGCAGTGGGTGCCAGGTTTACGGCTGGTCGGTTCCGTACCGGATGACCCGGACGGGGACCACCGTTCGTCGTGCGGGGAGCGGGTCGCCAGGGGCGGCGTTGATGCGGTCGATCAGCATCCGGCCGGCCCGGCGCCCGATCTCCTCGGCCTCGTAGGACACGATCGTCAGCGGCAGTCCGAGAATGTCCGCGAGCTCGACGTCGTCGAAACCGGCCAGGGACACCGGGACACCGAGCGTGCGGACGGCCCTGATGGCGCCCTGGGTAAGGCGGTTGTTGGTGCAGAAGAGAGCGGTCGGGGCATCCGGACCGCGCAGCAGGGCGGTGGCGGCGCGCTCGGCCGAGGGCACATCGGCCAGCCCGCGGCGGACATGGCGTTCGTCCGGTTCCAGGCTGGCCGCCTCGTGAGCGGCCCAGTAGCCACGGAGTCGCTCGGCGCCGGTGTAGAGGGCGGGAGGGTTGCCGAGGAAGCCGATCCGCCGGTGCCCGTCCTCGATCAGCCGGCCGGTTGCCTCCTCGGCACCGCCGAAGTCGTCGACCAGTACGCAGTCGGCCTCCATTCTGGCCGGTGGCCGGGAGGCGAGGACGATCGGCGTGCCGCGCAGCGCGGCCGATGCCAGGTGACGGTGGCTGCTGCCTGCCGGAACCACGATCACGCCGTCCACCTGACGGGATGCCAGATCTTCCACCAGGCCCCGTTCCCGGTCGACCTGGTCGGCGGTGTTGCTGAGCAGGACGCGCAGGCCGTTTTCGGAGGCCACTTCCTGGACGCCGAGCGCCAGCCGTGAGTAGAAGGGGTTGGCCAGGTTGGTGACCACCAGACCGATCATCCCGCTGCCGCCCAGCCGCAGCCTGCGAGCGGTTTCGTTGCGCCGGTAGCCAAGGGCGTCGACGGCGGTCAGCACCCGTTCCCTGGTGGCCTCGCTGACCCGGGTGTCGTTCTTGAGCACCCGGGAGACGGTCATCGCACTGACCCCGGCGCGGGCGCCGACGTCACGCATCGTCGGCGTGCCGGCGTCGCTCGGTCGGTGCTGCGCCAAGGCCGGTCCTTCCTTCGTACCGTCAAAGGGGTCTTCGCCGTCGGCGGGTTGCCGGATCCGCGGGCGCAGTCAGTCTAGAGCGTCCTCGCCGGGTGGCGCCGTTCGGCGGGCGGGCCCGGCGGGACACGCTACGCCTGCCGCAATGCCCAGCGTGCAGCGCCGATCAGGGGTGCGTCGTCGGGCCGTTGGGCCGTACGCAGGCCCATCGCGGCGACCACGATGTCCGCCCCCGGCCCGGCGCTATCGGCTCCGGTGGTGAGTCCGGCGCTCAGCGCGGGGCCGATGAGGTCCCAGGACGCGGCCATGGAACCGCCGACGACCATCACCTTGGGCCGGAACACGGCGCACCAGGGCGCCAGGGCACGTCCCAGAGCGTCGAAACACCCGCTGATCGTCGCCGACGCGCACGGGTCGCCCCCGCGGGCGAGTGCGGCAATGGCCCCGACGTCGGGCACGCCTGCCCGGCCGTCGAGGCTCGCGGCCCTCGCGTACCGTGCCCGGACAGCCTGCCGCGAGACGACCTCCTCCAGCGGGAGTCCGTCGACGGTGACACGGTGGGCCCGGCCTTCGGTGGGCACGCCGGGTCCCTCGGTGACGGGCCGCCCGTGGTGGAGGAACGAGGAGCCGATGCCGGTGCCGAGCGTGATGCACACGGCCCGGTCCTGCCCCGCCGCCGCTCCCGCGTGATGCTCCCCCATGGCGAAGGCGTCCGCGTCGTTGAGGAAGCTGAGGGCGCGTGGACGCGGCAGTCGTACGCGTAGTTCCGCTCCCACATCGACGCCGTGCAGGGCTTCGAATTTGCCGATGCCCCTGAATCTGCCGATCCCCGACACATAGTCGAACGGGCCCGGGAGGGCGATGCCCCACTCCGCCCCGTCGGGCGCGCCGACGTGCCGGGCGGCCTCGGCGATGGTGTCGAGGATGCGCCGGGCCCCCGCGTCCGCGGCCATCGGCCGACGTACGACGGAGTGAGCGACCGGCGTGCCGACCGCCATGTCCACCAGGGCGCCGGTCACATGGGTGCCGCCGATCTCCAGTACGGGGACCCGGGTCATGACGGCGTCACCAGGGACTTGACGACCTGTACGGGCCGGCCGCCGACGGGGTGGAGCAGATAGCCGCCCACAGCGGCCGGCACGGTGAGGGTCTCTGCGAACGCCAGATCATGGCGCAGGCCGTCGGCGGTCTCCACCACCACGCCGTCACCGGCGGCGACGTTGAGGATGTGGAAGCGGCCCTCGGTGTCGTCGGCGGCGGGGCCCGTTCCGTCGAGCACCAGACGGTGGACCGCGTAGAACATCTCGGGCAGGGCCCCGATGACCTCCTCGCGCCAGCCCGTCCCTTCGCGCAGGGTGCGGGGCGACTGGACGAGATCCTCGGCGACTTGGGGGCCGCGCCGGACGGTGTCGAGGTTGGCGAACGCGTGCTGATGCGAGAGGGGCCGGGGCGCCCCTGCGGTGGAACGGCGCAGCCAGTCGTAGAAGCGCAGGGAGTACAGATAGGGGGTGGCGCTGATCTCCAGCACCAGGTTGCCCGTGCCGGAGGAGTGCGGGGTGCCGCCCGGGATCATGAACAGTTGGCCGGGTTCGGCGGGGAACGTCTGGACGTGGTCCTTGACGTGCAGTGGTGTGCCGTCCGCCGCGGAAGCCTCCACCTCCTTGCGCAGGATGTCCAAGTCCGCGCTCTGCCGCAGCCCGAGGAAGACCCGGGAGCCGGGTTCGCTCGCGGTCACGTAGTACGTCTCGTGCTGGGTGTAGGACCAGCCGAAGGTCTTGCGCATGTACGGCTCCTGCGGATGGCAGTGCAGGGAGAGGTTGCCGCCGCCGACGGTGTCGAGGTAGTCGAAGCGGATCGGGAAGGAGGTGCCGTAGCGACGGTGGACCTCCGGGCCGAGGAACTGCTCGGGGTGCAGGACGCACAGGAGTTGGAAGGGCAGCTCCACCTGCGCCCCGGCGTGCTCGCCGACGAGGACACCCGCTTCGGGGGCGATCAGTTCGTAGCCGAGGGCGGTATTGCCGCCGTGGTCGGGCTCGAAGCCGAGGTGCTCGGCGGCCCACCGGCCGCCCCAGGGCGTGGAGTTGAAGTAGGGGCGGGTACGGACGGGCTGCCGGGAGAGGCCGGCGAGGGTGGCGCGTACCGCCGTGCCGTCGAGGGAAGCAGGCGCCTGCGGGTCCTGTACGTCGATCCACCGGCCGATGCGTGGGGCGAGCGCGTCGCGGTGGCGGTCGGTGACGGGCCAGTCGGTGTAGAAGAGGCTGCGCAGTTCGCCCGGAGCCCGTGGGCGGCCGAGGTTCACGCCGAGGGGCAGCGTTCCGGAGGCGACGGCGCTCTCGGCGTACCGCTTGGGCAGATCGGCCCACCACACCAGGTCGGGCGAGCAGAGGGCGGCGCCGGGGCCGTGGACCAGCAGGACACCGTGTGCGGGCCGGTTGACGGCCGGCTGCCCGTCGAAGAGGTCGCCCATCTCGAACTCGGCGAGCGGCAGGAAGAACGCGTCGGCGTCCGCGGCGGGCACGCACAGCCGGTCCACGGCCGCCGGCGACCAGCGCTCGCGCACATCGAGCACGGCGACCTGGACGGACCGTTCGCGCAGCGCCCTGACGATCCCCCGGGCGGCCTCGTGCCAGTCCAGGGCCGCGGGCCCGTCCAGGGCGAGCACGGTCGGACGGTCGGGCAGGGTCGCGACGGCTGCGTCCCAACCGGTGACGACGGTGCCGCCGACGGCCGGGTAGCGGGGGTTGCGTTCGTAGCGGCGGGGCTGTGCGTCCACGGGTACTCCTGACAGAACGCGAGTGGGCGGTCGAGCAGAATGGTATCGATAACATTCATTGCCGAACAAGGTATGCACTCAGTCCTGTGATGTATCTCCAGCTAGATACAGGTGAATGGACGCAATCTCGCCGCAGCACCTTGTTTCGACCATCATGGTGTCGTTAACATTCTGGCCGCCCGAACCACCGCTGCCGTACCGCGCGGCAAGATCTCCCAGAGGACCTGCGATGAAATCCGTAGCCCTGCCACGCCGACCGGAAGTGACGGTCACCGCGATCGGGTTCGGCGGAGCACCGATCGGAGGCTTGTACGAGCCGATTTCGGACGAGCGGGCCCGCGATGCCGTCGACGCGGCATGGGACCACGGCGTCCGCTATTTCGACACCGCACCCCACTACGGGCTCGGCCTGTCGGAACGGCGGGTCGGCGCGGCACTGTCCGCACGGCCCGGACGGACGCTGTCGACAAAAGTGGGCCGCTTGCTCGAACCGGACGGCGCCGACGGGTCGTTGCGTCGAGTGCGTGACTACAGCCGCGACGGCGTGCGTCGGTCGCTGGAGTCGAGCCTGGAAAGGCTGGGCGCGGACCGCATCGACATCGTGTTCGTGCACGACCCCGACGAGCATGGGGAACAAGCCCGCGCCGAGGCCGTTCCGGCCTTGTGCGAACTGCGCGACCAGGGCGTGATCGGGGCGGTCGGGGTTGGCATGAACCAGTCGGCGATGCTCGCCGAGTTCATCGCCGAGACCGACGTGGACCTGGTCATGTGCGCCGGCCGCTACAGCCTGCTCGAACAGCCCGCGCTCGCCGACCTGTTGCCACTGGCCCAGCAGCATCAGGTCGGTGTCCTGGCCGCCGGGGTGTTCAACTCCGGGCTGCTTGCCCGGCCGGATCCTGGCGAGGACGCCACCTACGACTACCGGCAGGCGCCACCGGAAGTCCTGTCCAGGGCACGCGCGTTGGCGGCAGTCTGCCGGGAGCACGGCACAAGCCTGCCGGCCGCCGCGATGTGGTTCCCGTCCGCCCATCCCGCCGTGCTGGGCGTGGTACTGGGCATGGGGTCGGCCGACGAAGTACGACAGAACCTCGCTCTCGTCCCGCCGCCGGCCGACCTGTGGCGGGATCTGGTCGCGCGCGGACTGCTCGCTCCCGACGCGATCGTGCCGGAGTGACCTGAGCCGAAGTCCCCTCGCGTGCCTGAAGGCCGGTGCAGCACCTGTGTGCTGCACCGGCCTTTCCTCCGTCCTGAATCGTGTCTCGCGCCCGCGCTGCGCGGTCGGTGGTTCAGCCCTTCGTCGCCCCGCCGGTGAGTCCCTTCACGAAGTGTTTCTGGAAGGCCACGTAGAAGACGAGGATCGGCAGCGTGGCCAGGAACATGAGGGCGAACACGGTGCCGTAGTCCGCCTGGTGTTCGCCGATGGCACGGTAGATGCCAACGGTCACCGTGGTGCCGGTGGACGGCCCCAGGATGAGCAGGGGGTTGAGGAAGTCGTTCCAGATCCAGACGCCGAGGAAGATCAGAACGCTGGCCGACGCCGGTCGCATCAGCGGGAAGACGACCTGCCAGAAGGCGCGGTACGGGCCGGCGCCGTCGATCTCGGCCGCCTCCTCGAGTTCGCGCGGGATCGTCTTCGTGAAACCGGCGAAGACGAGGACTCCGAAGGGCACGTAGTAGCCCAGGTACGCCAGGACCAGGCCGGGCACACTGCTCATCAGACCGAGAGACCGGAGCACGTCGGTGATGGGGGTGAGGATCACTGCCGGAGGCACCATCAGCCCGCACAGCAGTGTCACCATGACGACCTTGGCCACCACGCCGCTCGACCGTGCGAGGTAGTGGCCGAGCATCGCCGAGACCACCGTGGTGACCACCATGGAGATCACCGTGACTTCGACGCTGTTGGTGAGCCCGTACCAGAAGAGATGGTCCGGCCTGGTCAGTACGGATTCGATGTTGTCCAGAGTCGGCGGCGTCGGCAGTGCCAACGGGTTCGCAACGATCTCCGAGCCGTTCTTGAAGACATTGACAAGGACGACGTAGATCGGCAGGAAGAAGAGAGAGCCTGCGACCAGTGCGACCAGCGGTCGCAGCCAGGCCCGGGGTCCGCTTGTCATCAGGAGGACACCTCGCGATTCTGCAGCAGTCTGAGGGCCATCACCGAGACGAGAGCGACCAGGACGAGCATCGCGGCCGCCATCGCGGAGGCGTATCCGATGTGATTGCCCGTGAACGCGGTCTGGATCACCTGGAAGGCGAGGGTGGACGTGGTGCCGGGCCCCGGACCGCCGTTGGTGAGGACCTGCACCTGGTCGTACGCCTTGAAGCCGCCGATCAGCGACATCACCGCGTTGATGGTGACGGCCGGTGCCAGCATCGGCCAGGTGACGTGGCGAAACCGCCTCACCGGTCCGCAGCCGTCGAGGGCGGCCGCCTCGTGCAACTCCTGCGGAATGCCCTGGAGTCCGGCCAGGTAGATCACGACGCAGAATCCGAGACCCTGCCAGGCGATGACCCACGAGACCGTGTACAGCGCGAGATCCGGATCGGAGAGCCAGCCCGGCGGGTGCTGCACACCCAGGTCCCGCAGCGTGGAGTTGAGCAGCCCGTCGTCGGTGAGGATCGCCTGCCAGACGACGGAGACCACGACCGCGCTGAGGACGACCGGGATGAAGAACACGCTCCTCAGCGCGTTGTACAGCCATCCGCGCCGGTCGAGGAGCATGGCGATCGCCAGGCCGCCGACATTGGTGACGACGGTGACGACGACGGTGATGACAACGGTGTTCTTCAGCGCCGTGAAGAACTCGTCGTCGGAGGCGAGGTCGGAGAAGTTGTCCATCCCCACCCACCGGGTCGGCGGGTTGAACGGGTTCTTGTTGGTGAGGCTGTAACAGATCGCGAGGACGATCGGGACGAGTACGAGCGCCACGTAGACGAGCAGGCCCGGCGCCGCGAACAGGGCGAAGCGGCTGAGTCTGTCGCGCGATCGGGCGCGGGTCCTGCGGGACGTGGCCGGCTTCGGCTTCGCCCTCGGGGCGGGGGGCTCTGCCGCGGAGCCCTGCCGACGGGGCTCCGCGGGAGAACGATCGGACCGGACGCGGATATGTGTGCGCACTACCGGGTCGCCTTGTCCCACTGCGCGTCCATGTAGGCGCCGAACTCCTTGGCCGTCATGTCTCCGCCGAGCAGCTTCTGCACGCCTACCGCCGCCTTGTCGGCCAAACCCGCGGGCAGGGAGCCGTCACCGGTCTCCTGGCTGAAGGAATTGACGACGCCATCGGCATCGAGCGCCTTCTTGTACGCGTCCAGGGTCGCGTTGTAGACGGGCCCCATCGTCTTCGGCGGGGTGTAGCCCTTGATGGCCATGATGAGCCCGTCGCCCTTGACCGCGGCGTCGAGGTTCTTCTGGTCCTCCATGAAGGCGCCCGCCCATTCCTTGGCCAGCTTCACGTCAGGCGCCTTGGAACTGACGGACATCCCGCCGCCGGTGACGCCCGGCAGAGCCGAGGCGCCGCCGTCGGTGGGCCAGGCGAACACCCCGGTGTCGAAGTCCGGCTTCTTCGCGTCGGCGGACGCCGAGAACCAGCTGCCCATCGGGTACATGGCGCCCTTGCCGTCGCGGAACGCCTGCTCGGTGTCGGCGTAGGTCCGCGACAGACCCGCCCGGTCGATATAGCCCTTGTCCGCCAGGTCGGCGACCTTCTGGGCGGCGGTGACGAAGGCGGGGTCGGTGAACTTCACCTTGCCTGCCTTGCGTTGCGACAACCAGCCCGGTGTCTTCTTGTAGACGTCGGTGGCCACCGTACAGATCAGCGGGAACATGTCGGCCCAGGTGTCCTTGCCACCGCCGCCGACCACGAACGGGTTGATGCCCTTCGCCTTCAGCTTGGAGCTGTCGTCGATCAAGTCCTTGTAGGTGCGGGGCGGGGCGTCGATGCCCGCCTTGGCGAAGTCGTCCTTGTTGTAGTAGACGAACGTGCCCTGGGTGGCATACGGCAGCTGGTAGACCTTGCCGCCGTAGGTGTTGGCGTGCGGTTGTGCGTAGTTCTTCAGATCGTTGTCGGACCAGGCTGCCAGCTTGCCGGCCTCCGCGAATCCGGTCGGATTCAGCCCGATCATGACATCCGGGAACTGCCCTGTGCTGTCCAGCTGCTTGGCGTATCCGGTGCGGTCCGCGCTGGGGGACACCAACTTCTTGATCGTCACGCCGGGCACCTTGGCCGAGGCCCGGGCTATGGCCGCGTCCCAGTACTTCGCGCCGAGGTTGGGCGTCTCGAAGGTCAGGAAGGTCAGAGTGACATTGCCGTCCTTCGACGTGCTGCCCTCGGTGCCGCCCGCCGTACATCCGGTCAGCGCGAGGGCGCCTGCAAGAGCGGCTGCCGTCAGGAACTTTGGATTGCTTTTCATGCGTTTCATCCCCTACGCGTCAATGCCGGGGGGCCTGCATGGTTCAGACTCATCTGAGGCCGCGCGGCTCCAGCGCTGACCGCTCTGTCTGCGCGTCAGGCCGGTCAAGTGCGTGGCGAGTATGGACATCCGCGAGTGATCAAGTCAAGGGATGAGGCTCACCTATCGTCTCCGCCTAGGTCAAATAGATGTGATACATCTGGTGGAGTTGTTGACAGACACGGCAGTCCGGCTCTGCACGCCGGGATAAGGGGCGATATGCGTATCACCGATGTGACCGTCGATCTGGTCGACCTGCCGGCCCAGCCCGCCTTCAGATGGCGTCGCGGCCTTCCCGGGTCCGAAGGGCCTGCGGTGGGCGGCATTCTGCGTATCCAGACGGATGAGGGCCTCTTCGGCGAAGCGCACACGCGACGCGGGAAGATACTCGACGACCTGGTGGAACGGCGCATCCGGGAGGATCTCCTGGGGCGCGACCCGTCCCACCGTGAACTTCTGTGGCACCGGCTCTGGGAGCTGGACCGCATCGAGGAGTTCCCGATCTATGTGCTCGGGCTCGTCGACGTCGCGCTGTGGGATCTGGCGGGCAAGGTCGCCGGGCTTCCTGTCCACGAGATGCTGGGCACCTTCCGCGAGGCCATTCCCGCCTACGCGAGCACGGCGACGTTCTCCAGCGTCGCGGAGTACCTGGACGTCGCGGACCAGTGCCTGGAGGCCGGCTTCGCGGCGGTCAAACTGCATGCGTGGGGCGATGCACGCGCGGACGCGGATCTCTGCCTGAAACTGCGGGAAAAGGTGGGCGACGACGTCCCGTTGATGTACGACGGCTCCGCGGCCTTCGATCTCGCGGACGCGGTCTATCTCGGCCAGGCGCTGTCGGAGGCCGGCTACACCTGGTACGAGGAGCCGATGCGGGAGTTCAGTATCAGCGCGTACCGCAGGCTCGCCGAGCGGGTCTGCGTCCCGCTGCTCGTCGCCGAGACCTCGGACGGCGCCCACATGAACACCGCCGACTTCATCGCTTCCGGCGCGGCCGCAAGCGTGCGGACCAGCGCGCAGTACAAGGCGGGCATCACCGGCGCCATGCGCGTGGCCCACCTCGCCGAGAGCTTCCTGCTGCGAGCGGAGGTTCACGGGGCGGGCATCGTCAACGCGCATCTGTGCATGGCCATCCCCAACACCACGTACTACGAGTCCTTCGTCCTCACGAACCCGGTGGTGCGCGAGCCGTGCGTGGGCCCCGACGGGCTGCTCAGGGCGCCGACCGCACCCGGCATCGGGTACGACCAGGACGGCTGGTCGGGCGGGGTGGCAGTGCCCCGGAACTGACCCCGGGGACCGGGTCCCTACGTATGAGGCGGGATCAGGCACCGCCCTCAGCGTCGGCGAGGAAGAGGCGGTGCCGGATCTCGCGCTGGACCTGCTGGTTCGTGGTGTCGATGTGCCGGTTCATCAGGACGGCGGCCTGCTCCTGCTCCCCGGCCGCGATCGCCTCCGCGATCTCCCGGTGCTGTTCCGCGGCGGTGACCAGCGGTCCCGCTGCGCCACCGGCGAGCGCCACAATGGTGACCTGCCGCTGCAGACGCTGGATCGCGTCGACGAGCCCGGAGAAGAACGCGTTGCCGGTCGCGTCGCCGATCGCCTTGTGGAAAGCCTCATCGGCTTGGGTAAACGCCTCGTGGTCGTGCCGCTGGGCGGCTTCGGCCGACTGTTGCGCACTCTCGCGGATCGCCCTGAGCTGGACGGGATTGGCATGCGCGGCCGCCAGACGGCTCGTCTGCGTCTCCGCGTAGCGCCGGAACTCGAACAGTTCACCGACGCGCGCGGGATCGGTCGGCAGGAACCGCGAGAAGGTATCCGTCCAGAGCTGGTTCTTCGGCTCCGACACGAAGATTCCCCGCCCCTTCTCCACCGAGAGCCTCCCGAGCGCGGAGAGAATCTTGACCGCCTCCCGCACCACGGTCCGGCTCAGGTCCAGAACCGAGGCCAGATCCTTCTCCGTGGGCAGCCGCGCACCGGGCTCGAGCCCCTTCTGGACGATGTATTCCAGGATGCGTTCCGCCGCGACTTCATAGCCGGGGCGGTAGCCGGCCTCCGCCTGTGTACCTGGCACGCCGGGCGCGGGCTGAGGAGATCGCATCATCATGCTCCAAGTCTGGTCGGTGCCGCCCGGTGTGGGGCACCGACCTCTGAGGTACGGGCCAATCTACCGCCAGGCGATGACAAAGTTCAGCAGCTAACACCTCGACCCTGGCTGGATAGATCGCAAATAAGTGTTGACAATCTCGCGGAACCGACGGCACGATAGCCCAGACTTGAGTCGCCCGGCAGCCAGCAGGCTAGCGCCGTCCACGAGGGCGGCGGCACCGAGGTGCCGGATATCCGCCGATCTTGGCCACCACTTCACCTCCCCTTGAAGAGTACGAAATATGCTGCGCGGTCTTCCATGCTCCACACTCCACGACCGCGCGCAGGGAACCGGAGGGAACCGGCCGGGATCGGACTTCTTGGAGTTCGTCTAGGAGGATCCATGGACAGACGTCGCTTCCTGGCCGTCAGCGGCCTGAGCTCCATCGCCGCAATGGCAACTGCGACGGGCGGGGCCGTCGGCCCCGCCGACGCGGCCCAGCGGAACTCCCAGGCACAGCCGCCCGGTTCGCTCCGGATCACGGCCGGGTTCCTGTCACTGGGAATGAACGATTCCGGCCGGGTCACCAGCCTGGTAGACCGGCGCAGCGGCACCGACCATCTCGCAGCCGGTACGTCGGTCCCGCTGGTCAGTGTCGTCGTGGACGGCGAACACGAGGTCCCTACCGGCGTGCGCACGTCACCCCGCGCCCCGGGGGTCTTCGTGTTCAGCGGCAAGAAGACGACCATCGAAGTGAAGTGCGTCAGGCATCCGACGTACTGCACGCTCGAAGTCGTCGGACTGAGCTCCGCTGCCGGCGCCGACGTGCAGACCCTGCTGTGGGGCCCGCTGCCCACCACCATCACCCAGACGATCGGCCAGACGGTCGGCGTCGTGCGTGACGACGCGTTCGCGCTGGGACTGCGTCCCGTCAACGACAAGACCGTGGGCGGCTGGCCGAACGAGTTCCTCTCGTACGGCTTCGGCCCGGACATCACCAACAACCCGTACGGCCTGCAGACACCCGACGACGACGAGTGGTTGCGGAGCAACGTTGCCGCGAAAACATCGTGGGGCAGTGTCCTGCGCGCCTACACCTACGACTACGGCACCACGCGTGTGCGGACGCGCAGCACCGGGTACCAGATCCCGCTCGGGCCGCTGCCGGCCCCGGAGGGCCGGATCGTGGGCTCGAGGATCGCGCTCTTCGGTTGCGGTCCTGACCTCGCGACGACGGTGCTGAGCCAGGTCGCCAAGGGCCAGGACCTGCCCTACCCGACCATCGACGGGCAGTGGCAGAAGAGCGCCCAGAGAACCTCCCAGTCCCACTTCTGGGTCCATGACCTCAACACCGGCAACGTCACCGACGCGAGCCTCTACGCCGGCCAGGCCGGGGTGAAGAACATCTACGCGATCTCCGGTAACGGGCCGTGGGTGTCACAAGGGCACTTCCAGTTCAACAGTTCGTTCGGTGGCTCCGACGCGGCCGCCGCCCAGTTGGTGGCCACGGCCGCGAAGAACGGCGTCAACGTCGGCGTGCACACCTTGTCCGACTTCATCGACCCCTCGGACCCTTACGTCTCGGCGCCGGCCGATCCGCGGCTCGCGACCGGAGGATCGGTCGCGCTGACTCGCCCGGTGAGCCCGTCCGACACCACGATCTACGTGAACGGCAGCGGTGCGTTCGCATCGGGTGTCGACGGAAAGCGCATCCGCATCGGTGACGAGATCATCGTCTACGGCTCCGTCACCCAGGCCGGCGGTACCGAGTGGGCGGTCGGCGGACTGTCCCGAGCGCAGTGGGGGTCGTCCGCGCAGTCCCACCCGGCAGGCTCCGCCGTCACGAGGCTGCTCCAGAACGGTTACGGCGGCGCGATCGGCGGCCTGCCGATCATCGACGAGGTCGCCACCCGGCTTGCCACGGCGTACAACACCACAGGGATCGAGGCGACCTCTTACGACGGTCTGGAGTCGGCGGGCTACACCGGCTGGGGCGGCTACGGATTCGCGCGCCTGGTCAATGGCGTGTACCGGCAGCTCGATTCGCACGACGGATTCGTCACCGAGTGCAGCAACTTGTCGTCGAACACCTGGGACGCACAGTCCCGCGCGAGTTGGGGAGAGATCGGCCCCACGGACTACGCCCAGATCCTGCGGAGCAACACGTTCTACCGGGCCAACTACCTGCCGGGGATGATGGGCCAGCAAGCCCTGTCGGGAGACACGAGTCTGCTGACGATCGAGTCGACTCTGGCGCGGGCGGCTTCCCAAAACGCGGGCGTGAACTTCGAGACGAGCGTCAGCAGCCTGGCCAACGGCAAGAACACCGCGCCGGTCCTGGAGGCGATCAACACCTGGGAGGCCGCGCGGAACAGCGGCGCGTTCACCCCGGCGCAGCGGGAGGAGCTGCGCGATGCCTCGAAGCGCTGGCACTTGAGCGTGGTCACGCGTGACCAGAAGTGGTCCCTGCAGGAACTGGACTCTTCCGGCAATCCGGTCGGTTCGCCTCGCGCGGTCGAGGCGCCCGCCCCCGGCTTCGCCAACCCGGCACCGGTCGACGCACGCGTCGGGCGCCAGTACGAGTTCAAGATCGACTCCACGACGCCGAAGACTCGCCGGTACGTGATCAGCCGTGGTGCGCTTCCGGCCGGACTGACGCTCAACCCGGACACCGGCGGCATCACCGGCATCCCCAAGTCGGCCGGTGTCAGCACGTTCACCGTCGTCGCGCAGAACAACGGCGTCGCGGACGCCGGTATCACCTACACGGTGAAGACCACCGCGTGATCGCGGGTGGGCAGCGGCTCGAGCAGCCGCTGCCCATCCGACCCGCGAACCTCCTCATGACCCCACAGCAAGGAGTCGTCCACGCATGAGCACGACCCACCCCTCCCCCGCCGCGCCGGCCGCCGAGCAGTTCGCCAACCTGCGCAGCCACCCCGGCACACCGCTGGACCGGCCGCTCACCATCGCCGTCGCCGGGACGGGCGCGCGAGG
>NZ_JAFMPZ010000637.1 GCF_017353455.1 Streptomyces laculatispora
GGTCGGCGGCGACTGGTACGACGTCATCACCCTCGGCGCGGGCCGCACCGCCCTGGTCATCGGGGACGTGATGGGGCGCGGGGTGCGCGCCGCCGCGGTGATGGGCCAGCTGCGCACCGCGGTCCGGGCCTACGCCCGGCTGGACCTCCCGCCGCACGAGGTGCTCCAGCTGCTCGACGGACTGGCCGCCGAGATCGACGCCAGCCAGATCGCCACCTGCGCCTACGCGGTCCACGACCCCAACGAGGGCTTGCTGGTCTACTCCTCCGCCGGGCACCTCCCGATCCTGGTGCGCGACGAGGACGGCACGGTGCACCGCGCCGAGGGCCCGACCGGGCCCCCGCTCGGCACCGGCGGCTGGATCCACACCTCCGGCACGATCGCGCTGCCGCCCGGCTCCACCGCGGTCCTCTACACCGACGGCCTGGTCGAGCGCCGCAGCGAGGACATCGACGAGGGCGTGGCCGCGCTGGAGCGCGCGCTGTCCGGTGCGAAGGGCGCACCACAGGTGGTCTGCGACCGCCTGATGCGCTCCCTCAACATCACCGCGGAGCACGACGACGACGTGGCGGTGCTGGTGGTCCAGCACCCCGCCCGCACCGGGCCGACGGCGGAGCTGTTCCACAACGCCTCGCTCGATCTGCTCGGCGGCATCGAGGCGGCTCCGCGCGCCCGCGCCTTCGCGACGGGCGTCCTGACCTCGTGGCGCTTCCCGGTGGACCTGTGCGACCTGGGCGTCCTCGCCGCCGGTGAGCTGGTCGCCAATTCCCTCCAGCACGGCACACCGCCGATGCGCCTGGGTCTGCGGCGCACCGACCGCCGGCTGATCATCGAGGTGACCGACGGCGACGACCACCTGCCGCGCCGCCGCCGCGCCGAACCGGCGGACGAGGCGGGCCGGGGCATCTCCATCATCGCGACGATCGCCACGTCCTGGGGCAGCCGCCGCACGCCGGGCGGCGGCAAAGCGGTCTGGTGCGAATTCACCTTGCCGCGCCAGGAGGCGGGCGCGGGCCCTCAGTGAACAGCGGCGACCGGGGGCGGCACCTCGGCCGGCGCGGCCTCCGGCAACGACACGGCCACCACCCGCGACGGCACCGCCGCGAGTGAAGGCTGGTCCTGTACGGGGGTGAGCCGTCGGCCCAGCCGCAGCGCGAGCACCGTGATGCTCAGCGAGAACAGCACGAACGTCACGATGTACGGCCCGTGCAGCGATGCCCCCATGGGACCGCCCACGGCGGGACCGACCGCCAGCGCCAGCTGCTTGCACAGGGCGAAGGCCGAGTTGTACTGCCCGACCATCGACTCCGGCGCCAGATCGGCGACGAGCGGTGCGACGGTCGGCGAGAGCATCGACTCACCGAGCCCGAACAGCGCGTACGTGGAGATCATCGCGGCCGTCGCCATGGTCTGGCTGCCGTGCCCGAGACCGGCGTAGCCCGCCACGATCCAGGCGAACGCCCAGATCAGACCGACCGCGGCGATCACCCGGCTGCGACGGCGGCGCTCCACCAGCCGCAGCACCACGAACTGGGCGACGACGATGACCGCGGTGTTGGCGGCCAGCGCGATCCCGAGCGTGGAGGGCTCGATCCCGGCGGCCTCGGTGCCGTACGCCGCAAGACCGGACTCGAACTGTCCGTAGCAGGCGAAGAACACCACGAACCCCAGCACACACAGCTGCACCATGGCCCGGTGCGAGAGCAGCCCCCGCATCCCGCCCCGCGCGGCATCACCGGCCCCGGACACCCCCGCCGTGACGGCGGACGTACGAGGCATCCGCACGGTCGCCGTGATGGCGCCGAGCACGAGGAACATCACCGCTTCGATCAGGAACAGCAGAGCGAAGGACGAAGGCCGGTCCGTGTCGACGATCTGTCCGCCGACCAGTCCGCCGATGCCGAGTCCCAGGTTCTGCAGGAAGAACTGCATGGCGAAGGCACGGGTACGGGTGCCGGTGTCGGAGCACCGGACGAGCATCGTGGCGAGGGCGGGCTGCATGACCGCGGTCCCCGCGCCGAGGACCGCGGCCGACAGGACGGCGGCGGTCACCTGCGAGGAGAAGCCCAGGGCGGCCGCGCCCAGGGAGGCGACGACCGAGGCGACGAGCAGTACGGGCAGCGGCCCGCGACGGTCGATGACCCGGCCGGTGAACGGCAGGACGGCGAGCGCTGCCATGGCGAAGACCGCCAGTACGACTCCCGCCGTACCGGCACCCAGATCCCGTACCTGCGCCACATAGACGTACAGATACGGAACGGTGAACCCGAGCCCGAACGCGCTCAGCGCGCTCCCCAGCTGGATCCGCCGCAGTGCTGCACCCATTTCCCTGGTCACACTCACCTACCTCAAGGTCTCGAAGCCATGTGATCGAGCGAACCGAACGACTCGAACCCGAAGACTTTAGCACTAAAGTTAGAAGCTCAACAATACAGACCGAAGGACTTCGACGGCTATGGGTGGCGTGCCATACTGCGCGCCATGTCTGACACCACCGAGCCCGGTCTCCAGGAGCCGAGCCTCGACGAGCAGATCGCCGCCTATCAGCGCGAGTTCCGAGACCTGGACCCACAGGTCGAGCAGGTCGTCTCGGCGCTGGGCAGGCTGAACCGCCGAATGAACGTGGCGTACGGACGTCAGGTCGCCGCCCTCGGCATCAGCAACGCCGAGTGGGAGGTCCTCAAGACCCTCGTGCTGGCCGGTACCCCGTACCGGCTGGGCCCGGGGGAGCTGGCCAAGCGGCTCGGACTCACCCCGGCCGCGATGACGCACCGCATCGACCGCATGGCCGGCGAGGGCCTGGTCACCCGCGACCGCGACGAGAACAACCGGGTCCGCGTCATCGTCGAGCTGACGGACGAGGGCCGGGCGAAGTGGCTGGAGGCGATGCGGATGGCCACGGACTTCGAGGAGGAGCTGCTCCAGGACCTCTCGGGCGACGAGCGCGGAGTCCTCGGCGAGATGCTGATCCGGCTCCTGCGCCGGGTGGAGCACGCCCAGCCGGACGCCGGCGGTCGCCTCACCGACCTGGACTGACACGGCCCTGCCGGGTCGGCCAGGGAGGGGTTGACATGCCCCACCGAGATCCGTAAGGTTCTTCGAGTTGTCACGGAGCCTGCACGGTTCTGCGGCAGCCGATCCCGCCGCGAATGCGGCAACCAAAACTCAGCACGATCTCCCACTCGGGAGAATTTCGGTATGCCGAAATTGATTTCGAAGGCTCGATTATGAGCCGACGGGAAGATCCGCTAGAGTTTGAGACGTCGGAACGGCCCAACAGCCGGGAAGACAACCCCCGCTGACTGGGAATCAGGCCCGA
>NZ_JAFMPZ010000392.1 GCF_017353455.1 Streptomyces laculatispora
GTGCCCGGGGGTGTGGTGGGTTTCGGCGACGCGGCGGAACCGGTCGCCTCCACGGGGGCGGAAGCCGGTGTGGTGAGCGGGCTGGTCATCGGTGTCACCTGCCTCTCTGCTGCTGGGAAGGGGGACGCACTGCGGATCAGCTGCCGGGAAGGGGCGCGGGCTGCGGATCAGCTGCTGCGGACGGGTACGGGCTGTGCGTCAGCTGCTGTGCTCGGTGGCGGACAGACCCAGCGCCCTGAGGTCGGGCATGGTGCCCCGCTGGGCCGCGCGCACCGACTCCAGCACCGACCCCTGGCCGCCGCCCACCCGGGCGAATCCGTCCTGCATGACCTTCTGCGTGGCGGTCATCCGAGGTCCCCACGTCCAGCCGTCCCGGATCTTGTGGGCCTCCTGGTCGAACAGCGTGTAGATGTCCTGGCCGCTGTAGTAGCCGCGGTCGAAGGCCTTGCGGCCGACTGCGACGAGGCCGGGGGCGGCCGGGTACTGGCTGCTGGCTCCGCTGGAGAGCCGGGCCAGCAACGCGTCGGGGTGCGAGACCTGCCACTCGATGAACTCCAGGGCGGCCTCCGGGTGGTCGCTGCTGCTGGTGACCGCGAAGGTCGATCCGCCGTGGGTGCCGAGCGCCGGGTCGGACGCGCCCCACTGGGGGAGCGGGGCGACGGCCCACTTGCCCTTCTGGCCGGGCCGGGCCTTCATCTGCGCCCCCGCGTCCCAGGCGCCGCTGAGCCGGACCAGGACCTCGCCCGAGCTGAGCTGGGCGTCGTAGGCCCTGCTGTCCACCGGGCTCATGACGACCAGGTCCTCGTCGATCATCCGCTGCCAGTACGCCGCCACGCGGCGGGTCGGCTCGTCGGCGAGCGACACGTTCCAGGCGCCGCCGCGGGTGTCGAACCACTGGGCACCGGCCTGCCAGGCGAACGCGGCGAACTGCGACCCGCCGTCCGTGGCGAAGGCCGACAGCCGCCGGCCGGGCGCCTTGGCGCGCACGGTACGGGACGCCTCCTCGAACGCGTCCCAGGTGCGCGGGACCTCGATGCCGTACTCGGCGAAGAGGTCGCTGCGGTAGTGCATCACCATCGGCTCGACGTCGAGCGGCAGGCTGAAGACCCGCTTCTCGAACGTGGTGAGCCCCAGCGCCTGCGGCAGCAGCTTGGCCCGCAGGCCGTCGCTCAGCAGGTCCGTGAGCTCCAGGGCGACTCCGTCGATGGCGAAGCCCGGGACCTGGGGGTACTCGATCGTCGCGACGTCCGGGGCGTTCCCCGCCCGGGAGGCGTTGCTGAGCTTCGCGTACCCGCCCTGGGGCCCCGAGGGGATCTGCTGGAAGTCGACCTGGATCGTGCGGTGCGTCCGGTTGAACGCGTCCACCACCTCCTGGCTCCCGCGCAGGGCGGACCAGAAGGTGACGTGCGTGGCGTTGCGGCCGGTCCTGTTGCCGGCGTCACCGGTCCTGCTCGTGCTGTCGGACCCCGATGTGCCACCGCTGCAAGCGCTCAGTGCGCCCGCCAGCGGTACTGCGGCCATCGTGGCGAGCATGGATCGACGGCTATGTCGACCGGGCATGGGCGCCTCCCGCGGCTCCTGATTGAGGACACGGGGAATCCTGTTCGGCTGATCGGTAGTGGTCAATAGATCGCTCAGAAGAAAATTGAAGCGGTCAAACGATCAGTTCATGGCGAGGGTGACCGTCTGTGCCGATCCGCGGACCTTCAACTCCGGCAGCAACTCCGTCCGGCGCACCGGGCCGGCCGCCCCGGCCGCTCCGGAAAGCCGGTGGAGCAGCAGCTCGGCAGCCGCCCTGCCGATCTCCGCCTTGGGTGGCGCCACCGCGGTCAGCGGCGTGCTGCCGAGGGCCGCGACCACATCGTCGTACGCCACCACCGAGCAGTCCCGGGGCACCTGCACACCGCTCTCGGCCAGGCGTTGCACCAGCATCAGCGCGTCCACGTCGCCGTGCAGCACGGCCGCCGTGGCGCCGCGCTCGCGCAGCAGCGCGGCGAGATCGGGCGCGTGGCCGCTGCCCGGGGAGACCACCTGCGCCGGTCCCGATTCGTCCGGGCCCGGTCCTGGCACCGCGTTCGGCGAACTCAGCACCACCGTCCAGTCCTCCACCTCGGGGCGGCCGGCCGCGATCTGGGCGAACGCGGCACGTACGGTGCGTGCCGTCGGGCTGTCGTCGCGGGCGGCCAGCACGATCCGGCGATGGCCCAGCGCCACCAGATGCTCCACGGCGAGGTGTGTCCCGTACCAGTGGTCCGAACAGACGGAGTCCAGGGCGTGCAGGGCGCTGCCCGGCCGGGGCCGCCGCTCCATCAGCACGGTCGGCACCTCCACGTCCGCCAGCCAGCCGTAGTCCTGTTCCTCGGAGAGCGCGTTGCGCCATCGCGGGGCGATCAGCAGCCCGCGCGCCCCGTCCGCCAGCGCCCGCTCCACCAGCGGCCGTTCGGCACCGGCCGACTGCGGTGCGATGTGCAGCGCGATCCGGATCCCGGCCTCCTCCAGCACGCTCCGGGCGCCGTGCAGCGTCTCGTACAGGTACGAATGCCGCTCCGGCACGACCAGGGCGACCGCGCCGCCCTCACCGGCCGGCTCGCCGCCCCGCGCGGCCGGCACGACCGCGGCTCCCGCCGGCTCCCGCAACGGCCTGGCCACGCCGTGACCGCGCCGCAGCCGCCCGGCCCGGGTCAGCTCCTCGACATCCCGCCGTACCGTGACCACAGAGACGTCCAGTTCGGATGCGAGCACGCTGACCTTGACCGCGCCGCGCGACTCCACCACCGCCATGATCCGCTGACGCCTGAGTTCAACCGGCTCCCGCATGCTGCTGGCCCCCTCGCCGTACCGCTGCGCTTTGTGCGTTTGAACGCTTCGTGTGAGCGCTTGGAGCGCAGCATAGCCATGCCGGTTCCCCGGCTGGGTGACGGCCGGGAACCATGGCAGATTACGATCTGTTCCTGGCATGGACACACTCACCCTCTGGCAACTGGCGGCGCTGGCCGCGGCATCCGCGCTCGTCGGCTTCTCCAAGACGGCCGTCAGCGGTGCCAATACGATCAGTCTCGCGGTCTTCGCGGCGGTGCTCCCCGCCCGCGAGTCCACCGGAGTGCTGCTCCCGGTCCTCATCGCCGGTGATGTGCTCGCCGTACTCACCTACCGCCGCCACGCGCACTGGCCGACGCTGCTGCGGCTCTTCCCCGCCGTCGCCGTCGGCGTGGTGGCGGGCACGCTGTTCATGATGTGGGCCGGCGACGCCGCAGTGCGGACCTCGATCGGCGCGATCCTCGTCTTCATGGCGGGAGTCACGCTCTGGCGGCGCCGCACCGCGGCCGGGAGCGGGGAGCCGTCGGCGGACGCGGGCCCGCCGGCCGTGGCCGAGCGGCTCAAGGCCCGCTCGTACGGGGTGCTCGGCGGCTTCACCACCATGGTCGCCAACGCGGGCGGCCCCGTCATGTCGCTCTATCTGCTCTCCGCCGGGTTCCGCAAGCTCGGCTTCCTCGGCACCTCGGCGTGGTTCTTCCTGATCGTCAACACCTCGAAGGTGCCGTTCAGCGTGGGCCTCGGACTGATCGACGCCCGGTCGCTGCTGCTCGACGCCTGCATGCTGCTGTTTGTGCTCCCCGGCGCCTGGATCGGCCGCACGTGCGTGGACCGGATCAACCAGACACTCTTCGAACGTCTCGTCATCGGGGCGACCGTGCTGGGCGGCCTCCAACTGCTGCTGAACTGACGGCGGCCCTCCCGGATCGCGAGGATCCGGAAGGGCCGGCAGCCGGCGGCCCGGCGGATCAGATGATGCCTTCCTCGATCTCCGCCTGCTCACGGGCGCTGCCGTAAGCCGACGGCGTGCTGTACGAACCCCGAGCGACGAACCACCACACGGTGGCCAGCACCAGCACGGCGACCAACGCGATCGACGCGTAGTTCATCGAGTCGATCGTCACCGGCGACGACTGCGGCAGCAGGAACAGCACGGTCACGATGGCGACCCACACCACGGCGATCCAGCCGACCGGCTTCGACCAGCGGCCCAGGTGCCACGGCCCGCGCTCGAAACGGTCACCCGCACGCAGCTTCAGGAAGATCGGGATCGCGTAGGCGGGCGTGATGCCGATGACGTTGATCGCGGTCACCGCACCGTACGCGGTCGCGGAGTACAGCGAAGGAACGGCGAGCAGTCCGGCGACGACGACCGACAGCCACACCGCGTTCACCGGCGTCTGCGTGCGGGCGCTCACCTTGCGCCACAGCGCGGAGCCCGGCAGCGCGTTGTCCCGGCTGAAGGCGAACACCATCCGGCTGGCGGCTGCGACCTCGGCGTTGCCGCAGAACAGCTGCGCCGCGATCACGATCAGCAGCATGGCCGTGGCGCCCGAGGTGCCCAGCGCGTCGATCAGGATCTGGGCCGGCGGCACTCCGGTGGCGCTCTCCTGGGTGCCCGCGTAGTCCTGGATCGCGAACGTCAGCCCGGCGAGCAGCACGAAGCCGGCCAGCCACGAGACCCAGATCGAACGGACGATGCCGCGGGGCGCCGAGACCGAGGCGTCCGAGGTCTCCTCGGACAGGTGGGCGGAGGCGTCGTAGCCGCAGAAGGTGTACTGGGCCAGCAGCAGACCGATCGCGGCCACGTAGAGCGGGTTCTCCCAGCCGGTGTCATTGACGAACTCGGTGAAGACGAATGACGGCGACTGGTGGTGCGAGGGGACGATCGCCAGCACGGAGACGATCACCGCGACGCCGGCCAGGTGCCACCACACACTTATGGAGTTGAGCACGCTGACGAGCCGGACACCGAAGAGGTTCAGCACGGCGTGCAGCAGCAGGATGCAGAGGAAGATGATCATTGTCTTGCCCGGAGTGGGAGTGAAGCCCCACTGCAGATTCATCAGCGCACCGGTGAACAGCGCGGCACCGTAGTCGATACCGGCGATCGCGCCGAGCAGCCCGAGCAGATTCAGCCAGCCGGTGTACCAGCCCCACTTGCGGCCGCCGAGCCGGTCCGCCATGTAGTAGAGCGCCCCGGACGTCGGGTACGCGCTGGTGACCTCGGCGAGCGCCATGCCCACGCAGAGCACGAACAGACCGACCCCGGCCCAGCCCCACAGCATCACCGCGGGCCCGCCGGTCGACATGCCGAAGCCGTACAGGGTCATGCAGCCGGACAGGATCGAGATGACGGAGAAGCTGATGGCGAAGTTGCCGAAGCCGCCCATCCGCCGCGCGAGCACCGGCTGGTAGCCGAGCTCGCGCAGCCGCTGTTCCTCGTCCTTGGGTGCGTGGGCCTCGGAACCCGTGTGGGGCGAGGTGGATAGGGACATGGGGGACCTCCGTGAGCGGTGACGTTGCGGGGACTGGGAGAGACGGTGCGGGTGACAGGAAGAGGGCGCGGGGCGGTGCGGGCTCCGGCTCAGCCGTGCGGTCCCCTGCCTGGGTCGCGGGCCGCGGCCAGGGCGCGGCCGCGGGCGCGCAGGAACACTTCCTCGGCGCCGCCGGGGTCCTTGGGCGTACGGGTGCGGTACGCCCAGGGCAGCGAGGTGAAATAGGGGCCGAGCTCCCTGAACACCGGCGCCGCGTCGGCGAACTGGAGCGCGCCCCACAGGGCGTGCGCCAGATAGTTGAGGTCGAGCAGGGTGTGGCTGGGCGCGGACGTGCGCAGGAACCAGATGTCCAGAGCGCGGACGGCGTCGCGCTCCGCGTCCTCGGTGACCCAGTGCAGGTCCAGCGCCTTCTCATGGCCGCGTTCGCGACGGTAGCGCTCGACCCGCACGTACAGCGGAAGCACGTGCAGAGCGGACCCGTCGGGCGCCGAGGAGGCCGCCCACTGAACGAAGTTGACCGCTTCGGAGAGGGTGCCACCGGCCTTGCGCGCGTAGACGAACTGCAGCATCCGGTGATAGGCCTCGCGGTTGAACGGATCGCGCTTGTCCGCCTCCGCCAGCAGACCCCACGGCCCCGGGAAGAGCATGGGCCCCGGCGGATGCAGCCGGTGCTCCTCCAGCCGCTGGCGTTCGTCCAGCTGGGAGAGGGCCAGCAGGCACACCCAGGGCACGGGGTCCGCGGGCGAGGCATGGGCGGCCGAGCGGCACGCCTCCCAGGCCTGCTGCCACAGCTCCTGCGCGCGGCGGTGCCCCTCGCGGTGAGCCCGGACGGCCCGCTCCACGACGACCCGGGCGTGCATCACGGCGGCCGCGACGCTCCGGGGCTCCTCGGTCAGCCAGGCCTGTACCGCGTCCGACCCCGCGGCAACCGCTCCGAGCACCTGGGTGCGCTGGGTCCACAGGGTCCAGTCCGGCGTGCTCTCCAGCAGATTGCGCATGGAGAGCCAGCGGCCGGTCCGTAAATCCTGTAACGCGGAACGGAGTTCATTGTCGTGGCCGGCCGGGTGGTAAACCGGCCGGAAATCACTGTTGGCCATGGATGCGCTCTGGGCGTGGTGTCGGTCTCATCGATCCTCTAGGACGTGGGGGGTGATGCAGCTGTTGAAATATGAACTGCTGTAAGGCGTCCGCTTGTTGCTCGGCGGTGAGTGTAGAGCCCGTTGCGTCGAACTCCCGAATGATTCGTGGATCTTATTCAAGTCGCCTCGGTCAACCGGAGGTTGAGCGTTGAAGGAGGGTTCCGGGCATAGGCTTTACGGGTGCTTGACGGAACCGCCGGGCTGCACCACTCTGGGTTTCCGCAACCGAAGATCACGATTCCGTTCAAGCGCCGGAGCTTGCGTACCACTGGAGAGCCGATGACAGGTCCGGTACTCGCTGTGGACCAGGGGACCTCCGGCACCAAGGCGCTGGTGATCTGCCCGGAGCGGGGCGTGATCGGTTCCGGTTCGGCTCCGGTGCGCCCCCGGTTCGGCTCCGGCGGAGTGGTCGAGGCCGACCCCGCCGAGCTGTACGGCTCGGTCGTCGACGCCGGAACGCGGGCCCTGGCCGAAGCGGGTGAACCGGTGGCCGCCGTCGGGCTCGCCAATCAGGGCGAGACCGTGCTCGCCTGGGATCCGGACACCGGAAGGCCGCTCACCGACGCAATCGTCTGGCAGGACCGCCGGGCCGCCGGGCTGTGTGGCGAACTCGCCGTGCATGAAGAAGAGTTGAAAGAACTGACCGGGCTGCCCCTCGACCCCTATTTCGCCGCCCCGAAGATGGCCTGGATCCGCCGCGAACTGACCCGCGAGGGAGTCGTCACCACCAGCGACTCCTGGCTGGTCCACCGGCTCACCGGTGCGTTCGTCACGGACGCCGCGACGGCCGGGCGCACCCAGCTGCTCGATCTCGACCGGGTCGGCTGGTCACCCGCCGCCCTGGACATCTTCGGCCTCGGCGGCGAACGGCTGCCGTCGGTGGTCGACGCCGCCGGAGTGTTCGGAACGACGACCGCGTTCGGCGGCGAGCTCCCGCTGACCGGACTCCTCGTCGACCAGCAGGCCGCCCTGCTGGCACAGAGCGCGCTGGAGCCGGGAACCGCCAAGTGCACCTACGGCACGGGTGCGTTCCTGCTGGCCCAGACGGGCCCGGCGCCGCGCCGCAGCTCCACCGGACTGGTCAGCTGCGTCGCCTGGCGGCTCGGCGGGCAGACCAGCTACTGCCTGGACGGGCAGGTCTACACGGCGGCCTCAGCGGTGCGCTGGCTCACCGACCTCAAGGTGATCTCCGGCGCCGCAGACCTCGACCCGGTCGGCGGCTCCGTCCCCGACTCCGGGGGCGTCACCTTCGTACCGGCGCTCGCCGGGCTCGCCGCCCCCTGGTGGCGCGGCGACCTGCGAGGTTCGGTGACCGGGCTGAGCCTGGACACCACCGCGGGCCATCTGGTGCGGGCCCTGTGCGAGGGCATCGCCGCACAGGTGGCCGAGCTGGCCGAAGCGGTGGCGGCGGATCTGGGGGCGCGGCCCGGGGTGCTGCGCGTCGACGGCGGGCTGACCCGCTCCGCGCTGCTCATGCAGACCCAGGCCGACCTGCTGCAACGGCCCGTCGAGGTGTCCGCGCTGCCCGACGTCACCGCGCTCGGTGTGGGGGCCGTGGCCCGGCTCGGCCTCGATCCGGGGCTCTCCCTGCGGCAGGCCGTGCCCGACTGGGAACCGGCCGCGGTGTACGAGCCGAGGATCGGCCCCGCCGAGGCGGCCGAGCGCCTCGCCGGATTCCGCGCGGCCGTCGACACGCTCCTGGAGCGGTCGTGACAACGGCCCGGACCGGCCGATGAACCGCACCGTCACGACGGCCGGGCAGCCGCTGCCCGACGGCCCGCCCTACGACGTCACGGTCATCGGAGCCGGTGTGGTCGGCACCGCGATCGCCCGTGAGCTGGCCCGTCACCGCGTCCGTAGCGCCCTCGTCGAGGCCTCGGACGACATCGGCAACGGCACGTCCAAGGCCAACACCGCGATCCTGCACACCGGGTTCGACGCCGTGCCCGGTTCGCTGGAGGCCCGGCTGGTACGCGAGGGGCAGCGCAGACTCGCTGCGTACGCCGCAGAGACGGGCATCCCCGTCGAACGTGTCGGCGCCCTCCTCGTGGCCTGGGACGAGGAACAACTCGACGCGCTTCCGGACCTGTTGGCGAAGGCCGAGCGAAACGGCTACCACGCTGCACGGCTGCTGGACGCGGGCCGGCTCGCCGAGCTCGAACCGCACCTGGGGCCGGGCGCGCTCGGCGCACTGGAGATTCCCGACGAGTCCGTGATCTGCCCCTGGACCACCCCGCTCGCCTTCGCCACCCAGGCAGTCCTGGCCGGCGTCCATCTGCACCTGGACTGCCGCGTCACGGGCATCGAGTCCAGCACCGGCATCCACACCCTGACCACCACCCGCGGCCCGGTCCGCACCCGTCAGCTGATCAACGCGGCGGGACTGCACGCCGACGAGATCGACCGGCTGCTCGGGCACGACGCCTTCACCGTCACCCCGCGCCGCGGACAGCTCATCGTCTTCGACAAGCTCGCGCGCGATCTCGTCCGCCATATCCTGCTGCCCGTTCCCACCGCGGCGGGCAAGGGCGTCCTGGTGGCACCGACCGTCTTCGGCAACGTACTGCTCGGCCCGACCGCCGAGGACCTCGACGACAAGGCCGCCACCGAGTCGACCGAGGACGCCATCGCGCTGCTGCGGGAGAAGGGCCGCAGGATCCTGCCGCGGCTGATCGACGAGGAGGTCACCGCCGTCTACGCGGGGCTGCGCGCGGCCACCGGCCACGAGGACTACCGGATCAAGGAGTACCCGGACCGGCGCTACATCGCCGTGGGCGGCATCCGGTCCACCGGGCTGACCGCCTCCATGGCCATCGCCGCACACGTCACCGCCCTCCTCGCCCGGACCGGTCTCGGTCTCGGCGCACCGGCCGGACTGCCGCCCGTCACCATGCCGGACCTCGGCGAGGCGACCGACCGCCCCTACCTGGACGCCGGACTCATCGCCGGGGACCCCGCCTACGGCACCGTGGTCTGCCACTGCGAACGCGTCACCGCGGGCGAGGTCCGCGACGCACTGGCCTCCGTGCTGCCGCCGCGCTCGGCAGAAGGGCTGGCGCGCAGGACGCGGGCCGGCAACGGGCGCTGCCAGGGCTTCTACTGCGGGGCCGGGCTCCGCGCGCTCATCGAGGAGGCGCGGACATGACCCGTCGCGAGCGGACGGTCGATGTGCTGGTCGTCGGCGCGGGCCCCGCCGGACTCGGCGCGGCGGCCGAACTCGCCGCGTCCGGCGCACGGGTGGAGGTGCTGGAGCGTGAACAGAGCACCGGCGGAATCCCGCGCCACTGCCACCACGGCGGCTTCGGCAGTCGCCGGACCTCCGGCGGCGTGAGCGGGCCCGAGTACGCCCTGCGCTGCACAGCCGCCGCCGACCGGGCCGGCGCCACCCTGCGCACCGGCATCACCGTCACGGGCTGGGCCGGACCCCGCACCCTCGACGCCACCGGACCGGGCGGACTGGAACGGATCACCGCCCGCGCCGTCCTCCTCGCCACCGGCGCCCGGGAACGCCCCCGCAGCGCCCGGCTCGTCCCCGGCACCCGCCCCGCCGGCGTCTACACGACCGGGGAGCTCCAGCAGGCCGTCCACCTCCACCACCAGTACATCGGTACGCGCGCGGTGGTCGTCGGCGACGAACCCGTGGCCCATGCGGCGGCCGGCACCCTGCGCGTCGCCGGAGTCGAGGTGGCCGCCCTGGTGACCGGCCAGCCGCCGGAACCCCTCGCCGCGATGCGCCGGCGCCCCGGCGCCCCGGTGCTCAGCCGCACCACCGTGACCGGCCTGACCGGGCGCGGGCGGCTCACCGGCGTCACGGTGCGCCACCACGACGGCCGGACCACGACGCTCCGCTGCGACACCGTGGTCTTCACGGGCGACTGGATCCCCGACCACGAACTGGCCCGGCGCGGCGCGGTCGCCCTGGACCCCGGCACCCGCGGCCCCGCCCACGACGCCTCGTACCGCACCGGCGAGCAGGGCGTCTTCGCCGTCGGGAATCTGCTGCACGCGGTGGAGAGCGCGGGCACCGCGGCGGCCGAGGGGCGGGCCGTCGCCGCCCCCGTACTGCGCCACCTCGCCACCGGGTCCTGGCCCGCCGGCCGTACGGCGCTCACGGTCGCGGCCCCGCTGACCTGGATCGCGCCCAATCTCATCGGCCCCGACGCCGACCGGCCGCTGAACAATCGCTTCGTCCTGCGCACCGAGCGGCGGCTGACCGCCCCGCTGCTGGAGGTCCGTCAGAACGGGCGGCTGCTGCACCGGCAACGGCTGCTGCTGCCCGCCCGGCCCGGCCTCCCCGTCCACCTGTCCGCCGACTGGCTGGACCGGGCGGACCCACACGGCGACACCGTACGGATCTCCGTGCGCTGAGCGCGCGGGGGCGGCGGCGGTCAGGGTCCGCGAGCGCCGGCCCGGCGGCAGGACGGCAGCGCTCGGGAGCCTGCCGTTCAACCGGCCGGGGCAGGGCGGCAGCGGATCACGGAATCAGCAGCCAGTCCGCACCGATCGCCGCCACCAGACCGATGCCCAGCAGCCAACTGCCGAGCCGGGTACGGCCGTTGCGGCTCAGCTCGATCACGATCCCGCACAGGATCAGCGCCAGCCCGTACACCCCGACCACCAGGACGGAGGACCGGCTCGCGATCCGCAGCCCCAGGACGACCGCCATCGCGGCCATGCCGACGGAGGACAGGGCGATGCGCAGCCGTCTCGCCTGACGTGGCGTCAGGCGACGCTCCCCGGCGTCGGGGGCGGCTATCGGGGTGTCCACGGCCTGGTCCTGGTCAGAAGTGCTCATGACGCGGGATGGTAATAGCTTCGCGCTGCCCTGTTCGCCGCTCTCGGTCAAAGGGAGGGAAAGGACGCGTGTCCGGCGCCCGCCACCGTCCGGACTACCGGCGGCCGGCCCGCAGGCGCGGCGCCTCGACAGTGGCGTCGACGGGCCCCGCGCCCGGCTCCTCCACCCGCCCGGCCAGCTCCCGCGCCCAGCCGATCAGCGCACGGACACCGATCCCGTGCGCCGAGGAGCCGGGGGAGTCGCCGGCAGCGGCGTCCTCGGGCGGGCCGGGGACGCCGGATGCGCCCGTACCGCCGTGCTCGCCGAACTCCGCGAGTGCCGCCGCGCCCCGCCGCAGCAGCCGCGCCCCGCCCGTCACATTGCCGCGGGCGGCATGGGTCAGGCCGACAGCCAGCTGGGCCAGTCCGCGCCACAACTCCCGTTCCGCCACGGGGCCCGACTTCCACGCGTCCTCGAAGACCTCATGGGCGTGGAACGGCATCCCGGCGTCCAGCAGCCGCTGTGCCTCCCGGACGGTCTCCTCCGGGGAACGGACCACACCCTCGGGCTGCCGCTCCACTCCCGGCGAGCCGTAGGGCAAGGGGCGCCCCAGCCCGTCGCGGGGGCGCGCGTTGTGCGCCCGGCCTTCGGTGTCGCGGTCCCTGCGAGTCTCGTCCACCCCTCGATTGTGCCTCGCACCTGCGGAGAACTCCCCGAACCACTGTTGGTGGGCCCCCGCGCACGACTATTCTCGACAGTTGTCCGTACCACTTTGGGGGAGGGTAGGCATGAAACCGTCCCGGCCGCTGTACGAGCGCGAACCGGAACTCGCCGCCGCCGCGCAAGCCGTCGACGCACTCTGCGGCGCTCAGGCGTCCGGCGGGCTGCTGATCTTCAGCGGTGAAGCAGGCATCGGCAAGACAGCGCTGCTGGCCGAGATCCAGGCCATGGCAGCCGACCGGTGCACCGTCTGGTCCGCACGAGGCGGCGAGACCGTCACCTCCGTACCGTTCCACGTCGTACGCCAACTGCTGCAGCCCGCACTGGAACAGCTCCCCGCCGACGACGTACGCGCACTGTTCGGGGCCTGGTACGAGATCGCCGCACCCGCCCTGGGACTCGTCGAGCCGACCGGTCCGCAGCCCGATCCGCAGGGTGTGCGCGACGGCCTCGACTGGGTCGTCTCACGGCTCGCCTCCCGGCTGAGCCACCGCCCGCTGCTGCTCCTCATCGACGACGCGCACTGGGCCGACGGCGAATCCCTCGCCTGGCTGGCCTCGTTCACCGCCCGGCTCGGTGAACTGCGGGTCCTCGTCGTCCAGGCGCACCGCCCGGAGGAGCTCGCCGCCCGGGAAGCGGCGCGCACCGCTGCGGGCGGTCATCCCGCGCAGGTGCGGGTCGCCCTGCGGGCCCTCACTCCGGACGCCACCGCCGAACTGGTCCGCGCGGGCCTCGGCGAGCACGCCGACGACCCGTTCTGCCGCGAGGTCTGGGCCGTCACCGGCGGCAACCCGTACGAGGCGGTCGAACTCGTCGCCAAGGTCCAGGACCGCCAGCTGGCGCCGCTGGAGGAGTCCGCCGGGCTGCTGCGCGAACTCGGTGCCTCGGCCCGCGGCAGCGGACTCGTCGCCCGGCTCGAACGGCTCGGCACCAACGCCAACCGGTTCGCCTGGGCCGCGGCAGTGCTCGGCACCGACATCTCCCAGGACCTCGCCGCGACCCTGGCCGGAATGAGCCCGGCGGAGGCGGCGGACTGCACGGCCCGGCTGCGCGAGGCCCGTATCGTCAGCGGCTTCGACCCGCTGGAGTTCGTGCACCCGCTGATCGCCACCGCCGTGTACCGCTCGATCCCGCCGGCCACGCGCACCGCCATGCACGGCAGGGCGGCCTGGGCGATCACCCGGGCCGGTCTCGGCCCCGCCGCGGCCTCCCGGCATCTGCTCGAAGTCCATCCGGACGACGACCACGAGCTGGTCGAGCAACTCCGGGCAGCCGCCGGCCAGCACCTCGCGGTCGGTGCACCCGAGGCGGCCCGCCGCTGTCTGGAACGGGCTCTTCAGGAACCGCCGCGCCACGATGTGCGCGCCACCCTGCTCTACGAACTGGGCTGTGCCACGCTGCTCAGCTCGCCGCCCACCACCGTGCAGCATTTACGGGCCGCGCTCGACCTTCCCGGTCTCGCCGACGACCTGCGGGTCGACGCCACCTTCCGGCTCGCCGCCGCGCTGTCGCACAACAACCAGCTGAAGGAGGCGGCGCTCGCCCTCGCGGCCGAGGCCGAGCGCACCGCGCCCGGCCCCGGTCTGATGCGGCTGCAGGCCGCGCACTTCCTCTGGGAGGGCATGCAGGCGACCGAGGAGGACGGTGCGGGCCGCTCGCGCAGGCTCGCCGCGAACGCCGACCACCTCACCGGCCGGGACAACGCCGAGCGGGCGCTGCTCACCCTGCGGGCCTTCGACGCCATGCTGCGCGGCGAGAACTCCCAGCTGATCGTCGACCTCTGCGAACGCGCCCTGGTCAACGGCCATCCCGCCCGTGGTCTCGGCTGGACCGATACGGAATGGGGCTTCGAACTCCCCACCCTGCTCGGCATCACCTACGCCTTCACCGACCGCCTCGACCGCGCCGAGGAACTCTTCGGCGAAGCGGTGCGTGCTTTCGAGATCTCCGGCTGGAGCGGCGCCCACCTCGCCTTCGCCCACACGCTCCTCGGCCTGGTGAACCGCCGTCGCGGCCGCCTCGCCGAGGCGGAGGGCTTCCTGCGCGAGGGGCTCCGTCTCGCCGACCGTGTCGGCAGCGGACTGCCCGTCCACTGGGACGCCGCCTGTCTGCTCATCGACACACTGCTGGCCCGAGGCCGCGTCACCGAGGCGCGCAAGATCGCCGACCAGTACGACTTCGGCCTGCCCTACCCCAGCGCCATGGTGCTCCCGGACGCACCGTGCGTCCGGGGCCGCCTGCTGCTCGCCGAAGGCCGTATCAAGGAAGCCGTCACCGAACTGGAAGCCGCCGGTCAGGCCCTCGAACCGCGCGGCAGGTTCAACGGTATCTGGGGCCCCTGGGCCGGCGACCTGGCACGCGCACTGGCCGACGAGGACCCGGGCCGCGCCGCCCGGATCGCCAACTCGGCCCGGGTGCACGCCGAGCGGTTCGGAACGGATACCGCGATCGGCGAGGCACTGCGCTGCGTCGCGATCTTCGCCCGTCCGGAGGAGGCCGAACGCCTGCTGGGCGAGGCGGTCCGCCATCTGGAGGCGTCGCCGTCCCGGTACGAGTTCGCACTCGCCCTCGTCGAGCACGGCATCGCGACCCGCTCCCCGAGGGAACTCGCGCGGGCGCACAAGCTGGCCACGGCCTGCGGCGCGGAATCCCTGGCGACTCGCGCCCAGCAGGCACGGGCGTCGATCCGGTCCACCGAGTGAGGTAATGTTTGTCCTGCGCAGCCGCCCGGGAACACCGGGGGGAATCGCAGCGGGACGTGGCGCAGCTTGGTAGCGCACTTGACTGGGGGTCAAGGGGTCGCAGGTTCAAATCCTGTCGTCCCGACTTGAGAAAGTCGAGGTCAGGGCCGGTTTCGGAGTAATGCGAAACCGGCCCTGACCGTTTTTGGGGACCAGCTGGGGACCAGCGTCCTTGACTGGGGCAGCGGGTCATGACTATGGGGCTCGGCAGCGAGCGTGGTGCGCGCAGCGCGTTGAAGTGGGCCGAGAGCGCCGCTCCGGCTGCTGTGATCTTGTGTACGTCGGGGTGCAGGTAGCGCTGGGTGGTGGTCAGGGAACCGTGGCCGGCGATCCTGCGAAGGACGTGTACGGGGACTCCGGCGTCGGCGAACCAGGTCAATGCGGTGTGCCGGAGGTCATGGCGGCGCAGATGTTCGTAGCCGAGCTTGGTGACTACGTCGTCCCAGTGTGTGGCGTCACGCAGGACGGCGGTGGAGATGCGTCCGCCTCGTGGGCCAGTGAACAGCCGGGCGTCGGGATCGGGGCCGGCCGACAGGATGCGCTGGGCGACGAGAGGGCGAATCTCCTCGACGATGGGAACCTTGCGGGCCCGCTTGCCCTTGGTGCCCTTGTCGGTCAGTCCGCCGGGCGCGGGTGTGGTCTGGCGCCGCACGGTCCAGATCCACTGGGTCGTGTCGATGTCCCCGACGCGACAGCCTGAGATCTCTCCGATTCGTGCGGCGGTGCACGCGGCGAAGGTGACCACCTCTCCCCACCCCCGGTACTGGTCGTGGGATGCGGCGACGAGTGCGTCGGCCAGTGCGATGAGCGTCTCCCAGTTGGGGAGGGCCAGCGCGCGTGGGTCGAGCAGTTCGTCCTCGGCCAGCTTGTAGAGCTTTTGCCCTGCAGCACAAGCCCGGCACCCACGAGAGCATCTACGTTCTGCCTGACGAGAACGTCCAGGAGGCCGCCGTCGACGTCATCGCGGCGGGCGCCGAGGAGGCCCTCGAACAGGCCCGCGACTACACCTTCCACGGGCGTCTGACGGACGCGGCCAACGAGGCCCACCAGGAGACCGCGACGGCGGACTGCGCGGATGAGGACAACAGCCCCTGACCGGACCCGAACGGCGGGTGCGGCGCCGACTTCCTGCTCTGCCTGTCCTGCGAGAACTCCCGGGTCCACACCGGCCACCACCCGCGCCTCGCGCTTCTGCGCCGGCAGCTGATCTCGCTTCGTTCCGCCTGGCCCGAGAAACTCTGGCGCGAGCGCTGGGACGAACATCTCCAGCGACTCGATGACCTGCGGTCAAAGGTCAACGAGAGCACCTGGGATGCCGCACTGGGCCGGGTAACCGACCGCGACCGGATGATCATCGACCACCTGCTCGAGGGAGACCTGGCCCCGTGACGACCGCACTGTCCATCGAGGCCGATCCTTACATCCTGCCGCTCCCGGGACAGCCCGGTCGTCATGGAACGGTGGATCAGCGTCGGCAACACCCACGTCAACTCCGTCTACAGCGACGACATCTGGTCGCTGGGCCCGCTGACCGACAACCCCGGGGACAGCATCCACAAGATCAATCTGAGGAAGTGCCCGGCCACCTTGCGGAGCGAGGTCCGTCGTGTCCTCTGGGTCCTGATCAACGGCGAGCTGCGCCCCACCTACTTACGGGAACGCGGCTTTCAGAACCGGACACGCGACGGCGTGACCAGCATGCGCGACAACATCATCCAGTGGATGAAGTTCGTACGCTGGATCGACCGACAAGGCGTGTCCCAGCTCAGCGACTGCACCACGGAGCACTGGAAGGCGTACGCCGCCAAGTACGCCAGCGGCTGTACGCGCGGTCATGCCCTGACGATTCTGCGCTGGCTCTCGGACCTGTGGGCCTTCGACCAGCTCTCGGCCAGGCCCTGCGGCATTACGCGTCCTCCCTGGGAGGACGAGGGCATCGACGACTATCTACCCGCCGAGACGGGAGAGGCAGGCGGGGAGAACAAGACCGAGCCGCTGGATCCGACCGTGATCGGCCCTCTGCTCACCTGGTCGATCCGTCTGGTCGAGGACTTCTCCGGCGACATCCTGGCTGCCTGGGACGAACGCCGCCGCATGCACGCACAGGTGAAAGCCGCCAAGACCACCCGCGAGGGCCTGGCAGCTCTCAAGAGCTATTTGCTGCCTCTGATCAACTCCGGTGCACCGCTGCCCGCCACCGTGAGCCGGCTGCATGGCGTCACACTGTCCCACCACTACGTCGCCGCGGTCACCGGGTGCAGCCGGACCCAAGTCCAGACCATCGTCGCCCGGCGCGGACTCTACCGACTCGCGGCTCAGCGGCCTGGCCCCAGCCCGATGCAGGTGCCGGTTACGGGCCGGATCGAGGGACGGCCATGGCGCGAGTTCATGGACTACGAGGAGACGCCGATCCTGGTGCGGCACCTGGCTACGGCAGCCGCAATCGTGATCTTGTACTTGACCGGGATGCGCTCCCAGGAGGCACGGTCGCTGCGATCCGGCTGCTGCCCCGACCCGCAACCGAATCCCGACGGCTCCATGCCGCGGCATCTGATCCGCTCCCACCACTACAAGAACGTACGTGACTCCGACGGGCACCATGTCTCCGCCGGCGAGGAGCGGGCAGTCCCATGGGTCGCGATCACTCCGGTCGTCAACGCCATCCGCGTCCTGGAACGCATCGTCCCCAAGGGCGAGCTCTTGTTCAGCTCCACCCACCACGACATCGTCTCCCAGCGAAGGCACCACGGTGCGCTGAAGCGGGCCACGCTGGATCGCCGCGTCGAGGACCTCGTGTCGTGGATCAACCAGGAGGCCACTGCTCAGGGCCTGCCGGCTCAACGGGTACCGGAGGACCCGCACGGCAACCTTGGATTGAGCCGTCTGCGCAGAACCCTGGCCTGGCACATCGCCCGCCGGCCCGGTGGCCTGGTCGCCCTCGCCATCCAGTACGGACACATGCGCACCGCCCTGGATGCCCGCACCTCCAGCGGCTACGGCAGCCGCGAGCGCAGAGGCTTCCACGGAGAACTCGACGTCGAGACCGCCCTCGCCGCAGCGACCACCGCTGCACGTCTGCGCGACGCCACGGCGGCCGGCGAGAAGATCTCCGGCCCGGCAGCGCGGCGGGCAATTGTCGGAGCGGCCTCGATCCCCAGCTTCGAAGGCGCCCTGACCACCCCGAAGGCCGCCGCTAAGTTCCTCGCGCGCGATGGCCTAAGTCCTGTCCCGTAAATGGTCCCTGAGGAGTGTGGGCGTGGTCGGTGGCCGGCCCGACCGCTCGTTTATCCGGCGAGGTTGAGGTTGTGCAGGCGAGCGATTCCGCGCATGGCGTGGTGGACGCCGTCGCCTCTGAGACGGCAGTCGCGGAGGATCTTCCAGGTCTTCATGCGGGCGAAGACGTGCTCGACGCGGGCGCGGACCTGCTTGTGGGACTTGTTGTGAGCCTGCTTCCAGCCAGGCAGTTCCTCGCCTTTGCGGCGACGGTGGGGCATCACGAGCCCGGTACCCGGATAGCCGCCGTCGGCGATCGTCATGGTCTTGCCGACGGCGGCCTTCGCGCCGGACTCCTCCCACGCCTTGCAGTCGTTGCGGTTGCCGGGCAGGGGCCGGCCGACCACCACAACGAGCCGGGTGTCGGCGTCGATGACGACCTGGTGGTTGGTGGAGTACCGGTAGTTCTTGGACTGCTCGGCGATGGTGTGGTCGCGGGTGGGCACCAGGGTGCCGTCCACGATGAGCACGGTGTCCTTTTGGAACCGCTTGCGCGGCTGCAGTGCGAGCGACGGGCCGAGGTGATCGATGATGCGGTCTGCCGCGGATTTTGAGATACCGAAGAGCGGAGCAAGCTGGCGCATGGTCAGGTTCGTGCGCCAGTAGGCCGCGACAAGCAGCACCCGGTCTTCCAGCGGAAGGGACCACGGGCGGCCCTTGCGGACCGAATCCGCACCCTCGCGGCGCAACGCAGTCACCAACTTACCGAAGACACGCGGGCTCAGGCCCGTGAACGGGGCTATCCAGACAC